>JAAUZT010000007.1 GCA_014804485.1 Lachnospiraceae bacterium
TTGCTGACCCAGTTGTAAAAGGTTCCTGGGTTGATTCCCTGTTTCCTGCACCATTGATAATCGGAGAGTCCGCTTTGGCGGCACTCCATGATAAGTTTGATCTGTTCTGGTTTTCTTACCCAGTTAGGATTCATAATGATCGCTCCTTGAAGACAGAGTAAAACGCTTGCCTCTAGCGCTGGAGCCAGAGCAAAGCACCCGCGTTTCCTGGCAATCATTATATAAGTTTATGAAGGCGAAAAAATCCACCCTATTATTCAGCGCTTACTTTCTGGCTGAGCTGTATTATCCAATCATTCCCCACTTTCTCAACCCTTTTTCCTAAACGCCCAAAATTTGTTTATCACAAAATTAAGCGGCACACTAACAAGTAAATTAATAATTGGTGCAATGAGTTCCGATATATGCATTACTCTCACCCACAAAATTAATAACACACTATTCAAAAATAATCCTGTAAATGAGTAAGAAACAAAAGTCTTAATTAAGGTTCTAATAACAGACCGCTCTTCCCCTTCCTTTAGGGTAAATACCAGTCTACTATTCCAAAAAAATGACCAAAGTACACTTAATACAAAGGCAATCACCTGTGCAACAAGATACCCATTATTCAGCAAAATACCTAACTTTCGAAAGGATAGCAGACTAACCAGATAAACAATATAGGAAATCGCTGTATTGCTCACCCCTACTATTCCGAATTTTACAAACTGCATAAAACTATCATAGACCTCGTCCGCTAGATTTCTTTTGATTAAATTCCTTATTCGATCACACATAAAACATTTCTACCTTATTCTGCGATAATCGTTTATTCCATCTACAGTTTTCCTAATGTATTTCCTTCATCCATTCCTGTTCATATTCCAGAAGTTTTCTGCTGCGTTCCTTTATTTTCTTACACGGAATGCCAACATTTATTGTCCATGGTTCAATATCCCGAATAATCAAAGACATCGCTCCCACAGAAGCACCCTCGCCGACAGACACCCCTGGCAAAATTGTTCCGCCTGTTCCCACAATTACGTGATTACCAATATTAACTTCCTCTGACTGTATATGTCGAAACTGTGCTGGCACAAGAGGATTAACCATGGAATCACCAGAATAATCATCACTTTCTGCGTATACTGCGCATCGAGAAGACAATGCACAATAAGAGCCAACCTCTATTTTTGAGTGTCCTGCAAACAAAGAAGTATATGCAGAAATATGCACATAATCATGAATTACTATGTTACCGCTAAGAATGCAGAAGTCATCAATTCTGACATGATTACCTAGCTTAATCTTTTCTGAACTATACATGCTACATTTCCTGCTGATACGAACATCCTCGCCATATTCTGCCAATCCTAAATCTTTTAATTCTTCTTCAGAATAATAACTTGTCATTAATCAACTGCCTCCTTTCCCGCTTGGGCAATTATTTCACAAATCTGGTCTACTGTATCTAAATCCAAACCTGCATACAGGGGTAATGTAAGCATTCGCTTAGAAACCCTCAACGCCACCGGAGTATTACTTACATCAAACTGTCCATTATAACACTCAAATGTATTTGTCAACGGATAAAAATATTTCCTGGGAAAAATATTTTTACGTTTCAGGCACTCACTAACTTCATTTCTGGTTGCACCAAATCTCTGCTCATCAAAAAACACCGGAAAATATGCATAATTGGAAACAACATCCGGCTGCTCCACATTTAACCGAAGGCCGTCAATACCTGACAAGTTTTTTCGATAACGCTCCACGACTTTTCTACGCTGCGCTATCTCATCATCAACATGCCGCAGATTACAGATCCCCATAGCTGCCGAAAACTCATTCATCTTGGCGTTAGCGCCTACTCCGTCCACAGATTCTTCATCACGTATACCAAAATTCTTTAATCGGAACAATTTTTTCCCATAATCTTCATCCTTATAGCATATACCTCCGCCTTCTATTGTATTGTATACCTTTGTTGCATGAAAACTGAACATGGATACATCACCAAAACTTCCAACACCTTTCCCCTGATAAGTTTCTCCAAAGGCATGTGCCGCATCATAAACCACCTTTAAACCATATTTCTTTGCTATCCTGTCTATTTCTTCTATCTGACATATATTTCCATAAACATGAACCGGCACGATAGCCACTGTGCGGTCTGTCACTAAACTCTCTATTTTACTGGCATCAATTGTATAATCATCCTCTCTGATATCGCAAAACACCGGCTTTAATTTATTTCTCACAATTGCATGGGTCGTGGAAGCAAATGTAAAAGGTGTTGTAATCACTTCACCTCCGCTTAAGTTTAAAGCCTGCAACCCCAATTCTAATGCCATATGTCCGTTAGCAAACAAAGATATATAATCTACCTTTAAATACTCTTTTAACTGTACTGTTAATTTCTCGTGCTCAGCTCCCATATTCGTGAGCCAATGGGTCTCCCATATATCTGCTATCTCATCCATATATTCCTGCATGGGCGGCATCGATGCGCGTGTCACTAAAATTTTATCCATTTTAACTCTCCTCTTGCATTTTGTTTTTCCCACAATTCGTTGTTTCTCTTATGGTGGCTCTTGGCAGCTTACTCTCAGACAGATATAATCTTCCAATGTATTCTCCTAACAACCCAATTCCAAGCAATTGGATGCCAGAAAAGAATATGATTACTACTATGGTAGAGGTCCACCCTATTGCCTGTGTATCTCCAAATATTCTCTGGATAATCAAAATAACTGCTATTAAAAAGCTGATAATAGTAATCGTTGCACCAAGGCGTACAGCAAACCGTAAAGGCTGTATGGAGAAATTTAAAAATCCATTCATCCACAGGCCAAGCAGCTTCCAAAATGTATAATTTGACTTTCCATTTGTCCGCTCCCGATGGTCTACATCAAAGTTCGCCACATTTTTTGTAATCGCAAATATAATGCCATATAGATATGGAAAATTATTTGCATAATTGATTATTTCCTGCACCACGAACCTTCTCATTACAAAAAAACTATTAATACGTATGTCACTCGGTTTTCCCAACATAATTTCTGTCATTTTATTATTTACCCTGCTGCCAAACCTGCGGAATGCACTTTCCTTCTGCTCCGGATATTTTGCAAATACGACATCATAATTTCCTTCCTCCAGCCTCTGCAGCATACCCAGAATCGCCGCCGCCGGCATCTGCATATCATCATCCATCTCGACTATGTAATCACCTTGGGCATACCGATAACCCTCTATAACTGCATTTGTCTGCCCCACATTTTTTGACAGGTGAATAACTTTAATCCGGTCATCCTCTTTTGCAGCCTTCTTTACAAGTTCATATACCCCGTCCGGACTATAGTCATCAACAAGAATCACTTCATATATATATTCTGTCTGTTGAGAAAAAACAAAAGCAATCTCATTTAAAACATCTTTAATTGTTTTTTCAGAATTATATAAACCTATTACAATGGAAACCTTTTTCACCGCATATCCTCTTCTTTCTTTTGATTTCACTATATACCGAATCGCATCAATAACCATCAATATCCCTAATCCTATAGTCAAGACAAATAGTATTAATTTTTGCCAGAGAAAGATGGCTTGCAGCAGACCCTAGGTAATAGTGGCGCATATAATAATTGTCGTTATTAAAAAAATAACAAGTGCGCCATAATAATTCTTAGCCTCTTCTCGGCAATCTATTATACATTTCGATGCTTCAGGCAGAAAATGATAGCAGAAAAGAAAATTGGCCAAAATATATCCTGATAAATAATATCTCCACTCCACACGTTCAATTGTCATCGGCAAAATTAGAAACCCGGCAATTATAAAGAACACTATTTTTTCCTTAATGTTTTTAGATAGCTTAAATGTAGCGTAAATTCCGCTGAAAAAAACTATATAGTTCAACAAACAGCTAATCCATACAATACTGTCTCGATATCCCTTATATCTACCGTTTGAATAAACAAACGGGTCGAGAGTATTAAAGCCTAAATATATTTTTTTCATAATGTAGATTAAAGTATCAACAGGTTTTCGTAAAAACATTTCAAAAAGCTGCTGAAAGTTAAGAACTGTTGATATATCACCAATATAATCAACTTTTATGCTTTGTACTTGAGTATCGGCTTTAGAGCCCAGTGGATACACTCTCATGTTTTCAAAAGAAAGGCTTGCGCTAAGCTCCGGAAGACTATGAAAAGCATCAGTCCCATAATAGGAGCCGTTTCTCGTAAATGGGAAAAGCGAAACTACGCCTTTTGAAGAATTTATCATAAGCTGGGGAATACATATCAATATAAATCCGAAAAGCAACATGATTATACACATAATATTTTTTTTGCTAAATATTTTTATTGAACCACTCTTGTCCTGCTTTTTTTTCTCCACAATTGAATAAATTGTCCAAACAGCTAATGTTCCCAAAACACCTATTTTATATGATGCTCTAAAATTGATAGCAGCTGAAAAACAAATTCCACAAAATACTCCGTTTAATGCGCCAGGCTTATTAATAAAATATATATAACCGGTCAGTCCTGCAAAAAAAAGTACTACCGCGGGAAAATCCATTAAGACATACAATAGCTGTCCCCTTAAAAGAACACACATAATAAAAATCGAAGAATATACCTGTAAGCGTGTGATTTCAATATCAAATATTTTTTTTGACAGCATTGGTAAAATAATTCCGAAAAGCATAGCAGCAAGAAGATTAAGAAAAACAATCCATAGTGCCACAGCATTTATCCCTAAATGAATTTCAAAAGTTTTACATATTGCAGGCAATAAATAGCACAAATACCCTCTATGGTCAGAAATTGATTTTAAAGCCTCAAAATCGCTAAGTGATGAAACCAATTCCCAATAGTTCATTTGATCGCCACCTACAAAATAGTTCGGCACATACCCCCCAAAATATTGGGCAAGCGAAAATGCGGATAAAGAGAAGAAAATAATTGGAGTATCTATTTTCATGTTATACTTAATAAATCTATTGCTTTCATTTCTACTACAGTAACATAATATTTTTTTCAGGACACAGTCGTTCAAAAGGTAAACCAGTATGACAGAAAATAGAAAAAACAAAATATATATAGTGAAATAAGGAATAAGATGACTATAACTTTCACATATCGGAGTGCATCGAATTGTCGACAAATTTTCGCTGTACAAGTCATATTCTTTGGAAAATGCACCGCAGTCTACATTTAATATTCCTCCTTCAGTACCAGCCACAAAATCAATGGAAGTATTTGAATAAAACGGACATTGGAATGTAAGCAGCTTGTCAGAATTGACATTAGAGTCAATCATAACCGCAGCCTGGCTGTTGTTATACCAGTTTTCCAAAATCGTATACTCTATATTTGACGATTCCAAAGACTGTATTATATATTGGTATGCATCTCTGGGGGCCTTTGTTGAATTGTTCACAATGTATATACCATATCCGGTACTGTTATCATTTTTCTCAGATGAAAAGCTTATAATTACGCTCTTCATTTCGTTGCCAAGCAACTTGTCTACTTGTGTGTTTATAACAGTTGACATAGAGCATGTGATAATTATAGAAATTAAAATTAATGCAATATTCTGCGACACAGACTTATTTGTAAAAGGCAATTTTAACCATTTTGTTATTGTTTTCATAATACAACTCAACTCCTTTACATTCTAATATATTCTATATCCTAAATTTGCTCATTATGTCGCTAAACAGATAGCAATACTGGAAGCACCGATTGGGAACCCCATCGAAGAAGAGCACATTTCCTCTTATCCGCTTTGATATGACATTTGCGGCTTATTATGCTGGGAAACGGGCCGAAGGCCCCACACACCGGAAGCCATGTCACATGTAGCCAAAAAGCTTGCCAGATTCATTTTTGCACTAGAGAAGCAGAACACTGACTTCAATACACAAGTGCTTCGCTGACTATTACAACTTCATAATTTCCTCATACACTCGCTTACAGTTATTTTTGTCATTATAGGGAAAAGTTTTTTCTATCCGCTCTCTGTAAACATCCTTCAGCTTGCACCCATTTTTCATATATTCAATAATCCGGTCTACCAAAGCTTCCGCCGTATACTCTACTTCTCCAAAACCGTCCCTTTCATAATCAAAGTATCCCTTATCATACGTATGCTTACCTGAGAAGAAGTCATCTGCATCCTGCTGATAATAAATAACGGGTTTTCGCAGATAGACAAAATCAAACACCGTTGATGAATAATCTGTCACAATCAATTTAGCATCAGCAAATAATTCTCTATATCTGGTGTTTTTCTCAAGTATTTTGACACTATCGGCACAATTAAAATATTCAATACATTCCACGGGCATTGTAGGATGCAACATTATATTAATCTCATAATGATATTTCTCTGCTGCCTCATATAATCTGCTGTCAGAAAAAATTTGACGATACATCTTGCAGTAAGAACTATCCTCAATTCCCTTCTTTAATATTCTCGAATCTGTATGAACATCCAGATTACCAGCAAGATATGAGCGCCAAGTCGGCATAAACGTAATTATATTTTTTTCTTTTGTATCATCATAAAGATAGTCATATCTCGGAAGACCAGTGCATTTAACCTGTCTTTCATCATAATAATATGCACATTGCAAAATGGACTGGTATTCCATATAAGTAGTAGTCACAAATATGTCAATATTTTTACCCGACTTTGCAAGCCATCTGCTTAAATCATCCTTAATAACGCCATGCTGTAAAAATATAAATTTTTGCCGATATAATATATCTTTGTATAAATACATCTCATTAAAAAAACGGTTAAAAACATAATCATCTGCCTGTGATGATACTACCTTATCACATAAAAGAGATAATATTTTATGTTTTGTAGAATGATACGGAACCACTTTCCCAATTTTACGCAGTCGTTCATAATCTTCCGACTCCTTATCCAAAACAAAATAAGTGTCTATATTAGTATTTTTTCCAATTGTATTCATGTAGGTAAAAAAAGCTTCTCCATTATCATCTGCTTTCGTCAGCCTATCGCTAATCAGCCATAACTCTTTTCTTTTAAATGGTTTTAACATATAGTAGCTCTTTCGTGCTATCCAACCTCTAAACACTCTCTTATCTCGTTTTAAAAGCATTTCTTTTCGAAAATTCTTCTCATGTTTTCTTATAATTCTTCTGTTTGCCGTCTTTAATAACTTTAATCTACTTCCAGAGTATGTAAGAAGTATTCCTTCTTGATAGAAATAACTGTTTTTAAGCTGCTTAGCTAACGGGAAAAACTTTCCGAACATAATATTTTTACAAATGATATGATTATCTTGATAACACAAATACAACTGCAATTCCATATCATCAGGCATTTCATCCCTATTTATGCTGAACCGGAATCCCTTCGCCCGTGTTATTACCTCATCCATACAAAATGCACTTTTTTCTTCTCTATCATAAAGTTCCGCTTTATACTCAATAAAAGAATCTTCCTCACTTTCTGATCTAAAAATCACTTCTATATCATCAAACTCAGCAAAACATCTAATATATCCTTCTATTTCAATTTTTTCTGAATAAACATAAATGAACTCAAAAAACATACTGTATGAACCTGCACTTGCAGATGAAATATCTTCTATACAAATTTGTAGGTCATTAGGGCAGGCTTCAATTTCCTTTTTACCCTTATTTTCCTCTTTCAGTGACAAAATTGCCATTTTATAATTGTTTCCAAGATTTCTTTGTTCGAGGATTATTTTATTATTAATGTATTGCAGCGCATTTATTATAAGAGACTTATATTGTTTTTCTGCTTCTGAATCAAGAACCCCCAATTCCACTAATGGATATTGATCTAAACGCCACTGTAAGTCATACATACAGGCATATTGCACAAACTGAGGTATATATCCTCTTTTTGCTTTCGCATTTTCCAAAGAATGCATTATAAATCTTTCCATGTATGGAATATAATAAGCGGGTTTACTCCTTCCTGTATCAATTGCAGAACCACCAGCCTCCTGTTTTCTGTATAGATAACTTGCACCACGAGCTACCCCATATCGCATCTTATCTAATAATATATCAATTACAACTTTTGCGTCTTCTGCATACGCCAGTTCAGTATCAAAACACCTATTATTGAAGCATTCACTTTTTATTAAAGCGCAGCTCAAGGATAGCTGAATACAGTTATATTCCTTTCGTAAATCAATCAATCTGGTTTTTTTAAATTTATAATTTAAGGGATGTCCTCCGCTCTTTGCCCCAAAGAATATAAACTGTATGGCAACTAAATCTATCCATTCCTCATTTTCTTTCAAATATTCATACATCACTTCCAACGCATTATATTCTAACATATCATCGGCATCTGTAAAATTTACATATTCTCCCTTAACATGCTTCAAGCCTTCATTCCTTGCCGAGGATACTCCGCCATTCTCTTTATGCACTACTACGATATTATCAGGATACTGCAACGCATATTGGTCACAGATATTTCCGGAATTATCCTTTGAACCATCATCTACAAGTATCAACTGCACATTCTCAAAACCAATATTCTGTGCAATTATGCTTTCTATCATTTCTTCAAGGTATTCCTCTACGTTATATACGGCAGTCACTATTGACACTTTATATTCCTTATTTTCTTCCATACCTGCTCCTTATATACTCTTATTTCTTTTTGTATATTTAACTGATCTGTTTACAGCTTTATTATTTCCTCATATACTCTCTTGCAATTATTTCTATCATTATATGGAAACGTCTTTTCTATACGGGTTCTATAAACATCCTTTAGCTGACAGTCATTTTCCATATATTCAATGACTCTATCCACTAATGCTTCCGCTGTGTATTCCACTTCCCCGAAACCATCTCTTTCATAATCAAAATATCCCTTATCATAGGTATGCTTCCCAGAATAGAACTCGTCAGCATCCTGTTGGTAGTATATAACTGGCTTGTGAAGATAAGCAAAATCGAAAACTGCAGACGAATAATCCGTGACAATCAAATTTGATTCTGCAAATATCTCTTTATATCTGGTATTTCTGCCAAGTATTTCAATACTGTCCCCACAGTTAAAATACTGCATACATTCTCTGGGCATTTCGGGATGCCACATCAATTTAATTACATAATGATATTTTTCAGCCGCCTTATATAATCTGTCGTTTGAAAATACTTGTCCGTACATCCTACAGTAAGGGCTGTCCTCGATTCCCTTCTTTAATATCCTAGAATCCGTGTGAATATCAAAATCACTCGCCAAGTAAGAGCGCCAGGTAGGCATAAAAGTAATCACCTTTTTCTCTTTTATACCGTTACTAAGATAATCATATCTTGGAAAACCGGTACACTTGACTTGTTTTTCACCATAATAATATGGACTCTGCAATATTGATTGGTATTCATCATGTGTTACCGTTACTAACAAGCTGATATTTTTATTCGTTTTTCTAAGCCATCGGCTCTGATCATCCTTCGTAACACCATGCTTCAAACACACAAATTTTTGTTGATGCGTTATATCCTTATATAAATAAGATAAATCCAAAAAAGGATTAAAAACATAGTCATTTGCCTGTGATGAGATTATTTTGTCACATAATAGAGAAATTAACTTATGTTGTTCAGAATTAAATGATACAACCTTTCCAATTTTGCATAACCTTTCATAATCTTCAGACGCTTTATCCAACACAAAATAGGTTCGTATATTCCGTTTTTTCCCTATCGTATTCATGTATGTAAAAAACGCTTCCCCATTATCGTCTGCTTTTGATATTCTGTCACTAATCAACCAGATTTCTTTTCTTTTTATCCGTTTTAATACATGGTAAATTTTTCTAAGTTTTACAGCATCCTCTGCAAACGTTTCTTCCTGATTCATTATTTCTTCTTGGAATTTTCTTTCACATTCCTTTACAACTTCCTTGTCAGCTGTCTTTGACAAGTTCAATACATGTCCGGAATATGTGAGAAGTATTCCATCGTCATACAAATAGCTGCTTTTCATTTGAGTTGATAACGGAAAAAATTTTCTAAACGCAATATTCCCACACAATATCTCAGTATCATGATAACGCAGATACATCTGCAACTCTACATCTTTAGGTATTCCACTCCGCTTTATGTTGAACCGAAACCCTTTCGCTTGAGTTATCACCT
This sequence comes from Lachnospiraceae bacterium, assembly GCA_014804485.1. GTDB lineage: Bacteria > Bacillota > Clostridia > Lachnospirales > Lachnospiraceae > UBA3282. Next base: position 10,170 of record JAAUZT010000007.1, read on the forward strand.
CATCCATACAGAAGGAACAACACTCCATTCTTTCAAAAAGTTCCGCTTTATATTCAACTAATGTTTTCTCGCCCTTTGCTTTCAAAATAACTTCTATACCATCAAGCTCCGCAAAATACCTGACGTACCCCTCTATAATGATTTCATCCGGATAAATATGAATGAATTCATAGAACATTGTATAAGAACTGACTCCCGCAGATGTGAATTGTCCCCATATACGAAGCTTTATATCATCCGGAAAAAAAACGAGTTGTTTCTTATCCTGATTCTCTTTTTTTAATAATAAAATTGCCGTTTTGTAATTGTTGCTGATATTTTTCTGTTCTTTTATTATGTTGTTATCAATATACTGTAAAGACTTTAGAATAAGAGACTTATATTTTTCCCCTTCCTCTTTTGTTATACCAGCTCCTGCACTAATCAATTGATTCTGACTGAGACACCACTGCAAATCATACATACAGGTATATTGCACAAATTGAGGTATATATCCTCTTTTGTTTTTAGCATTTTCCAAAGAATGCAATATAAATCTTTCCATGTATGGAATATAATAACCGGCTTTTTGCCGTCTTGAATCAATAGATGAATCTTCTGCTGCACGTTTCCTATATAGATATTTTGTTCCGCAAACAATTCCATAGCACATTTTATCCAATAATATATCAACTATAAGCTGAGCATCTTCCGCATATGATAATCCAGCATCAAAGTATCTGTTGTTGAAACATTCCTTTTTTATTAAGGTAGAACTTATCGAAAGTTGAATAGCATTATATTCCTTTTCCAAATCTGCTATTCTGGTCTTCTCAAACTTATAGTCTAAAACATGCTGTCCTTCTCTTGCACCAAAGAATTCCATCCGGATTGCAACTAAATCTATCTGCTCTTCATTTTCCTTTAAATACTCATACATCATCTCCAGTGCATTTTCTTCTAACATATCATCGGCATCGGTAAAGTTTATATATTCTCCCTTAATATACTTCAAACCTTCATTCCTTGCCGAAGATACTCCACCATTACCTTTATGCACAACTAATATATTATCCGGATACTGCAGTGCATACTTATCACAAATATTTCCCGAACCGTCCTTGGAACCGTCGTCTACCAATATCAATTGCACATTCTCAAATCCAATGGTCTGTGCAATAATGCTTTCTATCATCTCTTCAAGATATTCTTCTACATTATAAATTGCCGTTATGACTGATATTTTATACTCATTTATTTTAGTCATACCATTCCCCTCAACACTTTCATGGCTAGTGTATGGTAATAAGCTGTTATTAATTTATTTGCAATAGAGTAGCTATTCTCTTTTCATATTTTATTATTTTCTTCAATAAATTAAGCAACATCGAAGCGCCCAAAGACATTCCCAGCAATAAAATATATGATACCAAAAAGTGTGGCATTTTGTAAATAAACTCACTAAAATAATATATAAATAACGAATGTATAAAGTACATATTCGCCGAATGATTTCCAAAAAAAGTCAAACCTTTTTGTATCACAAAAACAGGTATAATGAACTCTGCCAAAAACAATAGCACTAATAACGGATATATACCATAATGAAATTCCCAAAAGACATTAATCGGAATTTTTAGCCAAAATTTATACCCTACAAAAAGAATTACTAATTCCATTACAAATTTAATTCTCTTCTCCCCCTTGTTTCCTACATTTATCCACTTATTCACAATATCGTATTCCGCACACAGCATCCCTAAAAGAAATGTAAACACAAAAGAATAAATCGCAGTTCCCCCTTGAAACCCAACTCCTAACATCCTGGGCAATGCCATAACCACCATCATTAACACCACTAGCTTATCTTCAAATAGCATAACAAAAGGAACCATAGCGACAAATATCACCGCCGCACTCATATACCACCACTCGCTTACTAGTGTTGGAGTTCCAAATAATGTGGAACAGCCCAAGAATTCTACGACCATATAACTAATTCCTGTATAAATATTTTCATCAAAATATTTATATTGAGGAGATTGATTTACGAATTGGCATACAATCCAACAGCATACTACCGCTACCCAATAGCCAGACAATAACTTAATTTCTCTCTGTAATACCCACTTTGACGGAGATAATTCTGTCTTTTCATAATTTAGATATAGTCCATAACCAGATACGAGTACGAACAATCCAACACATATTTTAAATACAGTAGCAACATTACATATATTTTTCCCCGGAAACGGGAAATATATAATATCATATATTTCATGACATTTTAGTCCATTTCGGAACAAATGATGAAATAGCATCATCAAAATAGCACTTCCCTTTATCGCCATAGAAGCAACGATATCAAAATTCTTTCTTTCCATAATACTTCCTCTCAGAATACCCCAAACCTCACCAGCGCTTTCGTTGCTAAATGCCTGAACTCATGAAAAACAATCGCTTCATGTACCCGTTTAACTTTTTCAAACACCCCACTGGCGGCTGTCATTTTCTCATAAAACCCTTCTGACTGCTCCGTCAAATAAATTTCAAATAACTTATATGGCAAATGTATCCTTTCATAATCTGTTTTCGATGCCGGATAGCTCAAAAACCTTTCACATATGTACTGATACTCCTTTGGTAAATTGTCAATATATTTTTCTGCCGACATTTCTTTTAAATATCCCTGTATGGCAAAAATCTCATTCTTCCTATTCTCTGAAATACTCTCTACGCTTCTATTGACAATTTCACCATAATATTGGAGAATCCAAAGAATATATTCTTTGTTGTAGCGATTTGCATACCTTTCTCTTTTGTGGCTCATTATTCTCTGCAACAATTTGAAATTCTTATCCTCTATGATCTGCTGCTGTTCACATGTATTCATAGCCGAATTATTCCGTTTTATATCATAATGATACAGTTTATCTTTCACAAAGCAAATAGTTTCCGCCTGGCCAAAAGCCTCAAACTGTAGCAATTGATCCTCTCCGATATCAATATCCTCATGAAATAATATATTATGTTCCGTCAAAAAACTCCTGCTATAAAATTTATTTCCAATATAAGGTTTACTGCCATGCTCATAAAACAGTGCCATCATCCCATTACCATGATATACCACATTTCTGTTTGGAGAATATTGAAACATTCCCCGCTTATCTCCCTTAGGCTCTATTGTCGGCCATATACCATATGCAATAATCTGCGCGTCATTGCTCTTTGCAACCCTATACAATGTCTGCAATGCATATCTTTCTATCCAGTCATCTGCATCTACAAATGCAATATACTCTCCTCTGGCTGCCTTAATGCCCGCATTTCTTGCAGCGGATACTCCGGTATTCGATTTCTTTATCACCCTTACCCTCTGATCACTTCTCTCATAGTCACATAATGTTTTGAAAGAACTGTCTTCTTCTTCACAAATGCATAATATCTCTATATCTTTCAAAGTCTGTTTCAACAGGCTCTTCATACATCTGTCAATATATTTTTCTACCCGATAGACCGGTACGATAACAGATACTTTGCAAGCATCATTGTTTCTGGTTTTCATAACTGCTCCTAATATTATTTGTTCATAAATACCACATAATCATCCAGAACTTTTTGGGGGGTTCCGATTTCTTTTATCTCTCCATCATGTATCCACATCACCGTATCACACAAATCTTTTAATGTAGGAATGCTATGTGATACAATAATAACCGTCCTGTTTTTATCGCCGATCAATTCTTTCATTTTATTCAGGCTCTTTTTTTTGAAGCGTTCATCCCCAACACTTAATACCTCATCAACCAGCATAATATCTGTTTCCAGCATAGCCGTTATGGCGAATGCAAGTTTAGAATGCATACCGCTGGAATAAGTTCTCACCGGGCGATCAATAAAATCCCCAATTTCTGCAAAATCAATAATTTCCTGCATTTTATCCTGTATTTGTGCCTCGCTAAATCCGAGAAGCATCCCGGATAGAGAAATATTGTCCCTACCCGTTAAGTTATTTTTAAATCCAACCCCCAACGCCATAAGGGAGACGGTATGTCCTTTTAAGTCAATCGTACCGCTATTTGGTGAAAACACACCTGCAATCGCCCTGAGAAGAGTGGATTTCCCGCTGCCGTTTTTTCCTATGATACCAAATATTCCGCCCTTTTCCACTTCAAACGACACATTTTTAACCGCTTCGAACACCGTGTCACGCTCGTGCTTTCTCAGAAAACTGTGCCGCACTGTGACATCTTTCATAATCCTGTAATGAATACATACATCCTTGACTTCTACAGCAATTTCCTTATTTTCCATAGCATTAAATCACCTTTACATATGCATTTTCATTTCGGTAAATAGTATAGACTCCAAGCACCGCCAGTACCCCTGATACAAGTCCCCACATAACAAGCAGATCAATCTGCGGGCTCTTATTATACAATAAAGCATTCCTCATGGAAGCAATACAGTAAGCTACCGGATTAAATTGTTCCAAAAGTTCTCCATATGGAGCCGGAATACGCTTTCCTACCGAATAGAAAGTGCCCGTGAAATACATCAGCATGCTCAAAAGAATTCCTACGATATAAGACAAGTCATCCACATATACGCCAAAATGCATCAAAATACTTCCTAATCCAAAAGTAAACAGGAAAAATACCAACATAATAGGAATAAAATATATCGCTTCCACAGACACCGGAACCTTATATAATACCAACATAACTACCACAATCCCGAATGATACCAGCATCTTAAATCCGTTAACCAACATACGGGCAAAATACAGTATAAATTTAGGCAAATAAATTTTAGTAATAATGCCTTTATTATTCCTAACAATATTGACACTAACATTCATTCCTCTGGAAAAAAATGTCCACATGGCCAATCCAGAAAAAATAAAGATAGGAAAATATTCTTCCGCTGCATTAAAGACCACACCAAAAATCAAGCTATAAATCAACATCATACAAAAGGGCTCTATCAGCCACCAAAGCCAATCGAGATAAGCATTTGCAACTTCCGAGCGGAGATCTGCCTTTGCTGATCTTATTGCATACCGAAAATACTTCTTTACATCAGCTGCAAAACGGCCCAGATACATTTTCAATTTTTCAAACGTTACATCCGCTTCTACGATAAGACACATTGCCAATGCTATGCAAAATGCCATAACACAGCCTAAAATTGTGAATTCTATTTTATGAGAAATGGTCATGTAAGATATACCATCCCCTTTTATTCCTCTCATCCACGCGATCCAATACATAATTGTCCCTATCATTATACCATAGATGAAAAAAAAGGTTATTTTCCTTATTATGGACAATTTCCCATGGCATATATAATTGTGTATGAACAGCGCAAAGACAGTTGGAATCAACATAATCACACTATTTATTATATAATGGTTCATCCACCTGCTCCTCCTTTTACTTACTCCTGCTTTAAATATTGATTCCAAAATGTAAATGTTCTTAACATTTTACCCTCTGCAGTATATTCATTTTGTACCTTTTTATATTTACAGGTAACCAGAAACATCACCCAAAACATTTTCAAAATATATTTCAAAGATAAAATCACGGATTTTTCAGTGATAAAGCCTGTCCGATTAGCTTCATTATAATGCAATACCCTCTTTTTACGATAAAACTGGAGTGTGTTTGCCTGTGCCACCGGTATACAATTCTCTCCCTTAGCGGGAAGAAACAGTCCATTAAACGTAATATAACGCCGTATTCTTCTATATGTAGCATTTGATATACAACAGCTTTGTTCATAATCATATTGATTGTATTTCATATGCTGCATTTCTTCTAACATAGCAACTGGCTGTGCCATATATCCCATACTTGCAATTCTTCTGTGCAGCTTCTCACCGTCCTGCGCCGCCAGCCAGTTGGGACCTTTCAGATAATCCAAAATTCCCTGAAGATACAATTCTACGCTTTTATATCGGTAAAACATAATCTCCTGCACACACTTGCTCAACATTTCCCTTCTTAAGTGTCTCACGCCATACCACTTACAATGAAAGGTATTCGTAATAAGCTGATTCCGAACGTTATAATATTCTATATAAGCAGAATACTTATTATCAAACGGTTCATGCCACAGGCCGATTCCATTCATGGATATCGACTTCCGCATATTGCGTAATCCATACTCTATATCATCCCGCCTGATAAATAGTGGCAAGGGCAGGTTATCACTATTTACTAAGTTGATCGGAAAACAGCAATACCACCATCCATTGTAATCCACGTCCTCTTCATATTCGTTATAGATGCAGTTTTCACACTTCCGCATATCCATATTGCTCTTTAACGGTTTTATCTTTCCTCCATTCCATACCGCACCGGACTCTGTCTGCATATATGGTTGATCCAGACTAAGCATCGCCCCGCCTATAAAAGCATCCTCATATCCCTTCCTGATCAGTGATAAAATCATATATGTTCTTACAATAGCTTCCGGTTCTATGATAACATCGTCGTCCATAAACAAAACATGTGTTGCATGAAACGTACTGTTATTATAAACTTCAATCAAGCCTCTGGTAAATCCGCCAGCACCTCCCAAATTTCTGTTTGGATACAGATGGATCCGATCCGTCTGCAGCGCCTCCTGATCAAGGCTTCTCCCATTATCCACTACAAAAATCTCCAAATGCTCAAAAAGCGGTGAATTTCTATTGCTTAATAATTCATCTTCCAATGTCCTCAAATTTCTCTCTATATATTCTTCTCGCTTATAAGTGCAGATGCATATTCCTATTTTTACATTCTGCTGCTCTATATTCGGGAGACCACTGCAATAAGCTCCTTCGTAAATACTCCCCGCTTCGGACAATACTTCTGCCCGAAATGCATAAATACCTCTCTTCTCTTCCTCTTCAAACCCAAACTCAAAAACATCGGGAGTCTGAGTCTCAACAACATGTTCCGCTAAAACTCTTTCGCAAGCCACGCCGTCTTTCAATTCTATACTCAGTAAAAAAATCTTCCATTTTCCGGACAGCTTCAACTTTAAAAACACAGAACTGACTACAGTATACCTGTTCCACTTTTCTATCGAAAAAGAATTAAAATAGGTGTCGAATGAAATGCTCTCACCCTTCGGCAATAAAAAACCTTCTTCTGCCCTTTCGCCGGCTTTTGCCCGAAAGTATAATTCGCTTTCTTTACATCTTTCGGCTTTCGGGAATAATATCTGCTGCAATTCCATTTTCTTCTCCTATTTTGGCGCCCATATTGTTGGCATCCCTGATTGCCTTTTTTGTAATATCATTTTCATATTTCCAATCATATCGATCTCTTTTAATGGTTCTGAATAACCAATTCCTGAATCTTACATGTAGAAACAGATCCATTGTATTAATTGCTTTGTCAATAATCGTCCCATGCTCCTTCAGCATAAGAATGCGATTCCTGGTGGAATAGTAATCCTTCCAATCATACCTTCTCGGATAAACCATATCATATAGTTTCGTTTTATGATTCAATACTGCCCTTGTCACTACCAGGAATTTAGTATATTCCCTAATTCGCAATGAATACTCTGCATCGTCATGACAAATAAAATACCCGGGGTGCGGCAATCCTATTTGCTCAATTAACTCTTTCTCCAACAACATACCACAAAAGGAAGCAATTTCACATGTAAAGTACTGGGATCGGTATTTTTGTTCCCCATAATTTCTTAACAACATTCCTATCTTTGATATCGACCTTCTATGAAAAGTATCAATTCGTCCATTTACTTTGACAGTCCCGGCTAAGGCCATATACTGAGGGTTGGACTGTCTTGCACGAAGGAGCAATTCCATATAATTCCGGGCAAGCATGGCATCATCATCTATGATCAGTACGCATTCTACATCTTTCTCTATCGCTCGCTCAATCCCTCTGGCAAATCCGCCTGCCCCGCCAATATTTTGGGGAAGATTTATAATATCATAAATCCCATCTTGCTTTTCTAACTTTTCAAGATAAATTTGGGTTCCATCAGTCGATGCATTATTTACAATAATAATACTTGCGGCAGCCACTGTCTGCTCTGCTGCCCGTCTGATGCATTCACGCAGCAGTTGTTCGCGATTGTAAGTTACTATTACTATCGCGTATTCGTTCTTTGTCATAGAAATCTCCGCTCCGTCAAATTACGGAAATAATATTTTTCTGCTACTATCCAAAACATTTTAACATATTGTTCTATCAATTGTAAATGCACACTTATGGTGCATTTTGATTTCAAATTTATTTCCAAAAATCCTTTGCTAAATTGCAAATATTGCCATTTCATGCTATGATAAATCTGCTCCAAAAATAGATTCTTTCCATTATTTAGGAGGTCACCGTCCACACATGGGCATAAATTTCAAACTTAGCATTATTATCCCCGTCTATAACGGAGAAAACCACATCAAAAATACAGTCCGAAACCTTTTACATTCTTCTTACCAAAATCTCGAGCTGCTTCTGATCGACGATGGTTCCACCGACGGCTCCTTTGATTTGTGCAAAAAACTGGCGGAATCGGATTCCCGCATAAAAGTATACCACAAAGAAAACGGCGGTATTGTTGATGCGAGAAATTACGGTCTCGATCATGCAACCGGCGAATATATCGGCTTCTGCGATCAGGATGATGAAGTTTCAGAAGAAATGTATCAGAAAATGTTAACCAGAATTGTTTCTGATGGAAGCCAGGCAGCTATCTGCGGCTGTTACAGACGAAAAAAAAGCGGGGGACTAGTTGCTTTTGAGAAGTATACGGATGATGTATTCGAAAAACAGACAATAAGGGAAAAATTACTTCTGCCAATGCTTTTTAAAGGCTTTGCGGCATATGACAATAAGGATATCAGTATTTACACCGCCATATGGAAATGCATCATATCCAAGCAGCTCATAGATGAAAAGAAAATGCGATTTAGCGGTTTTGTCAATTACGAAGATGATTTCATCATGTTGCTGCAGCTCTTTTTACAAGCCGACAGGATCTCTACCTTATCGGACATCTTATACTATTGGACTACCAACATTCATTCGGAAATGCATCGAAGCATAGGGAGGTATCTGAACGATTTAGAATTAAGACAGCATAACCTCATAAACTATGTCACAAAAGCTCTTGCTGAAAACGGTGTTTCATCCGAGATTATAAGTCAATATATTTATGTACAACAATGTCGAAATGCACTACTGCAATTGGACAACCTGGCAGCGCTTAACGGACACAAATCCATTCGAAAAATAAAAGAACTCCGCGGCTGTGACAGCATCATATATATACAAAATGCGTCCGATATTGTACCACCCGGAAAAGGATTTGTCCGCAATGCTATAATCATTCCTATGCTGCGCAGAAAACATCTTGTTAACGCATACTTTTTGAATCAATTGATCGATATGATCCGTTTTTTTGTAGAGAAATATCAAGTAACCGAAATATTAGAACGCAGGATGAAGTCGTCTTCCTAACACATATACCCGTATAGGGGGACGACTTCTTCACTAAAATTTATTGCAAATTTATCAAACAACGCAATCCAAACCATACCAAATGCAGCACATAACCAATGAGCAGATTCAGATACGCCCGCCAATACCGCCGTTTTCTAAAAAACTCCATCCGCTCTCTCTGTGCTCTCAGATTTTGTTTTATATTCTCCTCAGTCACAAGAATTTGCGTAGTACAACTTCCCCGTCTTGTACGGTACATGTAGAGTTTTTGCGTTGTCAGAACAATCTTCTCCGCGTTATCAACAATCACGTGGCTTATTAATACATCCTCATGCCGCCGCCCTTCCGGAAATCGGATTATGCCGCCTCTGCCGTCGTTCTCCAAAATACTCCTGCGATATAACTTATTCCAAGGAATTGTTTCCCACTGCTTATACTTCCCGTGCCATTGGCGCAGCATCTGTTCTGAGGACATGCACACTTCCCTGACATTACTGTCGTTTACAATTTCACTGTTGAACAGAGTATCATCCATCTTATCCTTTTCGTATGCACAAGCCGCTATTTCCGCATGATATTTACCAATCAGTTTATACAGCACTTCTATATAAACAGAGGCAATCATGTCATCTGAATCCACAAATGCCACATATTCACCCTTTGCATGGTCCAGTCCGGTATTCCTTGCAACCGCAGCACCCTGATTCTCCTGATGTATCACTCTGATCCTACTATCTCTGCGCGCATATTCATCACATATCGCTCCGGAACCGTCCGTGCTGCCATCGTCCACCAGCAGGATCTCAAGATTCGGATAGGTCTGCCGGAGCAAAGACTCCACGCACTCCCCGACATAATCTTTCACCTGATATACAGGTACTATAATGCTAACTAATGGTTTACTACATTTTTTCATCATTCAACTATCCCAACTACTTCATCGCCTTTTATACACATGTCCATTAATCTTCTTTCGTAAACATCTCGTAGAACATTCTTGCCCGTACAATTACCACACAGAAAAGCTCATTCACACGATCGATTCACTTCGCTGCCTTGATCTTCACAGTTTCTTCAGCAAAACAAGAAAGAACCACCCCAGAACATTTTATCTTTTGTACAAAACACATCGCTTTCTGCCCTGAATGATTCTTTCCAAAAACATTATTTCATAATATGTGCTGAAAATCCAGTCATTTATTATCTCACCCCATAAACCCCTCACAATTTCTTCAGTTTTTATTCATAATAACAGAATACTTTTTCCGTTATAAGACATGCACTTCTGACAAACGCCTCAAACAGAAACAAATTTTTTATTTTTATAGTATTCCAAAAATATGACATATGCATGCTAAAGACATCATTCAATACCATATTCACAATATAATTTCTTCCGGTATTCCCGGTCAGAAAGAGCTCGTTGGAGATCTTCATCTTTTCTGTCACCTATCAGCTTTTGAACCAATTTTGACATTTTTTCCTCACCTTCTTCCCGCCCCTCCTCTCGTTCTTCTTCCCTTACAGCCTTCATATGCTTCTCTTCATCATATTCATAAATACTCACAGCTACCGCCTCCGCACGATTCTTTGACAGGAAATCCCGCAGGATCCCTTCCCTAATACAATAATCAACCGCTTCTTTCACACCTTCTGCAAAGGGCATGTTTTTCGCAAATGCCCTGACCTGTGCTACATACTGTGCATATTCCTTCAGAACATGGCACGTTTCTAACAGTTCTGTGTTATGTCCCAGATTAATATTATAGACCGATACAGTCAATTCCAGTTCCGGATGTTCCAGCTTCTTCTCAAAAGCCTTCGACAACCTCAGAGTCTGCCGCTCAGGCTGGAAATCCACTCCGTTATAAAAAACGATAAATTTCGGTGCCGGAATCTTCACCAGGCTTCTGTTGTACAAATCTTCATTCCGGATCCTCCCCTGCAGCACATCCGTCACATAGAGCAGATCCCGCAACGGCATGTTCGGGTTGACCGTAGACTGGTGTTCATAAAGCATCAGCTGGAAATCAAACACAAAAGAAACATCATTCTTATAGTTCATATAGACTGCATTTTCCAATGTCGTGATTTCCAGTTCCCCCTCATCGGCATAGGCTGTTTTGTTCACTGCATTGTATAAACTCAGCAGGTTCTCCTTCTCGCGAAACAGCATCCGAAATATTGTGTCTTTCTGGTTACGTTGTACATTTACCTCTTTCATCTGTTGTCCTCCTTAATGGTGTGCCGCAGCTCCTACTGTTCAGGATCAGATCAATCTCTGCCCAGAATAAGCTGCCAATACAGGAGAACCGTTCCAGATCCTCCTGCCTTGTCATAATGTTAGTTGGTATCAAAGCATGGATTTTCTGAATCTGAAACTTAGAAAATAGAAAGTACTTGATCTGTTTAAAAGAAAATATGCTTTTCTGTATCATAACACATACCGTACAAATTTGTAAATACGCATTTAAATAAATTATTTTTTCGTATACCAAAAAATATTTCTTCCGTGCTTCATCAGACTGCAAAACTTTAACACGCTGTGAAAAACTTTTTCTTTCTCGCATACACTATTCCTTAATCGGAAAAACAGTACTGAAAATCGGGACATCGCCATAACGCCCTTCCACCTCATTTCATAAACCTCTCAATCACATCCCCCATCCTCTCCCACGAGAACCGGTAAGCCTCCTTCTCAATATTCTCAGCCATACTCTCCGCCCGATCCTCCCGGAAGAACTTAATCACCGCCTCCGCAATCGCCTCCGGGTTCTTCGGCTGCACTACATATCCGGTTCTGCCATCCTCCACCACATCCGGCAGTCCGCCTACTTCCGTGACGATCACAGGCTTCGTAAAACCGTATGCGATCTGCACGATCCCGCTCTGGGTTGCGGATATATAAGGAAGCACCACCAGATCCGCCGCCGCAAAGTACTTCTCCACTTTCCGATCCGGTGTATAAGAGTCCACCACGTTCACGTGCTCGCCTACGCCGGATTCATCGATCAGTGCCTGATAATCTTCCCTGTCAGAGCCGAATTCCCCTACCACCAGAAGCCTCACCTTACTATCCTCCCGCAGGATCGCCGGCATTGCCTGTAGCAGATATTTCAGACCCTTATATTCTCTCACGTATCCGAAAAACAGCAGCACATGCTCGTCCTGCCCCACATGCAGACGTTCTCTGGCCTCGGCCTTACCCATGCCCTCAAAACGAAAAGCATTATAAGTCGGGTGAGGCGTCACCACATAATCCGGATTTTCCTTAATCTTCTCTAGCTCTCCCGCTTCTTCCTTTGCATGTACGATATAATGATTTCCCCGCTTTAACGCCAGTCTCGTAAGGAATCTGTCCATTGGAAATCTCTCATGCGGAAATACATTATGACAGATAAAAACAATCTTCTGCCGCCCCATAAAATGTGTCAAAAGAAAATAGCAGGGCGCAAAATAAGGGTGCCACCACTGAATCACCACCAGATCCGGTCTCTGTCTCCTGATATGGCGCGCCGTCCTTATTATATTGAAGGGATTCGCCGTGTGAAGCATATATTCCGCACCCGCTATCTTAAAGCTGTCATTGTCATAATCCCGCTGCTCCTTGTGAAAGAGGAATTTCGGGTACTGCATCTTATATGAGATCATCTCTACATCATAACGCTTCGCCAACTCTCGATACATAAGTCCCGTGTAGTGGGATATCCCGCCCTTATATGGATAAACCGGTCCGATTAGGACAATTTTATTGCGCATAAATAGAACTCCCTTTCCGTATGGAAATAATTCAACTCTTATAATACTCTTTCCAGTCCCATTCACAAAAATGAACATCAGTTTTTTAAACATGCAATAGGAATGATTTTTACCCCATCCTCTCTGGTATATGCCATATTTCCTCCCGTAATAATGATCAGCAAATCCGGTTCCCGAAGCCTGCACTGCTGTTCTTTTTCATTATACTTTCTGATCAATTCCTTCAATTGCAATAAATGGGCTGCACCCTCTTCAATTTCACGGCTTCCCAATTTAAATTCAATCAATGCATATTTTCCGTTATCCAAATGAAGTACCGCATCCGCCTCCAAGCCATAGCGATCGTGATAATACGATATCCGTCCGCCCAGAGCCTGTGAATATATTTTTAAATCACGAATGCAAAGGCATTCAAAAATGAATCCAAATGTTTTTAAATCCAACTGTAATGCTTCCGGTGTCAGCCCCAATATGGCTATTGCTATAGAAGGATCCACAAACTCCCGCTTCTTGCCCGCCCGAATTACCGTTGCCGAGCGAATTGCCGGACACCATGCTTCCAGATCTTCCAACACAAATAAACGTTCCATGGCATTTATATAACTATCCATCGTTACCATAGACATACTGTCAGCATTTGCAACGACGTCCTTGTATATATTTGTTTTTTTTGCCAACGTTGAAACATTTCTTGCGTAGGATCGAAGGATGATCCGCGCCCACTCCGGATTTCTTTGGACACCGTCAACAGTAGAAATATCTGATTCACAAATATTATTTACATAGTCCTTCGCAGTAAGCAACGCTATTGCTTCGCCCTTTCCTCTAAGCGAAGCCGGCCATCCACCTCTTGCAGCTGCATAAATTAAATCTTCGATCTTCATATCAGACATGATTCCATCAATATCAACATCCGGATTTTCAAATAATTCCCTAACCGATATTTGACCATTTGATTCATTTGACTCATACAGACTCATCGGGTACATTTTTAGCCTTGAAATTCTGCCGGTTCCTGTGTGCAGAATCTGACTGTTGTCTATAGAAGTTGATCCGGTCAAAATAAACAAGCCTTCTTGCTGTTGCTTATCTACCGCCATTCTGACTGCGTCCCAAAGAACCGGCGCATCCTGCCATTCATCGATCAGCCTGGGATTCTCACCCTTTAATAATAAAGACGGTTTCGTATTTGCAGTTGCAAGATAACCTTCCCGCATATCAGGATCCTGCATTCGTATAACACTCTTTGCTTTTTGTTCCCCTGTTGTCGTTTTTCCACACCATTTGGGGCCAACGATTAAAGTAGCTCCAAATGCTTCTAATCGTAAATCCAATTCCGCATCTACGATTCGATTTATATATTTTTCCATGTGATACCTCTTTATCCGGCTAAAAAAACGCCCTCCTATATCTTTAGAATACTATGTATTATTTATGCAGTCAATTTCATTTTTGTCTTTTGATATATTTTGTTTTATATTTTTGATGTGTTTTATTTTGCATTTTTGATGTGTTTTATTTTGCATTTTTGATGTATTTTATTTTGCGTTTTTGATGTAAGTGTCAATCACATCCCCATCCGCCCCACCGAATCCGGTCTGTGTCTCCTATTTCTTATGATTATTCAATAATTTCAAATCCAAATCACTAAAATTGCACAGAGCAAAAATACATGCTATGATATATTAAGAATAGTTCATGCAAATTATTTATCTAACAACATTATGACTGTCACACATACAATTATAGGAGACTCAAAGCAACCATGAATTCATCCCCCAAACTGAGTATCATCGTGCCGATTTATAACGGATCGCCATACATCGAAAACACGGTTTCCTGCATACTTAGCTCTTCCTATCACAATCTGGAACCGTTGTTGATCGATGACGGATCTACAGACAATTCCCTCGCGATATGTGAAAAAACGGCCAAATCAGACTCACGGATCAAAGTATATCATAAAGACAACGGCGGCATCGCCGATGCCAGAAATTACGGACTCAGTCATGCAACCGGCGAATATGTAGGATTCTGCGAGCAGGATGATGAAGTTAGTGATGAAATGTACCAGAAAATGATAAGCCGTATAACATCGGACAATAGCCAAGCGGCTATCTGCGGATGCTACCGACAGAAAAAAAGCGGCGGAAGAGTCGCCTGTGAGACATATACTGATGATATATTTGAAAAACAGGATATACAGAAAAAGCTCCTTCTGCCGATGCTTTTTAGAGGTTTTGCCGCATATGACAATAAGGAGATCACCATTTACCCCACCATATGGAAGTGCATCATATCCAAGCAGCTCATAGCTGAAAAGAACATGCGCTTTCACAGTTTCGTCAATTACGAAGACGATCTCATCATGCTTCTGCAACTCCTTTTACATGCTGACAGAATATCCACCTTATCGGAGATCTTATATTATTGGAATACTAATGTTCATTCAGAAATACACCGCAGTGTGGAAAGGTATGTGAAAGACTTGGAATCAAGACAGCAAAAATTGTTAGATTATGTCACAAAGAATCTTGCAGAGAATGGTATTGACCCCCAAATTGTAAATCAATACATGTATGTACAGCAGTGCCGGAACGCATTGCAGCAATTGGACAACCTATCCGCCTTTAGAGGGCACAAAAACGTACGTAGAATAAAAGCCCTCTGCAATTGTGACTCTGTTCTATATATACAATCAGCTTCAGATACTGTAAAATCCGGGAAGGGATTCGTCCGCAACACTGTAATTATACCTATGCTGCGTAAGAAGCATATTGTTACTGCGTACTTTTTGAATCAGTTGATCGATATGCTTCGGTTCTTTGTCGAGAAATATCATGTGACCGAAATATTAGAACGCAGAATGAAGTCTTCTTCATAATGTATTCAGGTCTCTTCCGGTCTGTCTGTAATTTAATCACAACGCAAAAGTCTAAATAGAAATCCTCCATACCGAAGTATGAAGGATTTCCTTTTAGCATTAATATAATCTCATCTTAGGTATACTTGCCTAAATAACCTCATAACATAGGAAACTCTAACTTTATTCCTATATTATTTAACTTTAACCGTCAAGGTAGCTTTCTTACCATCCGCTGTCGTAGCTGTAATTTTAACAGTACCTTTTTTGATCGGTGTTACTTTTTTGTCAACAAGCTGAACAATGCCGCTCTTACTTACAGTATAAGTAACAGGTGCAACATTATTCTCATCGTCTGCTACTGTCCAACCATTATCTGTCTGAACCTTTGTATAAATCATTGCTGGATCTGCGTCTGAGCTCTCAAACTCCAGAGTCTTCTTCTGAGTTTCAGATTCTGGATTATCCACAAACTGCACCTTCTTGCTCGGCACTACAACCTTTAATTCCATGCTCGACTGAACACCGGCATTTGCAATTTTCGCAGTAACAATAAACTTATCACCAGCCTCATATTTATCTTTCGTAAGTTTAAGCTTACCGCCCTTTATATCGCTCTCTGGAACTGGTGTGTTCGAACCATCTTTTGTTATCCGTGTTGCTGTCCATACAATATCCTTAGCCTTGCTTGTTGTTCCTTTGTCCAGCGTAGCCTTGAGAGTAATTGTCTGGTTCTTGTTTGTTGCTGCAATAGCACTGTTCTTTGTAGACAGTACAATAGACTTTGTGGGTACTGTAACAGACGCTTTGAAAGTTGCTTTGATTGCAACATACTTATTGCCCTTCTTAGTAGCTCCACTTACAGTGATTGTCGGTGTACCCTTCTTGATACCCTTAACAGTACCATTTCCGTTATTACTATCCATCGTAGCTGTCGCAAGTGTATCCTTACTGGAAGCCCAGTTCAAAGTTGTTGCTACAGGTTTTCCATCGAGTGCAGTAACCAGCTTTTCTTCACCGTCTTCAGTAATCTTAGCCTCTGCCACAACTTTATATGTTCTTGATGTATCTGCGGCAATTGTAACTGTGGCACCCTTAGCCGTTGTAACTTTGTTGCCATTCCCAGAAGCTCCTGCAATCTGAGCATTATTCATCTCTAATACTTGAATGGATGTAATATCAATTTGCGTTAACTTAAATTCAAGAGTGTTGCCTGAGGGAAGTTCTTTTGCCTTCTTATACTCAGCTTCATCTTTCTTACCAATCACTTTAGCATTTTTTGCAGTAACCTTAACCCTGTCTGACTCACCAAAAGCTGAAACATCCGGCTTAATTGTCAGCACACCAGTTTTAGCATTAATTGTTGCAACCTTCTTCATCTTCGCAACTTCTTGCTTATCACCATCGAAACTCCACGTCAAACCAGCATCGGTAAAGTTATCAGTACCGTTTGCTGCGAAATGCTGATTAGAGCCTAATTTTATAGACTGTCCCGAATACAAATTAGCTGTAGCTGCAGTAATTTCAAATCCTGTCAAGTTTGCTCTTACGGTAACGCTAAGTGTTGCCTTCTTGCCGCTTGATGCCTGCGCCGTAATCTGCGCTGTACCTACGGACTTAGCAACCAGTGTCACTTCATCGCCTTTGCCATTGCCCTTCACCTCTACGATAGCAGGCTTTTTGGATGACCATGTAACCTTGTCAGTACAATTCTCACGATCTGTTGTAACAGTTCCGTCCTCTTTCTTACTCGATAGCACAACCTCAAATTTCTGACCCTCGCTGTCACCATCATTATTTACAAGCCAATCATATTTTTTAATTAACTCTGTCCTGCCCACTTTTCGGATTTCGACCTTAGTAGCAGGGGTGGCTTTTTTTATTGTAATTGTTACAGGTTCTTTAACTTTTTCGCCTATAGCAACAACGGTTACATCCTTATCAACTTTATTTTTCTTCAACTTGAGGATGCCATTCTTCAATGTAGCACTCTTGGCATCATCCTTAACGATCTCAAATGTAATGTTATCGGTTGCAGTATCGGGCACCGTTGTTACATACTCATTAAGATCCAAAGAAACGCCTTCATACGCATCCTTGTTCAAAGCAACATCGTCCCACTTCAAGCCAGTTGCAATCTGCTTAACATTCACATTAGCCGTGGATGTAAAATGGATATTATTTGCATAATCATCCAGACTCACGGTAACGGTTGTCTTACCACCAGACTTAGCCACTAAGGTCATCTGATTCGTTTTACCATTGTCCACTTTGTGATTAAGGGAAACTATACTGTTCTCGCCTGATTTCCATGTCAGAAGTTTTGCTAAGTGCTCCTCTTCCTTCTCTTTGTCCTTCATACCATCCTGCCAGACAAACTCAACCGTCAGCGTCTTTGTCTCCTGCTTCTCGGGATTATAAGCGCCCTCCATTGTCAAATCGACATTTGTCTCATCCAGAACGATACCTACAAGATTACTGTCATTTTTCAAAACACCCGACTTTGAACCGGTATAAGTCGATGTAACAGTACCTGTACGGGTGTCATCGTCGCCATTTTGGTCGTACATATTACCCCAGCCATCTTCGACTTTATATACACCACGAAGACCTGCCGCAGATGCTGTCAGCGGGGTGGCAACCAGCATAGTAGCTGCTAATGTCCACACCATTGCTTTTTTAGCAATTGCTATACATTTCTTTTTCATTGTACTTCTCTCCTCCATCTTAGATTTATTAACGCTATTACTGAGTATAAAGCACTTTATCCATTTTCGCAAGTGTTGTCTCAATAAAAAAACAATTTTGTGTATTATGATGATTTTATTAGGGAATAATCATCATAATACCTAAATTTTGATTATAGAAACGCACCGTCGTACATATTTTCCGGCTGCTTTATACTTCCGCACCGTCTACAACATTACTTTGCTGCAGATCTGTATGCTCTTCT
Organism: Lachnospiraceae bacterium; assembly: GCA_014804485.1. Lineage (GTDB taxonomy): Bacteria > Bacillota > Clostridia > Lachnospirales > Lachnospiraceae > UBA3282. Next base: position 29,197 of record JAAUZT010000007.1, read on the forward strand.
GTACGCTTTTCTTCACCCCCTCCTTTACTTATCGGCCTGCCATCCGGATCCAACAACCCTAACTCCAGTTTTTTTACCCTGAACTGTATATCTTCAAGCAGTTTGCGATTGGCGGATATGATATCTGCCTGCAGTCCGGCTACGATGGACTGACTTCCTATAATAATCATCATAGTCGCAAAAATCAGGGATTGTATATGTCCGTTCCCGTTTCCCTGAAAGAAGAAAAGCAGGAACCTGACGCCGATTGCAACGCCTACCAGCATGGCGGTTACCCCTAAAAGAAAGAATACCTTAAGCGGCTTATACATCAGCACTGCTCTCAGGATCGTCAGCATAGACTTCTTAATATAATCAAAAATGGATTGCATTAATCTGGATTTGCGCAGTTCCGGATTCGTATTGACGGGCACCGATGTGATCGCCATCTTATTCCGTCCGGCCTGCACAATAGTCTCCAGCGTGTAGGTATATTCATTATGTACATTCACCCGCATCGCGGCTTTCCTGCTGTATGCCCTAAAACCGCTGGGCGCGTCCGGTATGTCGGTCTTCGATGCCAGTCTCACTACAAAACTACCGAAGCGCTGCAATTTCTTTTTGACATATGAAAATTCTGATATCTCATCAATCGGTCTTTCACCGATTACGATATCGGCCTTTTTGTCCAGAATCGGACGGATCAGTTTCTCAATATCCGCACCGCAGTACTGATTATCCGCATCCGTATTGACTATGATATCCGCTCCGTGACGGAGCGCCATGTCAATTCCCGCCAGAAATCCTTTGGCCAGTCCCAGATTACGTTTGAAATGTACAATATAATGAACACCCCATTCAATCGCAACTTGTTCCGTATTATCACTGCTCCCGTCATTGATGACCAGATATTCGATCTCATCCACCCCATCAATATGCTTCGGAAGTTCATTGAGCGCAATTTCCAGTGTCTCCGCTTCATTATAACATGGTATCTGAATTATCAGTTTCATCGGATGCCTCCTGCTTCTTGCTTCCGTCTACTCTCTGAAAGGATCCCAGCGCCTTGCCAGATTCTGATTCTTATTAACTGCCAGTATATATCCATTGATCCGAACGATCTCTTCACATTCATCCGCCACCGCAGCATCTTCCCTCATCCAGAAGTAATCCTTCATAATATAGAAGGCATCTTCTTCATATGAGATATCAGTCACACCTACTACCGTAACCGGCTGACCAGGCAACATGAACTGCAGTGCCCCCGGATTCCTGTCATTGCCGGAATCCGCTATATAATAGACGTTTTCCCCATTTCCCAATATACGTATCCAGTCCGAGAACTGTACGAAAGGCTCCGCCTGTTTTTCATTCCTTACCACCACGTATTTATCTACAATGGTTTTACCCAAATAAGACCACGCAACAATCGGAATCATCAGTGCAAGAACCGTCCTTACTACTGCAGCTTTCGGAAAGCGTTCTCTCACCGGCTTAAGCAACAGCATAAACCAGAAGACCATAGGCCGGATGTATTGCTCAATCTGCGCTATCTTACCGTAAGGTACTTCGTAATTCCAGACCACCCTGCCAAACATAACGCAATGTGCCAGTTCGAATTCCTTCCTTTGCAGTTCGTCCCATGCATACTGACACAATCTGCCTGCCAATATATATAATATCATGTAAATGACCACAGTGCGCACCCATTTTTTGTCATTCAGCAGCCGGTATAATCCGTATAAGAGTACAAAACCAAGCACAAACTCCGTATATCTGCCATTAACAAGGTCATCATTCTTATATAGACCTTCCTTATAAATTGCGCTGATCATAAAAGTGCTGAAACATGCCGCCAGCACACCTAAAAGCCAGATACGGAATTCCCACGGCTCCTCAGCTACAATCTCTTCTGAAGTATCCGCATCGCCCACAGTACTGCTCTCTGCTTCGCCCTCCCTCCGACCTCTGCATAATGCCGTGAACTTACTGATATGCTCCCTTAAAAGTATAAAAGCATTCTCAAACAGCCCATATATCCCCCAACAGACTACTAATCCCGTAGCAGACGCCAAATAGAACCACTTGCCTGTAATACTGATACCCAGACGAATCATTCCGTTTATCGTAAAAATATTTTTAACCGCTCCCCATTGACCAGAAAAGTCATTTACGCTCAATCTATTCGCCACGCCGCCCATTCCTTCCAGAAGATTAGCTACACCGGTTAAATACCCGTTGCTTCTAAGAATAAAATAGGCACAAACAATCACTACTCCGGCCATCACCAGTCCAAGAACGATCTTCTTATATCCTTTCTCGAGCATCCAGAACAGCAAAAGCACTATACTCCCTGCCATCAAAACGACCAGTGACTTCTTCGTCAGGGCATATCCGACAATACTGCTCCAGCCCGTCGATTCACCGCCAAGGTAATTTACGTGCTGCAAATTGCCTTTGATCATGGCATGAACCAGACTGTACAGATACATGCCCCCGAAGAAAGCTGCCGTATCACTCATCCGGTTGCGCTTAAGAAGCCGCAGATACATGACCATCAGTATCGCCGTCACGACAATTCCCAGCGCCCGCTGGTGCACCGTATAAATATAGAAAGAAACAACCGCAAATGCAATGTGATTTCCAATGCCGGGTGTATCCACCACTCGCATCATCACATAGAGAAACACCCAGAAGAAAAACATCAGCGTACATTCCGTCCATGTGATATGTGCATATACGATATACGATGAATATGTAAATACTGCAAAACATGCTACTGTTCTGACAAGATCATTCAGACCGGTCAGATAACGCTTCGCCAGTTTGAGCGCCAGCACGTAGCTCATAACAAGAAAACCTGCATTCATCACCACTGCCGCACGGTACATTGTATCCCATCTCCAGCCGAACAGCTCTGCCAATGCTCTGATCAACACCAGTAAAAGGCTGTATCCATATGAGTAATAGCCGATCCTGCCCGTCACCGAAGTCCAGTCGTCTCCCATAAAGAATGCGCTGTTAGACCAATACCCGATCTCGTCATTAAAGAGAATCGGCTGTCCGATCTCAGACAACCTGTACGTAGCAAGCAAAAAAATCACCAACGCCGGAATGCACTGAAGCATGACGACACGGTGTTCGTAAAAATATTTATTGAGGTTCTTCAAAGAGTGCGTTGTCATTTTGAACATCTTTATTTTCATATTTGTGTACACTCATATTCATTATCACTATCGTCACTAAAGGCACGATTCATTATAGCAGATTCTGTTGTGAAGTCAACAATCTCCCGATTTCCTTCACCGAATCAAATATCATGTCCGGCAGCACCTCTGAGCGGCGCACATCCTCCATGGATGCCTCCCCGCTCAGGACCAGTATACTCTTAAGCCCGTTATTCCTGCCTGCGGCAATATCCGTGTAGAGACGGTCTCCTACCATAGCTGTCTCCTCACGTTTCACATTGACTCTACTGGTCAGATAGTCAACAATATCCCCGTTAGGCTTACCGATGATCCTGTCCGGATAGCGATCTGCCGATGCATGGATAAACGCATGGATTGCGCCCGCGTCAGGGATAAATCCCGTCTCGGTGGGGCAGTTATAGTCGGGATGGGTCGCCAGATAAGGCAGTCCGGCTCTCACGTGGTCGCATACCCGGCACATCTTCCGGTAATCCAGTGAGGTATCGAAAGCAGTCACCACCACATCGGGGTTCTCCTCCTCCAACAGGATTCCAGCCTGCGCAAACTCTTCCTGCAGCAGCGGATTGCCCAGCAGGAATACCTTCTTACCCGGAAAATGATTCTGCAGATACCAGATCGTGGCCTGCCCCGACGTGACGATTCTGTCCTCCCCCACATCCAGTCCCATCCGGTGCAGCTTGTCCACATACACTGCCGCATTCTTAGAGGAATTATTGGTCACAAACACGTAGCTTCTGCCCGTCTCTTCTATCCTATGCAGGAAATCAAGCGCACCGTCGATCCACTGTTCTCCCAGATAGACGGTGCCGTCCATGTCCAGCGCGAAGCAGCGTATCTGGGGCAGAATATGTTCCTGATCCTGATTAATCTGGGGAATTTGTGTAATCATGGGATGACTCCTTTATTGGCTAAAGTCCGTTTGCCGTATTTCTCATTTAATATAGCACGCGCGGTGTACCTGCGCAACCGATACCGTCCGAATTTGCTATTCATTTCCTATATCGGACTCACTACACTGCGCATTTTATTATTTACCCTTTCCCCCGAATGCGGTACAATATCATTATGGACTCGATACCGAATCCATATAATAATCGGGAAAGAAGGTATTTCATGAAAGAACAATTATACACGATCCCCCTTAACGACGCTATGAACGCCAACGACGAATGCCCTTTCTGCTTCATTGAGCGCAATGTGGAACAGGATCTGCTGGATTTCGTACTCGGCTCCGGCTCTTCTTATATGGAGAGCGATGTCCGCGAACAGACTGACCTGGCGGGCTTCTGCCGCAATCATTTCAAGAAAATGTACGACTATGGCAACACCCTGGGCAACGCATGGATTCTGAAGACGCACTATATGCAGATCATCCGGGAGATGCAGCAGCAGTTTAAGAGCTTCAAACCCGGCAAGACATCGCTTAAGGACAAGTTCAGGAAGCAGACCGAACGCCAGAACCCTATCGGAATATGGGTCGCGGAAAAAGAGCAGTCCTGCTATATCTGCAAGCGGTATGCCGATACATACGAACGCTATCTGGATACCTTCTTCGTCATGTACAAGAGAGACCCTGAATTCCGTGAGAAAGTAAAGAACAGCAAGGGATTCTGCCTGCACCATTTCGGCGACCTGTGCGAAGGCGCCGACACGCGCCTGTCCGACAAGGAAAAGGCGGAGTTCTACGATATGGTATTCCCGCTGATGGAACAGAATATGGCGCGACTCTCCGAAGATGTGTCATGGATGGTAGAAAAATTCGACTACCGCAACAAGGATGCCGACTGGAAGAACTCCAAGGATGCCATTGAACGCGGCATGCAGAAGTTAAAGGGCGGGTATCCGGCGGATCCGCCGTATGTGATGAACAAATGACAAATCGCAATCTCTGTCATAACAAAAGCCTTGCAGGACATTATCACTCCGCAAGGCTTTCTTATGTTCTAATAATTATGTCTTATTACATCGCGTCCATGGACCCGTCACTGTCATCATCGTCGAAAAACTCTTCCACTTTCACTTCGGCTTTGTCAGCGGCTTCCTTAACCTTATCGGCTGCTTCCTTCGCCGCGCCAACGACCTTGTCGGTCACTTCCTTAGCCTCACCCACGACCTTGTCGGTCATTTCAGCCTTGGCAGCGCTCAGACCTTCTTTAAAATCTTCCGCTTTCTCCAGATCCAGATCAACATAATTGCGGTCGGTATCCTTCGCCGCCTCGTCATCATCCAAATCATCATCAAAGTTATCAAAATCATCGTCGTCATCGAAATCATCATCTACAAAGTCATCTTTACCTTGTAAATAATAATACGCACCTGCTGCAACGGCTCCGAGAGCAGCTGTCACCATTAAAAACTTACCAAATTTTTTTGCCATGAGGGTTCTCCTTTCACCGTCTGTTATATCACTATATTAATACTATTTTATCAAAATGAAAAGAGAATATGTACAAAAAATAAATGTTTTTTTACCGTTGCCGTTTAGAACACAACATCTTGTGCCCCCAAAATTTCTTAAAACTAGTTTTTCTCCAGACATTGAATCTCGTCCTTTTTTGTGCTATCATACTCAAATACGACTCATAGAGTCAACACTTTCCGGAGAAAAAAGTAAATTCCTGCGGAAATTAACAAAACGAGCAAGCTCGTTTGCGAGATTCGCTTTGCGAACTCGAAAATGCACAAAAACAGGATTGGGGAATATATGAACGATAAATTTTTTGATCTGAAAAAAGAAAAACAGGACCGCATGATCAATGCTGCTCTTAAGATCTTTGCCATAAACGGTTACAAACATGCAAGCACAGACGATATCGTGGCGGAGGCCGGAATCAGCAAAGGGCTTTTGTTTCACTATTTCGGCAGCAAACTGGGACTTTATACTTTTCTACACGATTACAGCGTTCGTTTCATGAAGCTGGAATTGACCACGGGAGTACCCTCTTCCGCCGACGATTATTTCGAGATCAGAAAGCAGATCGAATTTGCCAAAATGCAGGTTCTGAAGAACTATCCCTATATGCAGCAGTTCCTTGACCGCTGTTCTACCGAGAATGTAAAAGAAGCGCTTATGGCGATCGAGAAACAACGCAGCGTCATTCAGGACGTATACTCTATGTTGAAAAATCAGGCGGACCGTTCCCTCTTCGTCGATCAGGTATCCTTCGAGAAACTGGACGCCATGCTGGACTACACTGTCAACGGTCTGATGTGTGCCCACTTCGACGACGATTCTTTCCATCCGGAGATGCTCTACGAAGAGACCGTCACATATCTGGATATGATGAAGCAGATATCATACAAAAAAAGGTAAAAAATTGAGCTTCGCTCAATTGCGAGATTCGCTTCGCGAACTCGAATAATATGCTAAGAATTTAAAGTCCGGCTGTGTCTACAGCCAGACTTTTTTTAATCGTGCAATCCCTTCCCGGATCTCTTCGTCCGTCAGTGCGCCGTATCCTAAGATCAGCATTGCCGCATCGTCTGTATGCTCTCCCATCCTGAAATCCTGCATCCGGTAAACTTTGACGCCTTCTTTTGCCGCCGCCTCGGCCAGTTCTTCTTCCGCTCGTCCGTGCCTGTCCGTCAGGAGCACATGCAGTCCCGCATTACTGCCGGATATGTCGAAGGCTCTCTCAAAAGCTTTTAACTCATTCAGAATCAAATCATGCTTCTCCCGGTACCGTTTGCGCATTTTGTTCAGATACCGTTCGAAATAACCGTCCTGAATAAACTCGTTTAAAATAGTCTGGTCGATTCTGGACACCGTGGACGAATAGAAACCGCACTCCCTGCGATACCGCTCCAGCAGCGGATAGGGCAGCACCATATAGCTGATACGGATCGCAGGCGCTATCGCCTTGGAGAAGGTCCCGATATAGACCACCCTGCCGTTATGATCGGAGGCCTGCAGAGACGGCAGCGGTTTTCCTTTATACCGAAATTCACTGTCGTAATCATCCTCGATCAGATAACGGTCCTCCGCTTCGGCCGCCCACTTCAACAGTTCCATTCGTCTGCCGATGGGCATGGAAACACCCGTGGGATACTGATGGGAAGGCATCACATAAGCCACCTGCGCATCCGTCTGCCGCAGACAGTCTACCCGCAGTCCGCTCTCATCCATGGGGATAAAGCATACCGGATAAGCGCATGACCGAAATATTTTATACGCTTTTGTATAAGTCGGATTCTCCATCGCAACCCGGATGTGGCGTCCCAGTATTTTTTCCAATAAAAGAAGCAGGTAATCATTCCCTGCTCCGATAATAATCTGTTCCGGTTCACAATTGACACCGCGCGACCCGTGCAGATAGCGGCAGATCGTCGTCCTAAGTTCCGGATCCCCCTGGGGTTCTCCCAGCGAAAACATCTTACTATTGGCATCTACGAGAATATTCTTCGTGATCTTCTTCCATGTGGCATACGGAAAATACCGCATGTCAATCGCATTCGGGGAAAAATCGTAGGAAAGCATCGTCTGCACAGCCTGCTGATGAGAGCCGTCTTCCCCCCGCCGCGGTATTTCTTCCTGTCCGGAAGGCAGGTATCTGTCTCCCTGCGGAATCCGGTCTATCGCATTAAGTTCCTCGTACGTGCTGACAAAATACCCTTTGCGTGGTCTCGCTTCCAGATACCCCTCCGATACAAGCTGATCATAGGCCATATCTACCGTTGTCCGCGATACCTGCAGGTAATCCGCCAGAAATCTCGCGGAGGGCAGCTTCTCATTCTGCAACAGGCTGCCGGCCTTAATCTCTTCCCGAATATACTCATAAATTTGCTCATATAGTGTTTTGCTGTTTTCCGGATGTAGCTGAATATGAATCGGTAATTCTTTCATGTTCTATTTTCTTGCAGCATTCTTTTCTTTGATCTTCTTCATCAACATCTCTTTGATGTCTCTCGCCTTATCCTTCATACGGGGATTCGCCGTAGGGGACTGGAGAATGCCTGTAATCAGACGGCTGGACACATCATACTGTTCAAACCGCATCGCCGTAACCGCGATCAGATAATCCACGGTGGGCTCATCCATGCCGCACATCGGGAAGGCCTCGGTCTGTCTCGCCGCAAGGAAACCTTCCAATGCATTTCGTAAGAATTCGTTTTCCTCATCCTCACACTGCTTCTTCTGCTCCTCATAATCCGGCAGATTCTTATCAAGATGCTCCGCCTTACCGCGAAGAAGCCATGCGGTCTTCAGACAGATATATGCCTTCTCGCTGGCTCTCGTCTGTTTTACAATCGCATTCGCAAGCGTCAGTTTGTAGCGCTCCAACGCTTCGTCGTATGTGTAAATCTCTTTCGTCTCTTTCTGCGGTTTGAAAGTGGCGGAAATCGTCTTCTTAATGTTCTTCGCCTGCGGAGCCGTCACAAACTTAAAGAATCTGCTGAGCGCCGCATATCCACAGTACGGGCACATGATAATATCGTATTTAAGCAGATCGATCTGCTCATAGCGCGGTCTTAAATCAAGATCGCTTCCCGCTAACTTCGCTTTACCGATCCTAACCGTTCTCGCCTTAAACTCCTTGTCACAGATCGGGCACTTAAAAGACTTATCAAACAGAAAATCCTGTTCCTGCACAGTCTGCTCGCCTTTGCCGTCGGCTCCCTTCTCCTCTTTCTTAGGCGCTTCGTACAAATCCATGTTCTCCAGGTTACTCAAGCCAAACTGCTCTAACCCCGACAATAATCCTGCCATTGTATAACCTCCCAATTATAACTGTCACAATTGCTGTATAAACTTACTCCGTATGCTATAAAGAGATTTCTCAGCATACCTCGAGTTTGCGAAGCATACTTCGAATCTGCAGAACATACTTCGAGTCCGCGAAGCGGAACTCGCAAAGTTAATTCCGAAGGAATTTACTTTTATTCTCTCATATTTTTACTTTTTCGGCAATACATAAGAACTCTTTAAAGACACAATTCTGTTAAATACAAGACCGTCCGGTCCCGAATCCTTACAATCCACACAGAAGAATCCCTGTCTGACAAACTGGAAGCTGTCATAAGCCTTGGCACCTTTTACGGAAGGCTCGATATAGCACTCCTTCAACACCGTCAGCGAATCGGGATTTAAGTTCAGACTGCCGTCCTCGTTGTAGACCCCCTTTTCCTCATCAATGATGTTCTCATAGAGTCTGACCTCCGCTTTAACCGCATGTGCTGCAGATACCCAGTGGATCGTGCCCTTCACCTTACGTCCGTCAGGGCTGTTGCCACCCTTGGATGCCGGATCATAGGTACAGTGTACCACCGTCACTCTGCCGTCATCGGCTTTCTCATACCCGACACATTTCACGAAATAAGCACTCATGAGACGCACTTCGTTGCCGGGAAACAGTCTGAAATATTTCTTCGGCGGTTCCTCCATGAAATCTTCCCGATCTATATACAATTCTCCCGAAAAAGGAACTTCTCTCTTGCCGAGATCCTCATTCTCCGGATTGTTGACCACCTCTAGCATCTCGACCTGCCCCTCCGGGTAGTTATCGATCACCAGCTTCACAGGATCGAGCGCCGCCATGACGCGGGCTCGTTTCATCTTCAGATCCTCTCTGATACAATACTCCAGCATGGAATATTCCGCAGAGGAATTAGCCTTGGACACACCGCACAGATCCACGAACAGCTGAATGGACTCCGGCGTGAAACCTCTTCTTCGAAGCGCCGCTATGGACACAAGACGGGGATCATCCCAACCGTCCACAATGCCGTCCTCCACTAATTTCTTGATATATCTCTTGCCGGTGACTACATTGGTCAAATACATTTTCGCAAACTCAATCTGTCTGGGCGGATATTTCTCCCAAAGTTCGGTCTCCTCCACAACCCAGTTGTACAACGGTCTGTGATCTTCAAATTCCAGTGTACAGATGGAATGTGTGATCCCCTCAATGGCATCCTCAATCGGATGTGCGTAATCATACATGGGATAGATGCACCACCGGTCGCCGGTGTTATGATGCGTCAGATGTGCCACGCGATACAGGATCGGGTCCCGCATATTGATGTTCGGCGATGCCATATCGATCTTGGCCCGCAGCGTCTTCTCACCGTCAGCGTATCTGCCCTCTTTCATCTCCTCAAACAGGCGCAGATTCTCTTCCACACTCCTGTCCCGGTTAGGGTCATCCTTACCCGGTTCAGTCAATGTACCGCGGTACTCTCTCATCTGTTCTGCCGTCAGATCGGACACATATGCCTTGCCCTTGCTGATCAGCTTCACTGCACCCTCATACATCTGTTCAAAATAATCAGAAGCAAAGAAAAGTCTGTCCTCAAAATTCGCGCCGAGCCACCTTACATCTTCCTTGATAGATTCCACGAACTCGGTCTTCTCTTTCGTGGGATTAGTGTCATCAAAGCGCAGATTGAACTTGCCGCCGTACTGCTTGGCCAGTCCGGAATTCAGCAGAATACTCTTGGCATGACCGATGTGCAGATAACCGTTCGGCTCCGGCGGAAATCTGGTATTTACGGTATCATAGACACCTTCTGCCAGATCCTGATCAATGATCTGCTCGATAAAATTTCTGGAAACGGTTTCTTTCTGTGCCGCTTCCTCTGTTATTTCCTCTGTTACGTTCTTCTCTTTCTCACTCATAGATACTCCTCGCGGCGCAGTAGAATGAATGTGCTGCTGTCATAGGCAGCGGACATTGCTTTTTACGCCGTACATTGCTATTGTATCACAGGCTAATGAAAATAGAAAGGAAAAATTCGCGGGCATTTGCGTCCGCAATGGCGGCAACAAATAAAATAAAGGTGTCAAAAAGCTCTTCAATAAACATGAATCGGCAGATTGCACAAAATGTTCTCGAAGTTGTCTTGCGTAGGAATATGAGATTTTCTTAATATTCCGTTCGATATCCAGAAATTCCGGGACATGGATGTCCCGGAAAGCCCGTAATGAGCCCGGATGGCGAATAGAGGGTGGTTTCGTCCGTTTGCATAACCTTGCCGGAATATTTTAGAAAATCCATATGACGCAGCCGACAACTTCGAGAACATTTTGTGCAATCTGCCCTCACAGCGCTGAATAACCTAGTTAGATCTCTGATCGTTCACAACTCTGTCTTGGATTTTTACAAAGAATATGTTATGATATATTAGAACATATGTTTTGTTTTGAATTATTCGAATTGGTTTTTATCAGATTGGTTTCTACCCTATTGTGCATCGAGTTGTCGGGAAATGGAGGTATACATGGAACAGCTATCGCTTTTTACACAGGAAACGGACTTAAACGCCCCTCTGGCCAGCCGTCTGCGTCCGCAGTCACTCGATGACTATATCGGTCAAGAACACTTGATGGGTAAAGGAAAAATGCTGCGGCAGATGTTAGATACCGACAAAATATCATCCATGATCTTCTGGGGACCTCCCGGTGTCGGCAAGACCACTCTGGCAAGGATTATTGCAAATATGACACACTCGTCATTTGTAGATTTCAGCGCTGTCACCAGCGGAATCAAAGAGATCAAGGATGTGATGAAACAGGCCGAGAACGACCGAATGATGGGGCTTAAGACCATGGTGTTCGTAGACGAGATCCACCGGTTCAACAAGGCGCAACAGGATGCATTCCTGCCCTATGTGGAGAAAGGCAGTATCATCCTCATCGGCGCCACGACGGAGAACCCATCCTTCGAGATCAACTCCGCTCTCCTGTCCAGATGTAAAGTGTTCGTACTGCAGCCGCTGACCGAAGCAGACCTGTTTAAGCTCCTGCGCCATGCATTGACCGACCGGCGCGGGCTCGGCAACAGCACGATTCATATTGAAGACCGTCTCTTACACGCCATCGCGGTATTTGCAAACGGTGACGCACGAACGGCATTGAACACTCTGGATATGACGGTACTGAATGGAGCTATCCAGCCGGACGGCTCGATTCTGGTGCAGGAAGAAGTCTTAGAACAGTGCACCGGACGCAAAATGCTCCTCTATGACCGGAACGGTGAGGAGCACTACAATCTCATTTCCGCCCTGCACAAGTCCATGCGCAACAGCGATCCGGATGCCGCCGTCTACTGGCTTGCCCGTATGCTGGAAGCAGGCGAAGATCCGCTCTATGTCGCAAGGCGGCTGGTGCGGTTTGCCAGCGAGGACATCGGCATGGCCGACTCGCAGGCGCTGCAGGTGGCAGTTGCCGCCTATCAGGCATGTCATTTCAACGGTATGCCGGAATGTGACGTGAATCTGACCCATGCCGTGGTTTACCTTTCCATGGCTCCGAAATCCAACTCTCTGTATGTGGCCTACGGTAAGGCCAGAGAAGATGCCAGGACCATGCTGGCGGAGCCGGTGCCCCTGCAGATCCGTAACGGTGTGACAGAGCTTATGCAGAGTCTGCACTACGGAGAAGGCTACCAATATGCCCATGATACGGAAGAAAAGCTCACCGACATGACCTGTCTGCCCGATTCCCTCAAGAACAAAACCTACTACTTTCCCCAAGATCAAGGGCAGGAAGCGGCCGTCAGGAAGCGGCTTGATCAAATCAAAGAATTCCGAAGAAGCAGAGATATCTCCGACTGATCAATTCTTTTTGCTGCATATTAATACGGCATACCCGGATTCGGATATGCCGTTTAACGCCTCTACCATTTTCCAGCGCTTCTCACTTCGGTTGCGATCTCGTTGATTTCTTCGAGGTCATAGAGCGGCAGCCTGTAGATCGTGCGGCTGTTGGTAAGGTAAATCTGGCTGTTTATGCTGTCGCAGCACAGGAAACCGTGCATCTGCGCCAGAATATCTCCCTCCTGCTTTGTCAGAAGATAGGCATCCCGGCTTCCCTGCATAATGGCATAATCTCCTGCGGACTCGTACCGCAGCATCACATCTTCCAGCCCACTGTATTTCTCCGAACTGCCATCGCCGTCTGTCGGCGTACAGAAGTTCGCCGCGTCGGTATCCGGATTGATATCCAGTCTGGTGATTCTGCCGTCCTTATAGACGATGTTGAGGTGCACTTCCTGCTCATTCTCATCGAAAAACATATTCTCGATATATTTATAATTGATGTCATCCTGCTGTGCCGTACTTTCTGCGCCGCCATAGGTATATATTTCTTCTCCCATGCAGTAAAAATGCAGGGCTCCCTCTTCCTTATCCGTGATCACATAGTAATCCTCCTGCCCGGAGTCCGCAGATCCGGATCGGATCCACACCGCAGCTATATCGTCATAACCGGCAGTTTCCTCGTGGGGCAGCTGACAGGCCCATTTCATATCCGTAAGATCATAGACATTGAGCGTCCTGTCATCCCACAAATAGACATAACGATGCCACAGCTCCTGATCTGTATCGGAACCGGCTCTGTTACAGCCCAGATAGTCACTCGTTGCTCTAATGTCCAGATCAGCCGATGTGATTTGTTCTCCGTTCTCCGGGTCTAAAATAACCACCTTCTTGTTTGTAATCAGTGCAAGCGTTTCTTGACCATGATAGTCAAAAAAAGTCATGCCCAAATAATACGAATCGTCCTCATAATTCCAGAGCATCCTGCCCGTATCCGTATCGAATACCTCCACCGCAGCCGAATAATCATCATTGTAATAAGCCGCCGCCAATTCAGATCCGGCACTGCTTAATACGGCTTCCTTATAATTATATTCTCCCTGATAGAATTCCTCGATTCCCGCACCTCTTGCCGTCCGGTACAGGGTCATCCTTCTGCTGTTATAGGGCAGTGTCACGCAGTAGCCGTCGCCGATCGCGAACTCCATTACATTAGAGGAAGTACATGCGGGAAACAGGATCCCCACCATGTCTTCCCTACGATTCATATCCAGATAATGCCAGACTCCGTCTCTGGTAAATGCCATGAAGCTTTCACTTCCGCTGTAATTGCCGAGTTTTACCACTTCCACACCGAGACCGAACAGGTCGATATAACTGCCGTCCCGTTTATCTAAAGCCACCACATCACTGTAGCCGGAGCACAGCAGATAGTTGCTGTTCTCCGCGTGGGCGTAGGAGGTCTCATAGAGCCAGCCGTTATGACGCTCATAGGTCCATACCGGTGTATCTGCCCCGCCGATGTCATAAGCCTGTAACCGGCTCTCCATACCAAGCGTGACCTGCGTATAGTCCAGTTCACCGCTGTGATTGCTGACCACATAGATCCGATCTCCGTCGAAACGCAGCGAGCGGATATATTCGTACTCGATGGGATATGCGCTTAACCGCTCTCCCGTCGCCGTATCATAGACCGCAACCTCCTGTCTCTCATTTTCATCCCCATAAGGCGTTGTCAGACCTACCGCCCAATATCTGCCGTCCTCGCTGAAGGTGCACTCCGCCGACGAGCGTGCAATGAGTCCATCCATGTCCCACTCTCCTGTATAGACGAGACTGCCGTCCGTACAGTCAACTGCCTGATATCCGTCTGTGGATAACACGATCGCCAGCTTCTGCTCCTGCAAAACCATGATACCCGCGTAATCCTCAACCCGTATACGGTAGGTTTGTACCGCACTTTTGTCCGACACGTCGTACAGCGCGATCCCATCTTCTACCGGACAGAACACACAGTCCTCTCCCCAAAAGGCGATCTCTTTCTCCACACTACTCATACGCAGCGCCGCATCGATCCTGATCTGCTCCTTCTCGTCCTCCGGATTCCATACGATAACCTGCCCCGAATCATCTACGGTCAATATCCTGCTGCCCTGGGGCGACAGCGTCATGACCCTGACAGCGGTATTCGCTTCCAGAATCCGATCCGGCAGAATCTGCTGTCCGTTTTCATATAGATACAGGCTGTCCGAGAGTGCATATACGGCCTGTGCCGGATAATCCACATCCGCCTCTATAATGCCCGATTCGGACAAATCAAGCAGTGCATCCTGCGCCGTCGCCACCGCCCGCATCCTATCACCATTCTCCAGATAGCCCACCGCTTCTTTCGATCTGGAAATGGCAGTATTTCTCTTGGCCTCCTGATATTGCCGCTCGATTTCCTGTGCCTGCGATACGATCTCGTCCGACTGCGCTTTGATTTGTGTGTTCTGCTCTTTGATCTGTGTATTCTGCCGGCTGATCCGCAGCGCCATCGTCGTGCTGACAATACCAAATGACAGGCATGCCGCACTAATTGACATAGATGTCATAATTATTTTTCGGGTTCTCTGCTCCCTGTGACGCTGCCTGAGATCGTCATAGTTGCAGTCAAACATAGGCGCCACAAGCCGCAGCAGCTCACTCTTGATTTTACGTCGTATCTCCTTATAATCCGTGCCCCGCACATCTGCCGCCAGCGGTTCCACCGGTATTCTTGTTTTAATGACGGTACCGTCAGTTCCGGTTTCCTCCACCTCCCGATACAGTAGTTCCTCCGGAAAAGAGGTATCCGGCTCACCTTCGATCAGCACAGCCAGCACATGCTCTCTGTCATGCATCTCAATAAATGTCTCTATCTCCTTGCGGCACCACATTGACTCTGGAAGTCTGGGAGAACAGATCACGATCAGATACTCGGAATTCTGCAGCGCTTCGGTGATCGGGTCCGCCAGATTAGTCACCAGCGGAAGCTCTTCTTTATCCCGGAATACCCGCGTAATTCTGGTCTTGACTGTTTCGGTCATGTTCGCTGTATCATCTGTTTTCCGCGCATGTAAGCCAATCTCCCGCCCATCTGCAGCAGTATCTGCAAAGTCTCCGTTCTTTGCCTGTACCATTTTACGCCGCGCCACATTCTTAGGCAGTTTAAAGTTTTCCAACTGCTTATGCAGCGTCTGCGCCACAAAACTGTCTAACTCCGAATGCCTGTAGCTGATAAACGCATCATACTGTACGATGTCTTTGTTTATTCCGTCCTTATTTACGCCTTCTTTGGCCATATTTTCCTCCGTACTGAAAAAGCTTTTACAGCCTTTTGCTGGTTCATAACTCTTCGGTGACATCCGCCGCATCGTATGTCTTATAGAAGATATCCCGTTCCACCACATAGATATCATGCTTGTCGTCACAGCGCACCGCCAGATAATCGCCCGCTTTGCCAAGCATATATTTCTCCTTATCCCATGCGGTAAACACCTTGACTCTTCCGGTTAATTCTTTTGCATGGATGTGAGCGCCGCCGGTGGCAATGCAGACCTTAGCATAATCGGCAAGCTGCATGACTTCCCCGTTCTCACGATTATGGATCGTCGGCTCATACAGCGTATTACAATGTGCATGCATTTGATCCTTACAGTAAGGCTCATCCGTAACGATATAACTTTTCTCGAATTTATCTCTCCGGTTCGGATACACTTCTCCTTTGATCCCGATCATGATGATCAGATCCGGTTCCACCGTCATATCCACATCTCCCTCTAAGGTACGAATCGTAATCATTGTACCTACGGGCAGAATATCCGTAGCCTCCACATATGCAAAAGGCACCTGTTTCTTTACATAGGTCTTCATATCGGACAGATCAACCTCATATTCATCCGCGTAGATAATCTGACAGTAATCAAAATAATTGTTCAAACGCTGACTGAAGAAAGCCTCCGAATGCAGCGTGGGATATGCGTTCTCATACAAAGTCATGCTGATAAAGCCGCCGGCTTTCTCCCTGTGCCCGCCGCCGGATCCGACACCGTCCGCCAGAAATGCCGCCAGCTCGTTGGCCTGCACTTCTTTGATACAGCTTCTGACCGAAAACTTATAACCATCCCTTAAATCGTTGTATACCACACAACTGTCTACTTCTGCTACCTGAATTAGCAGATCGCTGATCAGTCCTAAGATATTCGGATCGCATGGCTGCGCCTTGATGATCGCATAACGGTAATCATCATTATAGATATAACGGATCATCGCCACGCCCGCAATCTCCATCTCCTGCAGCGACAGGTTTGAGTTACGGAAAAGGGTAATCAGTGTCTTTTCACAGGGCACCGCCTCCCTCATGTCCATATCCAAGGGATTGTAGATCTCCGCAAACTGATTTGTGTCCGTATAGAGTCCGTAGTAAAGCGCCGTTCCAAGCCTGCTGTCCTCTATCTTGTATCCAACCTCCCGAAGCATGTTCCATACCAGCGTGGAACAGCTTCCCAGATGCGGATTGATCTCGCGCTTCTCCACATCCGTGATCTCCACCTGATGATGATCGATGATCGCCACATCCTCCGCCGGCAGACAAGTCACATTTCCCGCTCCGTACTGGCAGTCTACGGTGATCAGAAGCCCGGGCGTCTTTCCGGACGGCTCCTGCTGTGAATACCCTTTGATATCTCCTATATATATAATAGGTATCTGCAGTTTCTCCACCATCAGCAGCAGATTAGATTTGTGAATCTGATTTCTTCCCGCATAGACAAGCTGTACTGTTTTGCCCAAACTTGTGAAATAGGTGTACAGCGCAAATCCCGAAGCGATCGCATCCGCGTCCGGATTGTCGTGACATTGGATCATAATGGATTGGTAGTTTTGCAAATCCGTCAGTTTCATTAATATACCCTCTTTTCTTATTGTGCTCGATTTTTTATCTGTCAACCGCCGGTACACCGCCGCGCTTAATGCCGAACTTATCCCTCATGGCAAGAAGCGCATCAATCTGTTCCTTCGTGAGCTGATTCTGCTTTCCCAATATTTTCTCAGTGATTAACAGAATATTCGCATAATACTCCATGGATTCCAGCCGATAATACGCCTCATAGATATCCTCCGCCCAGGTTACCGCCCCATGGTTAGCGAGCAGGATACCGTTATGTGTGTGGCAATAGGGCGCGATCACTTCCGGCACCTCTTTACTGCCAAGTTCCGCATAGGGCGCGATCGGCACATTCCCCAGAGTAATGATTGCCTCAGCCAGCACCGGTACATCCAGCGGAATCCCCGCTATTGCATAGCAGGTACAGATCGGCGGGTGCGCATGGCATACCGCCCTGATATCCTCATTCTCCCGATAGGCACGCAGGTGCATCTTTAACTCGGAAGAAGGTTTATAAGTTCCCTCCAGCACATTGCCGTCCAGGTCCACCTTAACCAGCATTTTCTTCTTCATATAGCCCTTAGAAACACCTGTGGGCGTCGCCCAGACTTCATGATCCGCCGTCCTGACGGAGATATTTCCGTCATTTGCCGCTACAAACCCGCGCAGATACATGCGCTGTCCTATGTCTATGATGGCCTTCTTTGCCTGTTTTTCCGAAATATATTCCATGTGTGACCGTTCCTTTGCTGCTTTACTTATGCTTTTTTCATTATGGACTATAATGGGGAAAAATACAAGAAACAGGAGGAACATTTCTGCTCCTCCTGCCTTCTTTACATCCTATTTTGTGTGATATGTTGTTGCAATTTATAATGTTTTCATTCGTACCCACGAACTTGACAAGCATCTGATGGGACAGATCCGCAATCCTCAGCATCATTTTCATAAAAAATGTCCTGTTCCATAATATCTCCTCCCTGTGGATTTATACTTTAAAGGACGCCACCGTCCGGTTCAAAAGCTCGCTTAACCTGAACAGCTCCTCCATCTCTTTCATGACTGCTCCGGAGTTTTCGTTGGAATCCTCCGTGGATCTGCTCATACTCTGCATCGAATCCGCAATATCCCCTACAAGCTCTGTGATGACAACGATCGACTCATTGATCTGGGTCATACTGGCACTCATCTCCTGTGAGGCTGCTCCCAAGTCGCCGGAAATATCATTGTAGAACTCTGCATCCTTTTCATACATTTCGGCAAGCTCTGTCATTCCCTTATAGTCCTCTATCACCTTGCCGTTCATAAATTCTAACAGTTTGCCTGAGGTTTCGGATAAAAAGGAAACGTTATCCACTACGCCCTCTGTCACCTGCCGGATCTTGTCCACCGCCCTTCTGGAATTATCTGCCAGTTCTCTGATTTCTTCCGCCACGACGGCAAATCCTCTGCCCGCTTCTCCGGCTCTTGCCGCTTCTATGGATGCATTCAGCGCCAGAAGATTCGTCTTGGAGCTGATGGCAAGGATTTCCTCTGTCAAAGCATTGATTTCCTCTACCCGTCTGCTGTCTGCAATCGCCTTCTCCATCTCCTCTCTGGTTTCCTGATAAATGGAAACAGCCTCATCTGCAGACTGTCTGGAAGCTTTATACTGCCTGCCGGCCCGATCCATGATGTCGTTTGACTGCTCTGCCGCCTCTCCTGCTTTCTGCGTCACATTTTCAATGGCATTTCCCAGCTTCTCTCCGTTATGTCTGATACTTTCCGCCAGCTCCCTTGCCTGCACGGTCTGCCCCATAACCAGACTGACAGAATCCGTGATCCCGCAAATGTTCTGATCTAATACCGTCATTTTAGAAGAGGTTCCCTCGGCAATTGTGCTGATACTTTCGGCTTCCTGCTTTGTATTCAGAATAATTTCCCTGATCTGCTGCTTAACCTCTGTGGTTGCTTTCCTGATCTGTTCCGTCTCGTTTTTATATTCCTTGGGTATAACCTTTTCAATCACGGCATTTTCAGAGAAATCTCCGGAAGCAAACTGCTTCAGCATCTGTACCGGTGCCAGCATTCTTCCGATCAGCCCTGTCATAAATACCGCCACAAACAGGATAATCACAAGCGCAGTCACAACCGCTATCACAAGCATTGTCCTTAAAGAGCCCGTAACATCATTCATTGGTACTACGACTCCCAGCCTCCATCCGCAGCCGTCTATTTCCGTCAACGCAAAATAACAAACGCTGCCGTCATAGTCTGTGAGCTTTCGCACGCCGCTTTCATTTCCTTCCATCATTGCTCCGAGTTCCGGAAGAATATCCTTCACTGCAACCGTATTCGTTTCAGTCGGTTCGTAGTTCTTATTCTTATGCGCTATATATTGTCCGCTGCTGTCCACGAGGAAACCGTAAACTCCCTCATCATAGTTGATACTTCCCGTCAGCTCTGTTACGGTTCCGAGTGTCACATCCAGACCGATAACGCCCGCCAGATCGCCGTCTATGTATGCCGGTGCGGCAATCGTCGCACACATCTGCCCGGTCAGTGCGTCACAATAAGGATCTGTTACTATGATATCCCCTGTCTCCGCCGCCTGTTTGTACCATCCGCGTTCCACAGGATCATAATCCGCAGGCATTTCTATCTCTCTGTTAGACCAGATAAATTTACTGTCCCTTGTCCCACAGTACAGATTAAGAAGCTCCTGCCTGCCCGCCGCATGGGTATCCACGACAGCCTGCACCTGTGCCGTATCGATGCTCCCTCCGGCCGCTATACTTTTGGCCGCTCCTTCCGCAAGCATTTTTTCATTTTCGATCCATGTGTTGATCTCCTCCGCATACTTATCCGCATTCAACTGCAGGGCCTGAGTCTGATCCTGAATCGTCCGCTTTGCCGCCACCGTAATGATTCCCACCGTGGTCAGAAGAATGCTCGCTACTACGATGCCGATCATGCTGACCGTAAGTCTTCCTTTGATTGTTTTTGACATAATTTTGTGCCTCTCTTCGTCAGGTAATTTTTTATTGTCTTACGGATATGACTTAGATTTTCTCAGGCGGTGTTCTTTGACGCCTTAGAAAATCTTCATCTTCTTTTCCTAGCATGATTCTACAATATTTTTTGATGAAAAAAAGCGTCAGGCCGCAATTGTTACCTGACGTTTACTTTCGCGTTCATTTTGGGAATGAAAAAAACTATTCGGGGGATATTTTTATGCTATACTAAACTAGGACGTCAAATGGTACTTTGTATAAACGGCGAGGGCAGATTGCACAAAAGGTTCTCTCGTGTCGGGCTACGTCGAATGGATTTTCTAAGTATTCCGATGTAAGCTGTGATACCGTACGCAACCGCCCTCTATTCGCCATCCAGGCTCATTACGGGCTTTCCGGGACATCCGTGTCCCGGAATTGCGGTTTTTATACGGAATACTAAGAAAATCTCAATCTCCTTCGCAGGACAACTTCGTGAACCTTTTGCGCAATCTGCCTATAAAAATTTATTCATGCACCTTTTGACGACCGAATCCTGGTAAGAATGGGTATAAGTATGTACAAGATTTTGATGGTGGATGACGATCCGATGATATTAGAAGATAATAAGACGTATTTCAGTGCTGTGGGATATGAGGTGATCTGTGCGGATACTGCGCAGGACGCGGAAAAAATCATTTTATCCAACGCCCTTGACTGCATTATTCTGGACGTTGACCTGCCCGATATGAGCGGTTTCGCATTGTGTGAAAAAATACGCGCGAAGACCGGGCTTCCCATTGTTTTTCTTTCCGGCTATACCGAAGAAGAAAACCGTATCCGCGGATTGTCCATCGGCGGAGACGACTATGTGTGCAAACCTTACAGTTTAAAAGAATTGGAACTTCGGGTACAGGCACGCATCCGTTCCGGCAGAGCCGCCGAACCGCCCCAGATGCTTACTTACGGTTCGCTCTCCATCAGCCCTTCCTCTTGCAGCGTAAGTTACGAAACATGCTCTGTAGATTTTTCTTCCTACGAATTTGATGTGTTGTATTTTCTTGCAAGACATCCCAATGAAATATATACGCCGGAGCAGATTTATGACTCAGTATGGAAAGCGCCGATCAACAAAGGACAAAAATCCCTACAGGTTATTATGGGGCGCATTCGTAAGAAGCTCTATGAAATCTGCCCGGACCACGACTACATCCAGACCAAGCGCTACAAGGGCTACCTGTTTGTTCCGAACCGGGAATGAAGGCAGAAACCTGCTATTCCGGCAATGACGGACAGCAGCACGAATCCTGTTGCTATCAAGATGGCATTGCCCACACGGACATCAGAGTGCAGCGTCTGTTCCTTCATTCGGGACAGGTCAGCGCCACCTTCCCCCTTTACGGATATAGCGGCGACAGCATCTTTTTCAGAAATATCGGAATCACCGCGGTTAATGCTTTCTATGTTGTCAGCGTTATTCGCTTCTGTGACAGTAGTGTCGGTTTTAGATTCTTCATAGGGTGAACGACCTATATTTTTTGATTCCGCATGTAACGGCTGATCCTCATTGTTATTCCGTGACTTTACATACGGTGACCGATTCTCATTGGTGTTTGAGGATTCTGTATATGACGACTGCCCTGTATTGGTTGAGGTTCCTGCATTTGACGGCTGCCCATCGTTTACCGCCTCTGCGCCGCCATCGCCCTCTTCGCTTTCCGCTTGGTTTGTATCATCACTTTTTTCCTGTGGATCTTCGGGCAGATTTATAATGGAAGTTCCGCCGCCCCGGCTGCCACCTATGTCCTCTACATGTTCTAAGTTGTCAGCCGCATAGCAGAGCACGTTGGAAAAGTATCGGGTTCCGTTATCATTCCACTGCAAACGAATATATATGTTGGAATACGCTGCCCTATCACACTCTTCCGCTCGAAAACCGATAAAGAAGCCTGCTTCAACATCTTTTACGTTTGTTTCGTCGTATACGATCCAGTTTTCTCCGTCGAAAGAATACTCTGATATTATCGTGATTGGCAGTGCTTCCTCCGGCTTCGTATACCCGCCCCGAAATGTATACCTTGCGCCATCATCCGTTGCCGTCACATCTAAAAAGGTCAGCGGATAATCATTATAAGCTACCGTACACAGCGCAGGTTCCGCGGATGCAGCCTGTAAGAAAGAACCCTGTAACTGCAAACGCCGTCTTTCCTCCTGCTGAACGTCAGATCCTTCAAGATTCCACGAGAGCGGCACCGGCTCATTATGGCTGAGCTGCCCCTGACGGTTGACCGTACAACTGATCTCTGTCGGGAGTACATCGTTTACAGTTTGTCCTTTTTCCACAACAACGTAGACAGTATTCTGATATATCACAAAAGGCGTATCCGCATAATGGATATTCCCTGATATATGGCAGTCTTCCATTACCAGTCCGGCGCCTTCTTCCTGCCATAATGCGCATTGTCCGCTCTCCACTGCAACACCCATCATGGAAAGCGCACCTTTCGGGGCCACATAAAATATACTTTTACCGTCCGGCTGCCCTGAAAAGATGAGATGATTGTCACTCATAAGTTCAATCTCTCCGGTTACGGTGATCGTATACTTATCGGTATCAACGAAAACAGATGGTCTGTTAATGCCATTGGGGCAATAAGTGTAGTCCTCCTCTAAAACCACGTGATCTGTCAGCTTTACCGTGCCGCCGGTGTCCTTGTGTAACTCCATCCATTCGATCAGATCCGGACCGCTGGATACGGAATCCGGGGCAGGTTCCTCATTTGCCATTGCAACAACCGAGTCTGCCCTATAAAATAGAAGCACAATTGTCAACGCCGATATAAATAAAAGTTTAGACTTTTTTTTCATATATTTATTCCTTTATCGTAACTGTACTTTATAGTTACCTTTTATCATTATTTCGGGAAGGATGAGCAGCTATCATGAAGCAAACCCTGTTTACAAAATCTGCATTTCAAACAATTCTGGTAATCGCAGGTACAATTATTTTAAGCCTGCTTGGATTGTTGACAATTACTCACCACGATAATAAATATATAACAAAGGCCGCGCTTACACAAGATAATCTGTGTATCATTCCAGAAAAAGGTTATTGCTCGCTTGTGGACGGCTGGGAGCTTTATCCGGATCTTCTGCTCTTTCCGGAAGACTTTACGGATAAGACACTGTCCTATTACAGCACATGGGCGGGTGAATATCCAAATCTTTCCTTATTCCATGAAGATAAAAATCCCTACGGGGCTGCAACATGGCGTCTGCATCTTACAGGAAGCGGTAATGTCCTGCTCTATCTGCAGGAGCCTCTCTGTGCCGCAAGAGTTTATGTAGACGGACTGTGTCTGGGCGAAACCGGTGAGGTACCTTATGGCGAACTCTCTTCCAATGGAGACAACTCTTCCGGTGGAGATTATTCTCACAGAGAAGAATACTCTCCTGAGGAAGCGTATGATCCCAAGGGCACTTACGCTCCTCTTATTAAAGACACCGCTTATTCCTTTTATCTTGACGGCGAGTCGGAACTGATTATCCAGACTGCCAATTATTCCCACTATTATGGCGGAATCTGGTATGCACCCGTAATCGGAGACGCGGACAGTGTCAGCCATCTTATTGCTTCCCGCATACTCATCTACGGGCTGCTGTTTTTCTCTTCCCTCACACTCTCTTTATTTTGTATCGTACTGTGGGAGCGCAAAGAAGACGGCAGCAAGGCTGCCACATTCTATTTCGGCATGTTAAGCCTGTCCTTTGCAGTGCGAATCTGCTATCCCTTCTTAAGACTGTTCGGCGTGCCGCTTGTACGCACACTTTATGCGATAGAAGACGCTGCCGCTGTATCCGGCATTTACTTTTCCATACAGATTGCCCTCCTGTTATTTCTGCCGGATGGCTTGAAACGCCTGAAAAGAGCGCTTCACATTCTTTCTTTAGGCGTCTGCGGCATTGTAATCATTGCCCCTTTATTTGTGTTTCCTGCTGTCCCCGCTCTTGTACTATGGTATGGACCGTTCATTTCATGGTATAAGGCGATTATGGCTTTTTTGCTGATCAGCCTGACCGTCTATGGCGCTTTTATGGGACTGCTTCATATTAAAATGATTCTGGCTGCCGCTACCGCAAATGGCATATGCCTTTTCTACAGCGTCCTGACAATCGGATACTATGAACCTTTTGCCGGCGCTTATCCGGAAGAATACGGCGCGTTTTGTATGGTGATTGCCTTTGCCATCCTGATGGTGCAGCGCAGCAGGGAAATGGCGGCGGAAAACATTAAACTTAATCTTCACCTGCAGGAGGAAGTCGAAGAGAAAACAGAACATCTGCAAAAGCTTCTTGTAGAGAGAGGACAGCTCATCGCGGAATTGGGACATGATATGAAATCGCCCCTGACATCCCTCTCGAACATGGCGCAGATTATACGGCTGAATGATATTATGCTGGATGAAGACACTCACAGAAGAATGATTCACATAGAAGAACAGTGTGATATTTTATCCGAGCGGCTTAAATCCATTCAGGAAATAGCCGCGCAGACAAGCTCTCCTGTCAAAATGGAGCCTATGCTGCTCAACACTTTTCCTTTCGGATTTTTATCACACCTGCCGCCCGATCATAGAACTTTACGGNCCTAATTTTCTTGAAAATATTACCTCGCGCCCCTGCCGGATCATGGCAAACCGCGAGCAGCTTTTCCGAGCACTGGAAAACCTCTTATACAATGCCGCTGACTTTACGCCGCCGGAGGGCAAGATAACNCTTTCANTGACAGCGGACGAAAACTATGCCTATATCACGGTTTCCGATACCGGCTGCGGCATACCGGAAAAAGATCTCCCCAATATTTTCCGCCGCTCTTACACCACCCGCAGCGACAAGGGCGGACAGGGACTGGGGCTTGCCATCACCCGCACCATTGTCTTAGAGCATGCGGGACAGATCGACGCAGTTTCCACGGAAGGTGAGGGAACCACGTTCTCGATCAGNCTGCCTGTACTTGAGCAATAATACCGGTCAATAATTAAGCGCGATGAACTTGCTCTTTCTTTGCAAAAATCTCCTTAAGTGATTCCGTATACGGCTCCCTCGCGATGCCGTACTCTGTCACGATACCCGCGATCAGATCATGATCCGTCACGTCAAATGCCGGATTAAAAACTTTGACACCGGCAGGCGCCATGGGCTTCTCATACCACATATCCGTCACTTCATGGGCCGGCCGCTGCTCGATGGTAATATCCGCACCGGTAGGCGTATTCATGTCGATGGTCGAGGTGGGAGCACAGATATATACCGGCACGTTGTAGCGTTTCGCAACCGTTGCCACAACAGACGTGCCGATCTTATTAGCGGTATCGCCGTTTGCCGCCACCCGGTCACAGCCTACGAACACCGCATTCACCCAGCCGTTTCTCATGACGGTTGCCGACATATTGTCACAGATCAGCGTCACATCCACNCCCGANGAATATAATTCATAAGAGGTCAGNCTCGCGCCCTGCAATAAGGGTCTTGTCTCATCCGCAAAAACATGAAAATTGTATCCCTGTTCCTGCCCCAGATAGATCGGTGCCGTAGCCGTGCCGTATTTACAAGTAGCAAGCTGNCCCGCATTACANTGTGTCAGAATGCCGTCCCCCGGTTTCACCANTGTCAGTCCNTACTCNCCGATCGCCTTACACACACGGATATCTTCTTCCTTCATGGCGATNGACTCTTCTTTTAACTTCTGTTTGATCNCGGACACCGGAAGCTCCCGATTCGCTATGCACACCTGCTCCATTCTGTTTAGNGCCCACGATAAGTTAACCGCTGTAGGCCTTGCAGAGTTCAGATAATCCTTCTGCTTACAGAATTCCTCATAAAACACATCANAGTCCTGTGTATCTATNCCNTTCGCCAGCAGATAGATTCCGAAAGCCGCNGCNACGCCGATTGCCGGTGCCCCACGCACCTTCAAAAGATANATGGCATCCCAGATCTCCTCCCCGGTGTGCAGACTGATCAGTTCCGCCTTCCCCGGAAGAAGCGTCTGATCCAGAATCACCAGCGCACTGTTCTCATCATCCAGCGCCACCGTNTCATACTCCATAATGTTTTTCTCAGNTTTTACGTTACTCATCTTTATCCTCCTGTTTTCTTATATACTGTTTTCCTTTACTATTCTCTCTTACTGTATTCTCTCACTGCTTGCTTCCACTATTCCCACGTTATTTTTCCCTCGTGACTCTAACTGCAGACCACAAAAGCAGATTGCACCAAGTGTCTGTCCGTGTCTTGCGCAGGAATATGAGATTTTCTTAATATTCCGTCAATACCCAGTAATTTCGGGACACGGATGTCCCGAAAAGCCCGACCTGAGCCCGGATGGCGAATGTCGGGCGGTTACGTTCGCGGCCGAATCTCATCCCGGAATATTTAGAAAATCCATTTTCCGGAGCCGACACTGACAGACACTTGGTGCAATCTGCTTCTTCTGCTTCTTCTGCTTCTTCCGCTTCTTCTGCTTCCCCTCCGCTTCACAGCATCAAATAATACGTCACCGGAAACAACTTCTCCAACACCCCGAAAACCGGCACATAAGTCGCCAGCCTGATAAACACCGGTGCGCATACAAGACTTCCCATCGCAAAAACCGGAATCGCCGCCGCGACCGCCTCCTGTCTTCTGAGTATGATTCCCAATATGCCGCAATAGACCACNACAATACACTGATACAGAAACAGATTCCAAATCTGNCTCCCCCACATACCNACGCTCCAGACAGACAGCAGNCCGCTAAACCTGCTTATCCCTTCCACGCCGTTACCGTACCGGATTCCGTCAGAAATCCACAGACATAACAGCACCGCAAGAGAGACAAAAACAGTNGAAATCCATATATCGACTATATAAGTCAACATATTGGGNGCCATCCGCAGAAATCTTTTTTCACTTTTGTCNGTGTCATATTCCAGCATACCNCACATNCCGCTTATGAAAATAATCACTGCAAATACCCCTTTTACGGGGAAGACAGTCGTGTCAGATATAACATTTGTGTCAGAAGNATCTTGACTATATCGGTCATACCCATGATANGTAAANCCNAANGTACTNCCNTCCACCAGATGCCGCTCGTATGCCTCTTTCGCAAAATCTACAAATTCATCGGCCTTATCCTGCACCGCCGCCAGTCTCATGTACTCTTCATAACACTGCTCAGAGTACAGCTTGAAG
Organism: Lachnospiraceae bacterium; assembly: GCA_014804485.1. GTDB lineage: Bacteria > Bacillota > Clostridia > Lachnospirales > Lachnospiraceae > UBA3282. Next base: position 57,033 of record JAAUZT010000007.1, read on the forward strand.
ATCACACTGCCGATTCTCTCCTTCGCCATACCGGTAATACTGCCGGAAGGAGTCTCATAAACAGTGATACATTTCGCCCAATCATTCCCGATGACCCGCTCGTCAATATCACTTCCGATCACAAACCCACAGTCCGCCATGCCTCGCATCACGCCGCGCTCCACATCTACAGCCTCTTCATGGAACACAAAGCGAAGACTGCTGTCCGCCGCCTGTTCCCGCAGCTCTTCCACGATCCGCCCGCTCCAGGCGCTCTCTTCCACACAGACCGCCACTACCGCGCCGCCCGGCTCCCCCTGTTCCATCCTGCCGACTGCCCATCCCAAAACTGGGATCAACACCAGCAACATGACATATGCCGGCTGCCTCCACAACCTCTTCATCAGAAGCCATATCCATATACAATATTGTCTGCCCCTGCCCGNTTTTCCTTCTTTTCCCACACTCACACTCCGAGTCTTCCCCTCTCAATATCTCTTTCTTAGTACCGCTGCGTTTGGAACCGAGCGAAAGCGCGTCCTTAAGACAACTGTATGCTGTCCAACGCGTCCGTCTACACAAAATAAAANTATCTCATAACTTAAAATACTTTACTCTCTCCGTCTTAATAGATACGCCCCCACTCCGAAGACCGNCGTATACACACTCATTCCCGCCGCNCANCGNCCAATCGCTCCTACACCGTATCCCGCATAAAGTCCGCCGACAGCACGGATCAGATAAGCAGTGGGGANCTTTTCCCCCACCTTCTGTACCGTCCCCGACAGAAACACCGACGGAATCAAACCACCCGACAGGTAGACCATCACTATGGAAANCAGGCAGATCAGCAGTATACTGCCCGTCCTGCTGCCCGCGATACTGTACANCAGATAGATATATNTGGACACCGTCACCGTCACAAGCAGAAACATCCCTATTTTCACACCCGTNNCGNCGGCANTGCNTCTTCCCACAANTGCCTCAGNTATCTTCCCCACCGTCTCCGGCGCCATGACCNCCGCCGCTTTCCATAGAAGCCACAGCACACAGAGCAGAAGCTCTATGCACACAAACCCGNTCATCCACTGACAGAATCCCTGCCATATGCCGCCCGTTCCCTGACGTGCAAGCTGTTTTCGAAATGCCGACGGCTCCCGCCGCATAACCGGGTACAGCGCCATACCGGACAACAGCAGAAACAGTACCGCTCCGGAAGCCGCATAATATTGCAGCANGCTCATCTGCCCGGTGGCGGACACTGACTCTGTATCGTANACCGCCAGCCGGTCNAGGGCAAACGCCAGATTATAGCTGTCGATGTCGGTCTCCATGACGGACAACTGCTCCATCATCCCGTATGCCGCCGCCGTGTCATAAGCGCCGTAGNTCTGTGCCTGCGCTACCCGCAAAAGTCCCGCTCCCGACTCGGTCAGCTCCCGCAGAAGCATNGCCTCCAGTCCCGCATTCTTCGGGAAGAAAATGTCTACCGTAGGATTGCGTCCATCCATGATCCCCTGCACGATCNGCTCCGGCAGCACGACAAGCGCCGCAATCTCCNCNTTTTCCAGTGCAAGGAAGCCTTCNTCNTCCGGCANCTGAATAAAATGGCATACCTGCGATGCGCTCTCCAGATTCTCCACATACTGCAAGGCTATCCGGGTCACCCTGTCATCTTCCCGCACCACCACACCGATGTCAGCCCTGACCGCCAGTGGTTCCCGTTCCATCGTTTTTACTGCACAAAAAGCAATCATACCTATGAGCGCCATAAGTAGGATTGCCTGTAATAACATGCGCGGGAACATATATACTGCTTTCCTGATCTCCNTATACAGATAACGCATTCTCTGTCNCATAGCAGTTACACTTTCCGATCAGGTTCCCCTGCATTCATATCCGTGTACATGTCTAACAGACCCACCGTTTCCGAGGCAGGTCTGCCGTACATATTGCAGCATTTGTGAGAAACAGTCTTGCTCTGCTCCTCCTCGTCGTCAAAAGTAATACTCATCCGGTATACACCCTGTGCAGACTCACTGTCCAGATGTTTCATGATCTCCTCGATCATATCCTGATCTCCCGTTCCGCCCATGCGCGTATGTCCTCCTTATTACCACAAAGAATTCAGAATGCTTCCGTANGCATCGTCCAGCTTATCAATAATTTTTTCCCAATCAGACAATGACATNTCAAAAAANGCCGTATNCGNCTTCACCGTAGNTTTTATCTTATCCTGCAGCGGCTCTATGGCAATATCCCCGCTGATTCGGTAAGCCTCTTCGTCATCCATACTGAAAGTCACCTTGTCAAGACTNATTTCCAGGCTCTCACCCTTCACGATGTCATCCAGACTGCCTTCCAACGCAACCTCCATATCGTCCGTATCGTCTTTCATGGTGAATGTCATGTCAAATTCATCCCTGGCCGCATCGCAGTTCATGATAAACTTAATCCTGCCGCTTTCTTCCTCTTCCGAATATTTGATATCNATATCCATCTGATAGGTATCGCTGTCGGATGTCTGCCTGATCTGNCCCAGCANTTCCCTCTTCTTTCCGTCCACGCCGCCTATCGTCACCTTGCCCTGCACCTTGTCAATACTCCTCACCTCTCCCAGGAAAAAGAGTTCGCCCTCGATNGAAGCATTGTTATCCCACAGGCTGATCGGCTCTTCCAACATGATGCTGTCGATACGGCTGCCGTTAATTTCAAACAGCAGGCTGATATCGGAGCAGAGCAGCTTCTTATAATCTTTCCANAAATCCTGCATCCCTTCAACGTCACTCATTTCTGCATAGCTGTTCAGAATATCCTTGAGCAGTCGGTCGGCCTCCTTCTGCGGAAGCGTCACCCGATACAGCCCTTTCTCCACCTTGCCGATCGTCATCCCTTCCTTACAGGCTTCCAGATCTCCCTCAAACTTCTCCCATATCTTATCCAGATCTCTCCACTCCTGCGGCCGCACTTTATTATCCGCATCCGCAAACAGCTCTATGGAAAAGTCTTCCATACTGCTCTGAGAACCGAGCTGCGCCAGGATAGAGTTATTATACTGGCTCACCACATGTTCATTCTCAATATACATGTTTTCCAGAAACAGTTCCGGTATGGAAAAACAGAAATTCTCCTCGTCCGCATATATACTCAAATGGGCAAAATCCATATTCATCAGGCTGAGAGTCGTATCCGCATTCAGCTCCTTGGCCTGCATATCCTTATAGAAATCCGTATCGATTCCTAATGTGGTGCTGCCCAAAAAGGGAAGGTCTGTAGCAAAATTCAGGGAAGAATCCACATGACTGCCCTCTTCCTGCATCATCAGAAGAAGTTCGTTTATGCCGATCTTCTCCACCAGCCGGTTCTGTGTCTGACTCATCTCCTTACCGAGATTGCGAAAGCCCCTGCTAATCTTATAGGCAGGCGTACTCCTCAAATATACCATTCCGCCGATGAGCAGCGCCACGATCAGCACCAGCACACATGCCACCCCAATCACGATCTTTACGGCATTTCCCTTCTTCTGTTCCTGTGGTATATAAGGTCTCACTTGTTGACCNTATGGGTCGATCGGTTGATTGTAGGGATTATTCAGTCCGCCATAAGGAGCTTCTGTCTGCTGTCCGTACGGATTGTGCTGATACGGATTATTCATCTGCTGCACAGCATAGGGGTTATAAGGACCATTCGCCTGCTGTTCCACACCGGGGATCGGTATCTCCTGCGGTAAAGAATTGTCTATATTGTTCTGATTCATTCCATCCTTTTGCTCTTCCATCTCGCCCTCATTCTTTCCATTCTTCTCAATTGTATCATATGAATCACCTTGATATTTATCTGTGCCATCACAATCCGTACATCAGAACAGCCGGACCAGCGCTTCGCCGCGCAGCCTGCTGTCCGCCTGCTGCAAACGCCCATCCTTCATCACATACAGTTTATGACACAGATCCAGCTCACTTTCCTCATGGGTTGTAATCACTACCGTCCCCTTGCGCTCCAGATACACCTGTAAATATCTGCGGATATCCTCCTTACAGACCAGATCCAGCGCCGCGCTCGGTTCATCCAGTAACAGAATCGGAGGCATACCCGCCATGGCGATTCCGATGCTGACCCGCTTCTTCATCCCGCCGGACAGCTTGCTCACCTGCCTGCCCTGATACGCTCCGATTCCCAGAAGGCTTAAGAAGCCCTGCGCCAGTTCCTCCTCCAGTTTCCGTCTGTCCGGATACCACAGCCGCAGATTATCATAGACAGTCAATTCCGGAATCAGCGGATTTTCCTGCGGTACATATCCGGTCATCTGTCGAATCACTACACTGTCACCGCGCATAACGCCGGCTCTCTGACGAGTATCCCGCCCCGCACCTTTACCGTCGCTCCACGCGCACCTCCCGTAATAGAGCACCTCTCCCGACTTCGGCTTCAGCGTACCCGCCAGCACTGACAGAAGTGTTGATTTGCCACAGCCGTTAGCGCCTACAATGCCGACACACTCACCTCTTTGTGCCGTAAAAGATGCGCCTTGCAGAATCTGCTTCCTTCCGTATGCACTTGTGATATCCGTGACCGTAATCATGTTCTCCATATTTCTATAGTAACACAGATTATCGCAAACGAGTAGGAAGAAATTCTTCCAAAATAAAAAACATCGAGAAGTTTCCTATTATAGAAAATACATATGAGAGTCCGTAAAAATATAGTATAATGGTAACTGTTCAGAAGATGCTTAAGCGAGGTGATACTATGCTGCGCATAGCAATATGCGATGACGATCAGACAGCCCTTTCCACACATAAAGAAATAGCAGAAAAATGTTTAAGGCAATGCGGCAGTATCGGACAACTCGATGTTTACGCCTCCGGCAGCAATCTGCTCTATGACATCACGGAAGATCACTTTTATTTCGATCTGATCTTATTGGACATAGAAATGCCGGGGATCACAGGAATGGACATCGCAGAAAAAATAAAGCCCCATCTGCCGAATGTGAAGATTATCTTTATTACTTCCCACATTGAATACGCCATAGATGCCTTTGAACTGTCCGTCTTTCGTTATGTGCCGAAAAACGATATCGACAAAAGGCTTTCCGTGGCCATAGAAGAGGCCATCAGGCTTATTTCCTTAGAGGACGGAAAANCTTATACCATTCAGACAAACAGCCGCCTGGAAAAAATCCCTTACAGGGAAATTCTCTATATTGAACGTGACGGCAAGAATGCCGGTTTTGTCACGGAAAAGGGAGTATCCAAAGTGCGCAAAAGTCTCGGACAGGTTTATGAAGAATTGGACGCAGAAGAATTTATCTACATTGACCGCGGCTGCATTGTCAATATGATCCATATTATGCAGGTACGGGACGGCATGGCCCTCTTGAAAAACAATATCTCGCTTCCCATAAGCCGCTCCCATCTGCCGGGTGTCAAAGAACAGATCAATCAATATTGGGGGATGCATATATGACAGAGCCGATTTTTTTTATTTCACAGACCGNGGCCGGAGGCGTGCGTGCCATCGTCTGCCTGTTCCTTATCCATCGACTGTTATCCGCACAGAAGCCCGACAGGAAAGAGAGCGCGGCGGCACTTCTCGGCTGCGCTGCAATTTCCGTCCTCTTATCCGCGAAGGAACTGCCGGAATATTACCGCATGGGCTTAGAAACCGNCTGGTTTACGGTCTGCGCCGTCCGTTTTCAGAAGGCGGACACCAGAATGAGCTTATTTATCGGGATTTTTTATGAGGTTACCGTTTTCCTCTGGCAGTTTCTTTTTACCGCGTGGCTGGCTGTCATGCTACGATATCCGGCGCTTCCCGACATCGCATCNGTCGTCAGACAGACCGCTGTCTGGCTGCTTCACGCACTGCTTGTTGTCCTAATGCTGTATCTTGCCGGACGGCAGGATATCACGACAGAGAGAGCTTTTCGTTTGATATCCGTCCTTCTTGTTGCAGGATTCCTGGCGGTGATCACGCTGTCCGAGCAGACAACGCTTACGGTCTCAGAAGATACGATTACCATGTGGACCATTCTATCGGTCATCTTAATGATGTCCGTTCTGGTCTTCCGTCTACGCCGGCAGTATGAAGCCGAGCGGGAACTGGCAAGACTTAAATCNGAACAGGCCGAACTTCTGGAACGGGATTACACCACCTTAAACCATGCCTATGAAATCAACGCAAAGCTTTTTCATGATTTTCATAACCACATCGGTGTGCTGCAGCAGCTCCTTTCTCACCAAAAGACAGAGGAAGCCCTGCAATATCTGAATGACTTGCAGGCTCCCGTACGCGAAATGACATCTGCCGTATGGACCGGTGAGGAAACCGCAGACTATCTCATAGGCAGCAAGGNGCTTGCCGCCGAGGCGGAAGGAATCCATCTGCAGGCGCAGGTCGAATATCCCCGCCACACTAACATCCGAAGTGCTGATCTATGTGCGATCCTGGGCAATTTCCTTGACAACGCGCTGGAAGCCGCCAAACAGGTGCCGGAACCGGAACGAAAATTCATACGGCTGACCATACGCCGGATCAACCAAATGCTCATTATTAAATGTGAAAACGGTTTTTCNGTTCNGCCNGTAGAGAAAGANCGGACGCTGCAAACGACAAAACAAGACGGCGGACNGCATGGCTGGGGATTAAAAAGCGCACGAACCGCNGCCGAGAAATATGACGGCACGATACAGACCTCTTACGCCGACAACATATTCCGGGCCGTTGCCACCCTGTCCTATCAGTGCATATCNACCGACGAAACCTGATATAAGCTGTAAAGCATGTAATTACACCGAANTGCTTTACAGCTTTTTTCGCGGTCAAAAANCTGCCGTTCGCGGACACTTGCGCACAGACCTCCTTTTACAGTTATGATTAAGACACAACGTAACTGATCTTCACAGTTACGAAGCAGCTTATAAACAGTTACGACACAACAAANAATGCAAAATGTACACAAGGAGGTAATGATTATGCGTCATGTATATATTCGCGGGATTCTGGCTGTGCTATGGCTGGCCGCCGCCATCGTAAGCGGCATATCCNGCCGATTCGAGATGGCAATGNTCTATGTCATCATATGCGGTATCTTCCTATACTCCGCTTATAGGGCACAGCAAAAGGAACAAGACGGCAAAGGAGAACGGTAACATGGGCAATTCTCTCCTGACAATCCAAAACTTAAGCGCCTGGTATTTCGAAGACAGAAAAGTACTGTCAAATGTTTCTCTCGAACTGGCAGATCACGAAGTGGTGGGACTGATCGGATTAAACGGCGCCGGCAAAACCACTTTCATCAAAACGCTTTCCGGACTGCTTGACAGTTTTCAAGTGGAAGCTGCTTTGTGGCAGGGTAAATCGCTTATATTCCGTAACCAAAAGTTTAAAAAAAAACGGTATNCCGTATTTGCCGAAGATCATTCTTTTCAATTTTTTACATTTCGTGAGTACGCTTCCTATGTAGCGGCGTCTTACGGAAAGAATTTATCTGATATTGATGAATTGATTCATGGCTTTCAATTTGAGGAATATACCGATATTTTGCTGAAAGAACTGTCCACAGGAAATCTGAAAAAGGCTTACCTGATTACGGCTTTTGCCCTGAAGCCCAAACTGCTTATACTGGACGAGCCGNTGAACGGACTTGATTTTCAAAGTACTGAATACCTGTACCGACAGATCGGCAGCTATCGGCAATACGGAACGATCCTCTTTTCATCCCATATTCTCGAAAGTATCTGCCTTACGTCCGACCGGGTAGTAGTATTGGAACAAGGACAGATAAAAAGATGTTTTACCGGACAGGAGATTGAAGCGGACAAAATCCGGGAGGTGTTGAAATGAATATTTTGCATGCTCTCTCAAAGCAATTTTTCGGTGCAAAGTATGAGCGTGTCNCNAAAAGTCTTATTACTTGCATCATTCTCTTNCTTGCCGTTCACACCGCAGGCATTGAAATAAAGATCGCACCCTCTGTTCTCTTTCTGACGGCTACGGTTTCTTCTACCGTTATCATGTGGCAGACTCTTANTTCTTCCGGAAACACAGACCGCATGATCGGGCTGTTTATGCTGCCGTTTCAGAACCGGAAAATGACTTTTTCTCTTNTACTGGTATATACCGGCTATACGCTGATTACAAAAACTTTCCTTATACTGGCTTTGTTCTTTGCCGTATATGAGTGGAGNACATTGCAAATAGCCACGTCTCTGCTCTNTGCCTGTAACGGTTGTTTGATGGCTGCGGCATGGTACACTGTGACATCACAAAAGAAAATGCTGCCCTTTGCGGCCTGCTGGTGCGGGACAATGCTCTTTTNCATTTTCTTTGTGCATGAGATTATTACTTTTTCCTTAATTGTGCTTACAAGTATGTTTCTTTCCTGTTTGAGATTATTTATGGCGGACGCATATGTGTTCTATCGCCCGTTATCTTCAAAAATTCTGATCAGGCACACGAAAGGAACCGGGAGTATACTGCTATATCTGTTGCGCTATCTTCTCACAAATATAAACTATCTTATAAATACTGCCGGCTTGTGTGTTATTGCCGGTGCCATGCCGCTAATGCTGGGGCAATTCGAGGGATTGCATGTTATGCCTCTGGGGTTTGCCATTCTTNGCNTAAACACGCCGATCTGCATATTGCTTTCCTGTGACCCCGATTTAGAGCANGCNGTNCGGACGCTGCCNGGGCAGGCAGAACGCTTTTGCACNCGCTACTGNCTCTTTATNTTCTCTGTCAATATTNCCGTGAACAGCGTATATCTAATCAGCTGGCAAATATGGTACGGNCGTGTAGGCGGCAGAGAAATCATTACTGCGCTGTTAATTGCATTGCAAAGTGCTGTCTTGTCCGTCCTGTTGGAGTGGTTTTGTCCGATCCGCANCCGAAAGGTTGCAAGTGATCTATGGAACCATCCACGAAAATATATTGTACCGCTCATAATGTTGTTAATTGCAGGGCTTATCGGTATNTGGCCTGTNGGCATATGGATTCTGCTCTGCATTGTCATCGCTGAAGTTTTCAGCCTATNACTTATTGCAAGGAGGATATAATANCATGAAGAATACGAAATGCTGTCCNAAATGCGGCTCACAAAATATNNNCCGTGTTCCCGATGATGCACATCGNTATCTNGCAAACAGCATTGCTATCACTANCATTGCCTGGGTCAAGAGGATTCCCGTTGCCCGCTATGTCTGCTGTGATTGCGGCTATGTGGAAAATTGGGTCGAAACTGAGAGGGAACGGGACGAACTCAGGCGGACNTTTGGGTAAAGACCGCTTCCTCATATCAAAAAACGCCCGGTCAAANCCGGGCGCNTTTGCTATAACTACTATTATCTCCTTTTATTTTGCTGCCGCAATCTCAGCCTTCAGAGCTGCTGTCAGCTTCGGAACAATCTTGTTCAGATCGCCTACTACGCCGTAGTCAGCTACATCGAAGATCGGAGCGTCTGCATCCTTGTTGATCGCTACGATGATATCGGACTCTTCCATACCTGCCACGTGCTGAATCGCACCGGAGATACCGATTGCAAAATATACGTTAGGACGAACAGTCTTACCTGTCTGACCAACCTGCAGATCCTTCGGCTTCCAGCCGGAATCAACAACTGCACGAGAGCAGCTAACCGTACCGCCGAGTACTTCTGCAAGCTCTTCCAGAATCTTGAAGTTCTCCGGGCTTCCTACACCACGTCCNCCGGATACGAGGATCTTAGCATCCATGATATCTACTGTCTCAGTAACAGCCTTCACGATATCAAGAATCTCTACATATTTGTTATCCGGTGTAAAGCCGGGATTNTACTCNTCTACTACAGCCTTTGCGCCCTTGATAGGGTCAATCTTCTGCATAACGCCTGCACGAACCGTAGCCATCTGAGGACGGTTGTAAGGACAAGCNATAGTTGCGATCGTGTTACCGCCAAATGCCGGACGTGTCATGAGGAGCTGGTTATGTAACTGCTCCTGTCCCGGAACTGCCTGCAGCGGGAAATCACCGATCTCCAGAACGGTACAGTCTGCTGTCAGACCTGTAGCAACTCTTGCGGATACTCTCGGTCCCAAATCTCTACCGATCGCTGTAGCGCCGACCAGCATGATCTCGGGTTTATACTGATTGATTACGGAAGAAAGTGCATGTGCGTAGGGCTCTGTTCTGTAATCCTTTAACTCAGGATCATCCACTACGATTACCTTGTCTGCACCATATTCAGCAAGCTGGTCTGCAAGCCCTTTGATTCCGGAGCCGATCAACACAGCCGTCACGTCTGTACTTAAGTCTTTAGCGAGGTCTTTTGCTTTGCCAAGTAACTCGAATGCAATACTGCTGATCTCATTGTCTACCTGCTGCGCAAAGACATATACACCCTTGTATTCTTCTAAATTCATTTTTTATATTCCTTTCTCTATACCTGGATATAGTCTTATTTTCGTTGAAAACATATAAACTCACAAGCACGCGCTGTTAAATAACATGTTTCACTTTTAACTTGTCAACAATGTAGCTTACTGACTCGTCGGGATCAAGAGTAACCTTCTCGCCGGCACCTTTTCTTACCTTATCGGAAGCCTTAGCGATCTTCGTCGGTGAACCTTTCAGACCTAAGTTTGCATCGTCTACATCCTTTAAGTCTGCTCTGCCCCATACGGTGATCTCCTGCTTATACGCATCGAAGATTCCGCCGGGTGTCATATAACGAGGCTCGTTCAACTCGGAAAGCGCCGTGATCAGGCAAGGCATTTTAGCCTTAACAACATGATATCTGTCTTCGTACTGACGCTCAACGATCACGCTGTCTCCTTCGATCTTGATATTCTGCGCATAAGAGATTACAGGAATATCCAAATGCTCGGAGATCTGAGGACCTACCTGAGCCGTATCACCATCGATCGCCTGACGGCCTGTGATGATGAGATCATATTCGAGATTTCTGATCGCACCTGCGATTGTTGTGGAGGTTGCCCATGTATCCGCACCGCCGAGTACTCTGTCAGTTACAAGAATACCCTTGTCTGCGCCCATAGCCATCGCCTCACGCAGAACCTCTTCTGCCTTGGGAAGACCCATCGTTACAACAGTTACTTCCGCACCGTACTGATCTTTTAATCTGAGTGCTGCTTCCAGACCTGCTTTATCATCCGGGTTCATGATCGTAAGCATAGCGCCTCTGTCAAGTGTTCCGTCAGGATTAAACTTAACGCCGCCCTTTGTATCAGGAACCTGTTTAATACAAACAACAATTTTCATTGTATTTCTCTCCTTATATTATTTATTCGTTTATTTTTTCTTATTTGAGCAATGCACCGGAGATGACCATTCTCTGAACTTCGCTTGTTCCTTCGTAGATCTCCGTGATCTTAGCATCACGCATCATACGCTCTACATCGTACTCTCTGATGTAGCCGTAACCGCCGTGTAACTGAACAGCCTTAGTGGTCACTTCCATAGCAACCTCTGCAGCGTATAACTTCGCCATAGCAGCCTCTACGGAATATACCTTCTGGGTAGCCTTCGCCATAGCAGCCTTGTACACGAGCATCTGTGCAGCCTGTACCTTGGTAGCCATGTCTGCTAACTGGAACTGTGTATTCTGGAAAGCACCGATGGTTCTGCCGAACTGTTTTCTTTCTTTTACATACTGGATGGTTGTCTCCAAAGCGCCCTCCGCAAGACCGAGTGCCTGAGAAGCGATACCGATACGTCCGCCGTCCAGTGTGTGCATAGCGATACCGAAACCTTTGCCCTGCTGTCCGAGTAAGTTGTCCTTCGGGATACGGCAGTCCGTGAAGATCAGCTCGTATGTAGATGAACCGCGGATACCCATCTTCTTCTCTTTCGTACCGAAAGTAAAGCCGGGTGTTCCTTTTTCTACAATAAATGCGGAGATTTCTTTGGTCATTCTGCCGCGCTTCTCAACTGTTCCGGTGATTGCGAAGATAACATATACGTCAGCTTCCTTACCGTTTGTGATAAAGCATTTGGAGCCGTTAAGTACCCACTCGTCTCCGTCAAGTACAGCCTTAGTCTGCTGTCCCTGCGCGTCCGTACCTGCACCGGGCTCTGTCAGACCGAAAGCGCCTAACTTCTCACCTTTAGCAAGGGGAATCAGATATTTCTGTTTCTGCTCTTCTGTACCGTATGTCATGATCGGATCACAGCACAGAGATGTATGTGCGGATACAATAACGCCTGTTGTTCCGCATACCTTGGAGAGCTCCTCTACACACATAGCATATGTCAGAGGATCACAGCCCTGTCCGCCGTACTCCTTCGGAACAGGGATTCCCAGGAAACCTAACTTAGCCATTTTCTCAACGGTCTCTCTCGGGAAAACTTCTGTCTCGTCTACCTCTTGAGCGAGAGGTTTTACTTCTTTTTCAGCGAACTCTTTAAAGAGCGCTCTCGCCATTTCATGTTCTTTGCTTAAAGTAAAATCCATGATTTTTTATTCCTCCATGTTTATTTTAATTGCATACTGACTTAATCATTTCTGCCAGTATCCATAACTTTTAAAACGCTTCGGGAAGAATGCACTCTTTTTGCATTCTTCCGTGCGAAACTATAGAATTTCTTAGCCCGCGTACTCTGCGGGCTTAGAAATTCTTTTCGCATTATTATTTTGAATAGTCGAAAAATCCTACGCCGGTCTTTCTGCCGAGTTTCTTCTCTTCAACCATCTTCTTCAGAAGCGGCTGCGGAGCATATTTCTCATCCTTAGTCTCGTTGTAGAGAACTTCCATGATTGCAAGGCAGATATCCAGACCGATCAGATCGCCCAAGTGAAGCGGTCCCATCGGATGAGAAGCGCCGAGCTGCATAGCAACATCGATATCTTCTGCGGACGCCGTGCCGGCATCCAGTACGCCGATTGCCTCGTTGATCATCGGGATCAGGATTCTGTTTACAACGAAACCAGGAGCTTCCTTAACCTGTACGGGAGTCTTGCCGATCTCTGTAGCGATAGCCGTGATCTTGTCTACCATCTCCTGAGGAGTATTCTCGCCTCTGATAACCTCTACCAGTTTCATTCTGTCAGCAGGATTGAAGAAGTGCATACCGATCATCGGTCTGTCTAAGCCTTCTCCGATCTTGGTGATGGAAAGAGAGGATGTGTTGGATGCAAACATACAGTCTTTCTTAACGATACCCATCAGCTCTTTAAAGATAGACTGCTTGATTTCCATTTTCTCAAGAGCAACCTCTATGATCAGGTCGCATTCTGTACAGATGCCGTTTAAGCCGGTTGTGATCTTACCCATGATCTCGTCAGCTTTTTCCTGTGTGATCTTCTCTTTGCCGACAAGGAAGTTCATGTTCTTCTGAATCTTCGCCTTGCCGCCTTCTGCGTACTCTTCTTTGATATCGCAGAGGCAAACTTCATATCCGTCTGTCATAGCGAATGCCTGTGCAATACCGGAACCCATCGTTCCTGCACCGATAATACCTACTTTCATTGTAAGTCCTCCTTATTTATTTAATATTATTTGTTTTTAAAAGGCTCTTTCACCTTCTCCTTATTCTTGTCAAGGAAGAATGCCATACCGTACTTCTGGTCTTCTGTCTCGAAGCAGTCACCAAACAGCTTCTCTTCGATCACGATTGCCTCGTCCATGCCAACCTCTAAGCCGTCATTGATCGCTTTCTTGCAGTTGCGGACAGCGATCGGTGCATTCTTAGCAATGCCTGCTGCCATCTTCTCAGCGGCTGCCATCAGCTCTTCCTGCGGATATACAGCGTTTACAAGACCGATTCTAAGCGCCTCGTCTGCTTTGATATTTCTTGCCGTGTAGATCATCTGCTTCGCCATGCCCGGTCCTACGATTCTGGCAAGTCTCTGTGTACCGCCGAAGCCCGGTGTAATACCGAGACCAACCTCAGGCTGACCGAATACCGCATTATCGGAACAGATTCTGATATCACAGCTCATGGAGATTTCACATCCGCCACCCAATGCAAAGCCGTTTACTGCCGCAATGACGGGAATCGGGAATGTCTCTAACTTACGGAATACGTCATTACCCTTCTTACCGAAAGCTTCGCCCTCTGCCTTGGTCAGTGTGCTCATCTCGCCGATATCAGCACCTGCTACGAAAGATTTCTGACCTGCGCCTGTTAAGATCAGGCATCTTACTTCATCCAGATTCACGCCGTCCAGAGTCTCATTCAGCTCGTCCAGCACGGTAGAATTAAGTGCATTAAGCGCTTTCTCACGGTTGATGGTGATAACACCGACCTGTCCTTTTACCTCATATAATACAAATTCCATTGTATCTGTCTCCTTCTAAATATGTTTCATTATTCATAATTAACTGGTTACTTCTCACATACGCCAATAATCAGCCTGAATAGATAGAGAATTCTCAAGGAGGCCCTAGAACAGCGCCAGCACTTAGCGAGGTTTTCCACGAGCTTAGTGTCTGCTGCGCTGTGAAAGGAGCGAAAGCGAGCCGACGGAGAATTTTCTATCTGTTCGGGCGTCACCTTTAGCAAATATGTAAACAGTAATATTAATCTCTCTCAACGATAGTAGCACATCCCATACCGCCGCCGATACACAGTGTAGCAAGACCCTTCTTAGCGTCCTTAGCTTCCATCTCATGAAGCAGCGTTACAAGGATACGGCATCCGGAAGCGCCTACCGGATGACCCAGTGCGATTGCACCGCCGTTCGGGTTAAGCTGCTTGTCTACATCGATACCGAGTTCTTTGCCTACTGCTACGGACTGAGCCGCAAATGCCTCGTTTGCCTCGATGATATCGAAGTCTTCGATCTTGTAGCCTGCCTTCTCCATAACTTTCTTAGTAGCCGGAACAGGACCGATACCCATAACCTCAGGTCTGCATCCTGCAAGAGCGCCAGCTACGAATGTAGCCATCGGCTTAACACCTAATTCTTTTGCCTTCTCTTCGCTCATCACAACGATTGCTGCCGCACCGTCGTTGATACCGGAAGCGTTACCTGCCGTAACAAATCCGTTAGGATTGATCGGACGAAGCTTCTGAAGTCCTTCGATCGTGGAACCCGGTCTCGGTCCCTCATCAACCTTGAACTCAACCATCTCTTTTTTCTTCTTAACCATAACAGGTACGATCTCTTTATCAAAAGCGCCGCTCTTCTGAGCTGCCTCAGCCTTTGCCTGACTCTTTAATGCGAACTCATCGAGTTCTTCACGGGTAAGTCCCCACTCTTCACAGATATTGTCTGCTGTCTTAATCATATGATAGTTATTAAAAGCATCCCACAATGCATCGTTTACCATGGTATCTACCAGAGTACCGTTATTCATTCTGTAACCGTAACGTCCCTGCATCATAGCGTAAGGAGCCATAGACATGTTCTCCATACCGCCCGCTACAACGATATCGGCATCGCCTGCCTGAATCATCTGTGCTGCCATGTTGACACAATTAAGACCGGAACCGCACACTACGTTGATGGTAACTGCCGGAACCTCATTGGGAAGTCCTGCTTTGATGGATGCCTGACGAGCCACGTTCTGACCCTGTCCTGCCTGAATAACGCATCCCATGTAAACATGGTCAACCTGATCGGGCGCTACTCCTGCTCTGTTCAACGCTTCCTTAATTACGATTGCTCCAAGCTCTGCTGCCGGAGTCGTGCTTAAGCCTCCGCCCATAGTACCGATAGCCGTACGGCAAGCACCTGCCAAAACAACTTTTTTTGCCATCTTCTTTCCCTCCATTGTGGTATGATTGTTAGATAGATCTTTGATTTTCCAGAGTGACAACGATTGTTATTTTTTTATCATTGTCCGCTTCTCCTATTGTAGCATAGAGGTATCCTTTTTGCAATGGTTTTCTACCTCGGGATCTGCCATTTCACGGGTACGTTTCCACTCTTTTGTGCCCTCGATTTTTGCCACCTCACTGCGGTTGCGGTAGAGGAATTTGGTCAGCTCATAACAGTCCACCCAGATCTCGTTATTTCCTTCTTTCTGGGATTCGTCGAAAATAAGTTGAAGTCCCCAGTGCAGATGTACCGTCTCGATATTATTGACATTTTCTTTCGTGCTGTAACCGGTGTGTCCCATATAGCCGATCACGTCCCCCGCCGTGACCACGCTGCCCTCCTCAAGCCCTTCCGCATACGGGTAATTCTGGCGCAGGTGGGCATAATAATAGTATCTGCTGCCGTCGAAGCTGCGGATGCCGATGCGCCAGCCGCCGTATTGATTCCAGCCGAGCGCCTCCACGACGCCGGACTCGATGCATATGATTGGCGTGCCGATCTGACCCATCATGTCATGACCCAGATGCGGTCTGGAATAGCCATAGCTTCTGGAAGCTCCGAAGTCGTCATAATGGCTGTAGTCAAAGCCTTTTGCAATCGGAGAGAAGGCTTTCAGTCCGTAATAACGGTTCCACTGATTCTCCTCCCGTAAGGAAAACTCGCCCACCATTCCGCCAAGCACTGCCGTGTACGCCTCCAGATAATAGTCGTAATACTCCATATCCTTCGTCAGCTCTTCCATGGTTGTCTCACCTTCGGTCAGCTGCCTGGCCGTCTCGCTGATTTTCTTTACGCTGTTCTTATCGAATTGGCCTCCTGTCCTTGCGCCCACATAGGCGAGAAGCTCGATCCAGTTAAGGTGCACATCCTTTTCATAAGATTCCACATCCAGATCGTAGGCTGCCGCCATCGCCTCGCAAGTCACGTTAAACTCCACCCATTTTATGAAATTGCCATCCGCCGTCACCTCGATTGCCTCACCGGAATCTGACGTCCGCCATGCTTCCTCCTGCGCGCTCTCCGAACCCTGCCACCTGCCTGTCAGTTCTTTGGTAATCGCCACACAGCCCAGCGCGATCAGCAGGAGCAGTTCGATCCGTATGGCATATCCGATCCTGCTGCCTGTTTTTCCGGCGCTTCCGTACATGTTTCTGCCTCTGCCGCCATGATCTTTGACTTTCCTGACTTTTCTACTGTCTCTCCCTATCCCCATATACACTCCATATGTCACTGCCGCCCGCTCGCGTCGTGAGCGCCATTGAAGCATTCCTGTTTCGACCACCCTTGTGCCAATGCGGGCAAATTTATGGTTATGTATATGAAAAATCCCCGCGGGTTATGACAGCCCGCAGGGATTTGTACGTTTGAACGTATCATTCTTCTCATTCTGTCGGAAAGGCATACACATTAACTCTTGAAACGGTATACAAATTCCCTCTGAATCACAAAGCTTAAGAAAAACAGAAGAATGTCCACCGGCATCTTGATTAGCACTTCCGTTCCGCCGATCAGACCATACAGTGCATTGACAAGAAAAGCGCTGCACAACATCTGGCAAAAGGCCAGCAGAGAGTACTTGCCCGCGGTGACCGCAAGATTACCCTTACTCTTAAATACAACCCGGTAATTGATCAGGAAATTATATACGGCGGAAATCACCCGTGCGCACACGGTCGCCGCCACAATATACGGAATGCCGCGCACTGCCTCTCCAAGAGGTTCAAACATCACGCAGAACATGTGAAAAAGTAACAGATCCAGCACGCTTGATGAGATCGACGAGAACAGAAACTTCCCGAACACCAGATAGATCCGCACGGAATCCTTGATTGGATTGAAATGGCTTGTCCGGTTTTCCTCGATGTAAACCGTCTCCACCGATACTTCTGTAATCGGAATATTAAGATTCTTCGTCTCGATCAGCATATTGGTCTCATACTCGAACCGCTCCCCTTTTACCTGCATTAATTCTTTCATGAAAAAAGCCGGAATCGCCCGCAGTCCGGTCTGAGTATCCGAGACGGATAATCCCAAAAGATACCGGAATACCTTCCTTGTACACTTGTTGCCAAAAGATGATCTTGCCGGAACGGACGGTGCATCGAAATCCCTGCATCCCAATATCAGTGCCGTCGGTTTCTCCCACAGCTTACGCATGCATGTCAGAATATCCTCCGGCGTATGCTGTCCGTCAGAGTCTGCCGTCACACAGCCCACAGCGTCGTCGTATACCCACAGACAATGATTGAACGCCGTCTTAAGCGCACGGCCTTTACCCAGATTCACGGCATGATGCAGCACGGTGCAGTTGTCCACCGCCTCCGCCTGTGCAAAGAGCTTCGCATATCGCTCCCCACTGCCGTCGTCCACCACAATCACATGACGGATTCCTGTCTCCTCCAGTGCGTGAAGAAGCGTAATCAACTTTTCGTCCGGTTCATACGCAGGTATGATTACCGGTATATCATAGTAGGAAGCCATTTCCCGTTCTCCTTCTTAGTTCAAACCTAGGCGTCTTTTGACACGCGTGTCAGTTCCATATTTACACCGTCATCCTCGATGCGGTACAACACACCGCAAGCAAAAGCGCCCTCCCGCGTAATCTCATCGAAAACCTCGCCTGTATCCGCTTCCGTATCTTCCGCATAGAGATATGCTGCATGGGAGGCTCTGATCTCCTGCACCATCCATTCCGTGGGCGCGTCATCCAGGTTGACGCTCTTGTACACTACCGATATCGGAGAAGCCTCATAAGCCGTATAACTGTTATTCACCCAGCGGGGCGTATCGCCTCTGCGAATATAGCATACCCTCGCACCCGTGTCCGTTTCGAGAATCCGTATCGTTTCCAAAAATTCCGCCTCATCCGCACCGATCATCTCTGCGCGTTCGGCAAGCCTTGCCTCTGTCTCCTGCCGGTAGCCGACCAGACCATGATACCCAATCCGATAGCCCGCTGTCAATGCCACAAAAAGGATAAAACACAAGTATGCACCGTATTTTCGTAGGAAGGCCGGCATCTTTTCACTCTGAAATATCACATCTCCCCGATTCAGCCATATACCCGCCAGGAACAGAAGCGTGCCAATGGTAAAGGGCGCCCCGTAACGCTCGATGGACGAGATCATCCCCGCCGCTTCCAGATACTGCGTCTCCGTAGCAAAGATCGTGATATGCGCCACAAAAATAATTCCATAGAAAAGTGCGCCGCTGACCACGGTAAACCATAATATGATCCGTCTCTGCCATCCGGACAGCAGCGGACGCATAAGAATCACAAGCACACAGATACACAGATACAGACCAAGCGGTGTCAGATCAATAACGACACTCTTCTCCTTATGAAGGGGCGAACTCACGAATGCCTTCAGAAAAGCCCTTGCAAATTCGCCCGTGTAACCTGAGATACCGTACTCATCGGTGGTCATATACTTCACCGCCGTAGCCGTCGTCTTCGTTACACGCCGCATAATGAGGCAGAAGACCATCCAACTGCCGCCCGTAAGCACCGGTACTGACGCCACCGCTGCCACGGATAACAATCCCCGGAATTTATGTTGATCTGCCGCCACGGATGACAGTCCGCGCGATTTATTCTCATCTGCCGCCACAGTTTCACTGCGCTGATACAGAAGCATAAATATCAAGCCAAATAACGCCCAGACAAAACCGATGGATTTGACTAATACCAGAACTCCCAAATAGAGCCCCAGCCTCCCGTAAAAGTAAATTTCTTCGGAATGAACTTTACGAGATTCGCCCCGCGTCCCCAAAATCCAGGTACTTTTTCCCTGCGGCATATCGGTCACCGCGTACAGGAAACCGCCATAGATACACGCCATAGTCAAATCGGCGCAGAAACCGTCGTAGCCGTATACCTCCGCTATACTCGGCATAAACCACAATGCTGCCGCCATGAAAAACATCACAAACACATTCCTGCCTTTTAGTCCCCTAAGCAGCGGCAGCAGAAACACCAGATTCATCACATAGTAGCCGGCAAACGCTAATCCTTCCCGAAATTCGTGGGGACTCAAATGCAAAAACCACCACTTAAACAACTGTGCTGCCGGCGGATAATCTCCGAACTCCGGAGCCACATTAGCATATTTCTTCGCAAAACCGTCTAAAAAATACAATGATTTCACGTCTGTCGCCCAGAAGTTAATATCATCCCACCATGTTACGACTTTGCCTGATGTACACAGCATTGTCACGATCAGCAAAAACACGGCCGTAAGAAATGACGTTTCTGTCATATTATTCAGGCATACACTGCCAAACTCTTTACGCTGTTCCCGCCGCCTGCTCATCAGCCAAATACCAAACGACACCACCGCCAATGCCGCAATCCCGTCGATCCACGACAACTGCCCCGCCATCGCAAGCGCATAGAGAAGCAGTACAAGCCCACAGGTAAAGACCGGCATGATTTCCACCAGACTAACCCGAAAGCAATATGCCAGAAAAAATATACAAACCGAAACAGCAGCTATATGAAGTATCGTCAAATATATCATTACCTTTTAAACCCCGTATCTCACACGTTATATCCTCTTCGTAACTATTCAGAACCTGTTCTTCACAGTTACAAACCTTCCGAACAGTTACTCCTCTGCTTATTATACATACTCAGAAGCAGTATTGCATCTGCTTCTTTCGCACATAATATCACCCTGTCATTGCTGACAGGGTGATGGATAACTCCTTATTCTTCCGGCTCAATCAATCCGTAGGTATTGCCTTTTCTCTTATATACTACGTTGACCTGATCTGTCTCCGCGTTGCAGAACACGAAAAAGTTGTGTCCGAGCAGTTCCATCTGCACGCATGCATCCTCCGGATACATGGGTTTGATATCAAACTTCTTACTTCGGATGATCTGTACGTCCTCTTCTTCCATGAAGTCCTTCTCCATAAACTCCTGCTTAAAGAAAGAACCTGCCTGCTTCTTGTCGATCAGCTTGTTCTTATACTTCTTAAGCTGTCTCTCGATAATCTCTTCCACCAGATCAATAGACACATACATATCGCTGCTGACCTGTTCAGAACGAATGATATTACCTTTCATCGGAATCGTTACTTCTATCTTCTGTCTGTCCTTCTCGACACTCAAAGTAACATGTACTTCCGTATCCTCGGTAAAGTACTTCTCCAGTTTACCGATCTTGTCCTCCACTGCCGCCCGTAAGCCGTCTGTTACATCAATATTTTTCCCAATAATTATAAATTTCATATCACTCATCCCTTCCATTGGAGTATTGTATAGTCATTATAGCATATTTGTCCTACTTGTTGCAACAATTCATAAGACATGTTTCTTCTTTTTTGACACCTTAAAAGTCAAGAGTTTTCCTTGTTTTATTGCCAAAAAATGTTTTTTCATGACAACTTCACAAAACATTCGTTCTTTCGGTTACCATAAATACAGATTACCAATCCAGTCAAAAATCTGTGGATAAGGTGGATAATTCCGTGCATAAATCCATTTTTCGCAGAAATATGTCCTTTTGCAATGTGGATAACCCATTTTCTCACATGGTATGGAAAAAAACATGTGCTCTTCTTTTTGTACAAGATACACAAAACATTGAGAGTGCAAGCGAAAATTAGGCGGCTGATTTCTCAGCCGCCTCTGCAATCTTTATCTTATACAGTTTTAGAAAATTCTTCTGATCGAAAGAATGGAACGATAGGTTGCACTGGAAACAATGATACCGGTCTTCGACGTGGAAGCGTGTACGATCTGTCCGTCTCCTGCATAGATTCCCACATGTCCGGAATAACAAATGATATCACCCGGCTGTGCATTCTCTATACCGTTTACGGCTGCACCTACATTTCTGTCTGCTGCCGAAGAGTGCGGCAGGCTTACACCGAAATTACTGTATACGCTCATAACGAATCCGGAGCAGTCAGCACCGTTCGTCAAACTTGTTCCGCCATACACATAAGGGTTACCGACAAACTGCTTTGCAAATTTTACTACGTCAGCTCCCGTACTGCCTGTAGGACTTTGATAAGTCTTACCGCTATCAGTCTTGCTTCCCGAAGAAGAATTCTCAGCCATCTTCTTGCTTGCCGCTTCTCGTGCCGCTTTAGTGGCTGCCGCTTCCTTGGCAAGTCTTGCTTTCTCTTCCTCAATGGACTCTGCCTTCACGAACTCGGTGGAAAGGGTCACATAATCGGTAGACACATAACCGTCACCTTCCTCGATATTTACCTTCACCCAGCCGTCCAGCTCTTCCGTAACGATCAACTCGGCTTCGAGCGGAACCATACCGAGTACAGATTCCTCTAAGCCCGGCTGCTCACGTACAAACAGCGTTTCCGTCGTAACCGTAGCGATACGGATACCGACTTCCTTCGCATAATCAACCGCGTCATCTCCTGTTACGCAGAACTCGCCTTTCACGTAGCCTTCCACGGAACCGGAACTGATCTTATACCATCCGTCTACCTCTTCAATATAGTTACCGACGGATTTATCATATAACTTACCTACAATATTTCCTTCTTCACTGGGAAGATCTCTGACATTCACATAGTCATTAACCTTCGCGATTACCAGATTCTTAAAACTCTCTTCCTCTTCCGACAGCCCGATATTCGCTGCCTCCTTCAAGTCTTCCGTATATCCTTTGCTGACAACAACCGTATCTTCGATCTTCTTGGAAACAGTGCTGACCTTGTCTTCGGTACTCGCCATATCCGCAAATGCACCGACCTGAACACTTCCTACACTGATTCCGCTTACTTCCTCATTCTTTGCCGCCTCCTTCTCGGAATCTTCCTGCAGGGAAGAAAGAGAAGTGGACTTATCTTCATTCTGCAGCGAAAAGTCAATACCCGATGACGGCAGGACGGAACCCACATTACCCGAAGCGTTTGCTTCAAGTCCCAAGCCCGAAAAAGAAAGCACCGCGGCCATTGTACATGCTGCCATTTTTACGTGTTTTTTCTTCATAGCTTACCTCATTTGTTACAAAATTGTTACATCTTGGGTATAATATAGCATTGAATATTTATTTTGTCAACTACAGCATATACCACTAAAATCGCGTATTTACGCAACTTCTTGTGCTATTTCTACAAATTCTCAAAAATTTCACAACTGTAACAAAAGTAAATTTGCTGCGCAAATTAACTTTAGTAAATTTGCTGCGCAAGCTTGAAGTCAGCCAATATGTAGCGCAGATGGAAGTTAATATCTTAAGGAGCCCCTCAAAAAGCGTCGGCACTTGACGAGGTATTTTACGAGTCTAGTGTCCGTTACGCTTTTTGCGGAGCGAAAGCGCGGCTCCGTAGATATTAACTTTCATCTGCGCGTACCATTCAAATACCGCTCCGCCGCCGCAACCGCACATGCCCCGTCCGCCACCGCGGTAACGATCTGGCGCACCTGCTTCGTGCGGATATCCCCCGCTGCCAGAATGCCGGGCACCTGTGTGGCGCAGTCCTCCCCAGCGATCACATATCCTCCGTCGTCGCAGGGAACACTGTCCCGGAATGCCGCCGTGTTAGGCTGCATGCCTACTGCGATAAATACGCCTTCCACCGCCAATGTTTCTTCCGTCTGCTCCGTTACATGCCGCAGCTTCACGCTTTCCACCAGATCAGAACCGCAGATGGCCGACACTGTCCTGTTCCATAGCACTTCCACGCGATCAGAGCTAAACAGCTTGTCCTGAAGGCTCCCGGCGGCACGCAGACTGTCCCGCCTGTGGATCAGATACACCTTCCTGCACATCCGCGCCAGATAGATCGCATCTTCCACAGCCACGTCGCCGCCGCCGACTACCGCCACATCTCTTCCCTTAAAAAAAGCACCGTCGCATGTGGCACAATAAGATACGCCCTTTCCCACATACTGCGTCTCTCCGTCTGCCCCCAGCGTCTTATGTGTCGCCCCTGCAGCAAGGATCAGCGCTTTCGCTTCATATTCCGTCCCATCAGCAGCGGTAACCACTTTGACCTCTCCCCGGTCGGCAATCGCCGTGACAGATGCCGTCTTATACTGTGCACCCATGGCATCCGCATGCTCTTTAAATTTCACTCCCATGTCGAAACCGTTGATACCGGGCAGACCGAGATAATTATCCACCTCATAAGTATTCAGTACCTGTCCGCCGCTCATGGGCTTTTCTTCTATCACTAACAGATTCAATCCCGCACGCCTGCCGTAGACTGCCGCCGACAGTCCAGCCGGTCCGGAACCGATTATGATCAGATCATATATCATTTTTCCCCTGCCTCCATTCTTCTGATTTGAAAAACTTCATTTCCCCGCTTATACAATAAAAAACCATTCCTTCGCTTACATACCTACAAAATCGTAAACCGTCTTTGCATTCTGTCTTTTTTTCTATATAATAGAACATTATAACACGAAATGCACGTTTTTATAAAACCAGGCAGCGCAGACAATACTGAACTCTTTCCTAATAAGATTAAAGTGTCAAAAAGTGCATTAAAGAATTTTGATAAGCAGATTGTACAAAATGTTCTCGAAGCTGTCCTGCGGAGGAATATGAGATTTTCTTAATATTCCGTTCAATAGCCAGAAATTTCGGGACACGGATGTCCCGAAAAGCCCGTAATGAGCCCGGATGGCGAATAGAGGGCGGTTTCGTCCGTTATCACAACTTTATCGGAATATTTTAGAAAATCCATATGACGCAGCCCGACACAAGAGAACATTTTGTACAATCTGCCCTCTCAACCTATCATAATCATCTTTTGACACTCGAATCTTAACAATATAATAAAGAAAGGAATCAACCCGACATTATGCAAAAAGAACTCATCTCTCCCCCAAAATATGCTCTGATCACCGGCGCCTCCCGCGGAATCGGCCGCGCCGTCGCAGAGTATCTGGCACAGGAAGGTTATCATCTTTATCTCGTCTGTAAGCAGTCCACAGACATGCTGACTGCATTGGTCGCACAGCTCTCAACACAGTACGGTATCTGCTGCACACCGTTTACGGCGGATGTGGGAAACCCTGATGATGTGGAGAATCTTTTTGCACAGATCAACACATTGGACGTACTGGTCAACAATGCCGGAATTTCCTATGTGGGATTGCTGCATGAGATGTCCGTCAATGACTGGCGGCAGGTTATGCAGACTAATCTGGATTCCCTCTTCTACACGAGCCGTCTGGCCGTGCCGCTCATGCTACGCAGACACAGCGGCAGAATCATCAACATCTCCTCCGTGTGGGGCAGCGTGGGAGCTTCTATGGAAACCGCATACTCCGCTTCCAAAGGCGGCGTCAACAGTTTCACGAAGGCTCTCGCCAAGGAACTGGCTCCCAGCGGTATTCAGGTGAACGCCATCGCCTGCGGAGTGATTGATACGGATATGAATCGATGCTTTACCGAAGAAGATATGACTGCTCTGAAAAACGAAATACCGGCCGACCGAATCGGTCAGCCGGAAGAAGTGGCTCAAATGGTAGTTTCTCTGCTTCATGCGCCGGCATACTTGACCGGTCAGGTCGTCACCCTGGACGGCGGCTGGACATAAGTCAATTTGATTTTCAGATACCGCCATGCCGCCCGGGATCTAATAATTGATCACCAGCACTTCCCTGGTGACATCACTTTTTTGTGTCTGATAATTGGAATTAGAATAATCATATGACAGCTGCATCGCCGTGAACTGCGGGTTCCTCTCGATCCAGTCCGCCAGAATATCGTTTCTCTTGCCCTTACTTTCCAGTACGTTGGATAAGGCAAAGCGAATCCCCCGCCGATTAAGCTCCTCCAGATAATCTAGCAGATCCTTCTCATCCGCTCTCGTCCATCCGCCCTGCTCGTTGTAAGTTGCGCAGGTAATCAGGTAGGGCGGATCAACATAGAAAAAGCTTTGAGCGGTAAATTTCTCCGGCTTCAAATCCCGAAAATCACCACAGGTAAACCGATAGTCTCCGCTCTTCAACCGGTCCAGAAAACCGGCCAGCTTCTCCTGCATTCTGATGTTAAAATCCCGCTTGCCCACCGGCAGATTAAACTCGCCTTTTCTGTTAAACCGCAATTGATTATTAAATGAATAGACAATCAACAAATACAGCATGAGATAATATTCATCATCCTTCTTTGTCCTGCCATTAAAATCTTCCCGCAGCTTATAGTAGCTTTTCGCGTTGTAGCCGGCTAATCCCTTAGAGCTTTCACACCCATAATATTCATAGCCATCCCTGCTTACAAGAGACAAACCATACAGGTCAATCGTCTCAAACAGCCATGAAAACACGACTTCACGGGATAATTTCTTCAATGTGTTAAGGAGTCCAATCAAATGCTCATCGGCATCATTAAACCAGACCTTACTGCAATTTACATTAATGCCCACGTTGCAGCCGCCGCAGAATAAATCCACCGCCTGATCCGCTTCCTGCGGAAAAAGAGGTAATATCTGAGGCAGAAGCTTATATTTTCCTCCTGTATAATTCAGTGCGGACGGTATCATCTCTTTTGCTTCCCCGTAACAAGTACATAGAAAAAGCCTTTCCTGATTTTCCTTAATGTCGGATTTGCCGGTGGAAAAAGCCTTATAATCCTCCGAAAACACTTTTACCGATCCCTTTTTCTGCAGGATGCGCATGATATCGTCATCACTGATCTTGGCATTCGAGCGGTCGTTGCCTTTCTCTGCCATATTATTATAGGAAAGAACTATGTATTTTGCATGTATGGAATCGATCAGTCTTTCAAACGCCGCCGCCGCTTTCTTAGTGCAGTAATCGCTCTTGAGGGCAGCTCTGTCCATCTTTCTGGCAACGCCGAACACCTCAGGCCTGTCCCACCTTGCTACATTCTCCAACAAATGATATGCGTCGCAATACTGTCTGGAATTGTACGGCGGGTCAATATAGACCAAATCAGCCTCGATTCTCGCCGCCAGTTCATTCGTGTCCATATTATAACATATGTTATTTTCATTCAGATCGGCCTCGGGCTGCGGAACCGCCAGTTCAAGATGCCGCTCAAACTCTACGCCCTGCCTGTATGCATCGTAATGGCCGCAGGTATTGGCAATCTTGTCCATCGCATACAAAAGGGAGGTGATCACCAGCGCCCGCTCTCTGCCGTTCACTTCTCCGGCATGAAATCTGTCTTCTATATCCTGCCTGATAAATCCGATCTTCCTACAGTCCTCCCGAGAAAAATAGGTGTCGGCAAAGTTCTCACTCATGTAGTTATCCTGCTCTACACACACCGCATTATATTCCGCAATCAGATCAATAATTTTTTCCTCGGAATAGCTTTCGCTGCCGAACCATGCCACATGGCAGATGTAATTGCTGTACATAATATCATTAGTGATTAATTTCTTATCGGTAAACGCGGACGCAACGGCTCCCGTTCCCGCAAATATATCCGCCACGGTGTTAATATTGCTGCATTCCTCTTCCGCAATTCTCGTGATAAAAGGCAAAAGCTTGTATTTATTTCCTAAATAACGCCTGTTGTTAATCTTAATCGTCTTATACGGCGGATCATCCGGTTCTGTTTTCTCTGTAATTCTGTTTTTCCTAATATAATCCCTCAATTTATAATAGATTTCATCAGACCAAACCGGCTTTCCGTTTGCGTCAATCTCCGGCTCGACTACGCCATGATCTTTCAAATAGTATAAATAGGATCTCGAAATGCCTAATTTTTTTGCCATCTGCGTCGCCGAATAGTTCACTTTACCTTCCCCGTCTTATGCAACATTTTTCTTCCGTTATTGGACACTTTTCTTCTTAATTATATCATTACTATACAAATTATCAATATTATTTTGGGGAAATGCACTAGGAAATGGATGCTAGATGGTGTCAGCTTATGAACAAATCCGCATAGCAAAAGCCCCTTGAATGCAAGCATTCGGGGCTTTGTATATGCGTCTTTGTTTGCAGATAACTGCTTATCTCTTTGAAAACTCGGAAACAGGTTTCCTCGTTCAGTCGATAAAAATGCTCGCAAGCGGCATTTATTATCTCTTTGAAAACTGTGGTGCGCGTCTTGCGGCTTTGAGACCGTATTTCTTTCTCTCTTTCATACGAGGGTCTCTTGTTAAGTAGCCGGCTTTCTTTAAAGTCGGTCTGTAATCCGCATCCGCCTGAAGTAAAGCTCTTGCAATACCGTGTCTGACAGCGCCCGCCTGACCCGTATAACCGCCGCCTTTTACGGTAACGATCACATCAAATTTATCAACGGTATCTGTAGCCACGAGAGGCTGACGAACGATAACCTTCAGTGTCTCTAATCCAAAATAATCATCAATACTTCTCTTATTGATCGTAATATCACCTTTGCCCGGCACTAAATATACTCTGGCAATAGATTTCTTTCTTCTGCCGGTACCATAATATTTTGCTGCTGCTTTCGCTGACTTAGCCATTATTATTTTCTCCTTTCAGTCCTTGTGAATTAAAATGTTAATACTTCCGGCTTCTGTGCTGCCTGCTGATGATCAGGTCCCGCATATACATGAAGCTTCGTGTACATTTGTCTTCCCAAAGGTCCTTTTGGAAGCATGCCTTTTACTGCGTGCTCTACAACTCTCTCCGGATGTTTCTGCATCATCTCTTTCAGGGTAGTCTCTTTCATACCGCCTACATAATCTGAGTGATGATAATAAATCTTCTGGTCTAACTTCTTACCGGTCACCTTTACCTTCTCGGCATTGACTACAATCACATAGTCTCCCGTGTCAATGTGCGGTGTAAAGATCGGCTTATTCTTACCTCTAAGCACCTTAGCAACCTCAGATGCCAAACGTCCGAGTGTCATATCTGTCGCATCAACTACATACCATTTTCTTTCGATCGTAGCCGGACTTGCCATAAAAGTCTTCATTGTATTACCTCCATACTAGCGATTGTCTTTCGACTGTCTGTGTTGTTCTTCCGGTTCCTCGTGCGGATGTCCGGCCACACTCGGCAACCCTCGTAACAACGGTTTATTCTTCATTGCATAGATTAATCCACTAACCGATTCATAATCTATTTCTTTATTTAAAATGTCTTCGCCGGGGCTTTGGCTCGACATTTCTAAACACTGTCACACTTGCCTATTATATTATACGCTTCCGCGTGTGTCAATATTTTTTTGTATTGAGTTTCCGTAGCTGCCTCACTATAATTATTTATAGATCAATACATACCACGCGGAGGAAAATAACATGCGCTATACTAATCCCATTGTTAAAGGCTTCTATCCCGATCCGAGCGTCTGTGAGGCAGACGGCATATTTTATCTGGCCTGCAGCTCTTTTCAATATTTCCCGGGTGTACCGCTGTTTCAAAGCACCGATCTGGTCAACTGGACACCGATCGGCCATGCCCTGACCAGAAAAAGTCAGGTTATGCTGGAAAAGGTCAACAGTTCCGGCGGCGTCTTCGCACCTACGCTCCGTTTTCACGAAGGACGGTTCTATATGGTAACCAATAATAATACGACACAGGAAAACTTCTATGTATATACAGACGATATCCACGGTGAATGGTCAGACCCGATCACCGTAGATCAGGGCGGTATCGACCCCTCCCTGCTATTCGACGATGGTCATGTATATTTTATCAGTAACGGCGCGGATGAACATGGCGTGGGCAGTGTCATTCAATGCGAGATCGACATCCATACCGGACGTAAGCTTACACCCAGTAAGCCGATCTGGCAAGGTTCCGGCGGCCGTTATCTGGAAAGCCCGCATATGTACCGCATAGGTAGCACGTACTATCTGATAGCCGCCGAAGGAGGCACGGAGTACGGTCATATGGTTACCTATGCCGTATCCGACAATGTCTGGGGACCTTTCCGCAATTATCCCCACAATCCCGTACTGACCAACCGTAACAAAGCGCCCGGAATCATACAGGGCATCGGGCACGGCGATCTGATCCGTGCAGCGGACGGCAACTGGTTCCTTCTCACGCTGGGATTCCGTCAGATCCATAAGTGGCAGGCTTATCATCATCTGGGAAGGGAAGTATTCCTTACGCCTGTCTTCTTTGACAAGGACGGCTGGTTCCACGCGGGAACAGACGGAACCACAGAACACTCCTATGAGATCTCCGGAGATTTCCCACAGCTTCACAAAAACCTTTATACCTTTAAAAATACTTCCTGGGATTTAGACTGGATCTACCTGCGCCATCCTCATATGCACAACTACATGTTGGAAAACAATCAGCTGACGCTGTGCGGCTCTGACATTACTTTAGGTGAGGCAGACTCCCCAACATTCCTCGGTATCCGGCAGCAGGATTTTGATATGACTGTTTCAGTCAAAATTGAATATAAACCCTCTGTCATATCCGACAGCAGTGCCGCTATGACACATAATGAGGCCGGATTAACCCTGTATATGGATGAATTGCAACACTATGACATATATGTCACAAAATCTGCTTCTGGTTATGAAGCGGTATTAAAACTAAACATCGGCAACATCAAACATATTCAGACCACCGTACCGTTGGAAAACGGAACGACTCGGATGGTCATTGAATCCGATTCTCTGGAATATCATTTCTATCTGGTATCCGGAACGGAAAATCCACAGAAGATCAAGCTTGGTTCCGCATACACGAAATATTTATCCAGTGAGGTGGCCGGCGGTTTCACCGGAGTCGTAATCGGGCTCTATGCTGTCGGTGAGTGCACTGCCGTATTCGATGACTTTTGCTGCGAATACCACAATCCGGCTTAAATCATTCTTCACCTGTAATCCGTCCAAGCTCCAGATACTCGATCCCGATCAGGGTAAGTCCGCAGGCAGGCGCGGTAGGACCCGCCGCCTGCCTGTCTCTTGCTTCCAGAATACGCTGCACGTCCTGCGGCGCAATATGCCCTCTGCCGACTTCCATCAAAGTTCCCGCTATGATCCGTACCATGTTATAGAGGAACCCATATCCTGTCACACGGATCACGATCTCCCGATCCGCATATCGTTCTGCTTGGTCCGTCTCTTCCGCGGTACGGTCTTTTCCGCTGTATTCCGCCCACACTTCCAGAGACTCTATCTGTCTCACTGTAGTTTCCACCTGGGCTCCCACGGTACAAAAACTCTTGAAATCATGTGTTCCCACCAGATATTCTCCCGCTTGTCTCATTAAGCCAATATCCAGCGGCATATAAGTAAAATGGGTATACAGCCTTTTCACCGGCATGGGAAAAGGCGCGCAATAGATTCGATATTCATAGCTCTTACGGCTGACGCAGTGGCGCGGGTGAAAGTCCGACGGTACCTCCCCGGATCTGCGGACTCTGATATCCTCCGGAAGTCTTCTGTTGAGTGCATAAGCTATTTTGTCCGCCGGAATCGGGCTATCCGTATCGAAGACAGCAACATTCCCCATGGCATGCACGCCGGAATCCGTGCGGCTGGCACCAATCACCTCTATCCGTTCTCCCATAAGATCAGAAAGGCACCTATTCAAGATGCCTTCGATCGTCTCCCCATTCGGTTGTATCTGCCACCCACGATAGTTCGTCCCATCATAAGCGACGGTCAGCATAACTCTCTTCATAGCTCTCCATTCACTCAACTCAAATACGTCACAAATAAATCCGTATCACCACACACATCGCAAAGTACGCCGCCAGCACTCCATACGCAATCCGATCCCTGCCTGCATATTTCAGCGGCTTCATCTTCGTTCTGTTCTCTCCACCCCGATAACATCTGGCTTCCATCGCCATCGCCAGATCATTCGCGCGGCGGAATGCCGAGATAAACAGCGGTACAAGCAGCGGTACCATGGCTTTCGCTTTTTTTATCAGATTGCCGCTCTCAAAATCCGCGCCTCTGGCAATCTGCGCTTTCATGATCTTATCGGTCTCTTCCAACAGGATCGGGATAAAACGCAGCGCGATCGACATCATCATCGCCACCTCATGTACCGGTACCCGGAACACTTTGAGCGGCTTCATCAACTTCTCCATGCCGTCCGTCAGGCTGTTGGGCGTAGTCGTCAGCGTCATCACCGAGGAACCGATGATCAGAAAAGACAGTCGTACAGCCATCATCACCGCCGTGTGCAGCCCTTCTTTCGTGATTTTTAATTTCCACACTGACCATAGAACCTCTCCCGGTGTCAGGAACAGATTGAATACGACCGTAATCAGCAGAATGAAAATAATGGCCTTCATGCCTTTGACCATATATCGAAAAGGCACATTGGACAATTTAATCATCACCGCCAGAAAAACAGCGGCCAATACATACCCCACCCAGTTCTTTACCACAAAAAGCGATATAATAAAACAAATAGTCGCTATCAGTTTCACTCTCGGGTCCAATTTATGTATGACGGAGTCCGTCTGATAATACTGGCCCAGTGTAATGTCTCGTAACATAACCTATTCCTTTCAAAAAAAAATTTGCAGTATCTCCTGCGCCGCTTCCTCTATCGTCGTAGCATCGGTCGCAACCGGCATACCCCTCTTATGGAGTGCCTGCATGATATACGTCACCTGCGGTGCCGCCAGCCCCACTTCCTCCAATTCGCGATAGTGCTTAAACACTTCTTTCGGCACATCGTCATACAGCACGCTGCCCTGATTCATCACGATAATGCGATCCACATACTTGGCCACGTCTTCCATGCTGTGAGACACCAGAATAACCGTGATGCCCGTTTCCTCTTTCAGCTTGGCAACCTGATCGAGAATCTCGTCTCTTCCTTTCGGATCCAGTCCCGCCGTCGGCTCATCCAGCACGAGCACATCCGGTTTCATGGCAAGCACACCGGCAATCGCCACTCTGCGCTTCTGTCCGCCCGACAGGTCAAAAGGCGACTGGTAGAAATATTCGTCCTCCAACCCTACCTGCTTAAGCGCTGCATAGGCTCGAAGCTCCGCCTCTTTCTGCGTCAGTCCCAGATTTTTCGGTCCGAAACAAACATCTTTGAAAACATCAATCTCAAACAGCTGGTGCTCCGGATACTGAAACACCAGTCCGACCTTGCTCCGCAGCTTCTTCTTATCATACCCCTCCGCATGGATATCCTCGCCGTTAAAATATATACTGCCGCCTGTAGGTTTGATCAGCCCATTCAAATGCTGCACAAGCGTAGACTTTCCGGAACCTGTATGTCCGATCAGTCCGATGAACTGACCGTCCGGAATCACCAGATTCACATCATTCAGTGCATGCACCGCGAGCGTCGTGTCCTCACCGTATACATAATCTACATGATCTAATATAATCGACATCTTGTTTAATCCTCATTCCCGTATATAATCGCGTACTTATGACATCTTATATGATCGGTTTCTATTTCATATGATATTTTTGCAACAAGTGCTGTGTCAGCTCCTCCACCGTCAGGATTCCATCCGGCAGTTCTACGCCCTTTTGCTGCAATTCATAGGCAAGCAATGTCACCTGCGGCACATCCAGACGCAGTTCCTTGAGCCTTTCCACCTGTGAAAAGATCTCCCTCGGCGTTCCCTCCATTGCTATTTTCCCTTTATCCATGACGAAAACTTTGTCCGCGTGAATAATTTCTTCCATATAATGGGTAATCAGCACTACCGTGATCCCTTCCACATCATTTAATCCCCTGACGGCGCGAACTACCTCCTTGCGTCCGTTGGGATCAAGCATCGCCGTCGGCTCATCAAGAATAATGCATTTGGGATGCATTGCAATTACACCTGCTATCGAAACTCTCTGCTTCTGACCACCGGATAACTTATTCGGTGAGAATTTGCGGTATGCGTACATCCCCACCGCTTTCAGACTCTCTTCCACGCGCGCCCAGATCTCTTCCGTAGGCACGCCCATATTCTCCGGTCCGAATCCCACATCCTCTTCGACCACCTGTCCGATGATCTGATTATCGGGATTCTGGAAAACCATACCCGCTTCCTGACGGATATTCCACAGATCCTTCTCGTCCCGCGTATCCATGCCGTCCACCCACACTGCTCCTTCGGTGGGATACAGGATCGCGTTGATATGCTTGGCCAGCGTGGACTTGCCTGAACCGTTATGCCCCAGAATCGCAACGAAATCGCCCTGCTTCACATCCAGATCGACCTCGTCCACTGCGCGGGTGATTCCCTCCACGTTGCCTTCTTCGTCACGCCTTATATATTCAAATACCAGTTTATCTGTCTTAATGATTCCCATCTGCGATATTTAACTCCTATTACAAATTCATGCGTATACATTTTAACGCTGTAACGTAACTGTTCGGAACCCTGTTCTTCACAGTTGCACTGTACCAATTCAGTCTGTGATAACTTATTCAATTCATCGCTTATTATACTAACTAATCCCCCAAAACACAAGGTTTTATGATATACTTTTAGAGGTTCACGGAATTTACCTTGAGAAAGGAGATATGACATATATGTCACAAAATACATCGTCAAATAAACTGCCCGACACTCCGAAAGAATTATTACATCTTGCCGCCGGACCTTTCCTGTTTATCGTACTGCTGATTATGGTATGCGCGTTCCTTACCCATCTTCTGATCGGCTCGGAAACACTGGAGGAATACGCCAAAGCCAATCCGGAGATCGCATACGGTACTGCATCGGAAGATCAAGCAATCGGCAGTGCCGAAGCTGACACAGAAAAAGCGGAACCCGGAAGCACTGATTCCGGACCCTCTATCACGGACGCTGAAGCCCCTACTAATGCACTAAATGGCTCAAGCATCGAAACTTCAGACGAGCCTACCGCATACAATACTCCTAAAGACACGATCCCTGACGGAAACGAAAGCACTGCTTCGGATTCCGCAGCAGACCGTAAGGAGCCGGACAATATGGCAGCTAATACGGAGCGAACTACTTATCAGACAGGGTTCTATTATGAACCTCTGAGTGACAGTATCAAGGATAAGATAACGGGAATCTCCTATCCCGAAAGCGGCTGTACCATAGCTTATGAGGACCTAAATTATGTAGGGCTGCTCTACATTGATTTTAACGGCGAAGAGCAAATCGGTGAATTGATTTGTAATAAAGCGATTGCACAGGATATGGTGGAAATATTCTACGAACTGTATCAGAACGACTATCAGATCGAGCGAATCCGTCTCATAGATGAATATGACGGCGATGACACGCTCTCCATGATGGACAATAATACTTCCTGTTTTAACTACCGGGTGGTAGACGGCACTACGAATCTGTCAAAACATGCACTCGGATGCGCCATCGACATTAACCCGTTCTACAACCCCTACGTCGTATTTAATAAGGATGGCACCGGAGAAACCTATATTTCCCCAAAGGGCAGCGAAGTGTACACGGATCGATCCCTTGATTTTCCTTATAAAATTGATGAAAACGACTTGTGCTACAAGTTGTTCACGGAACATGGATTCACATGGGGTGGTAATTGGAACTCCTGTAAGGACTACCAACATTTCCAGATCGTACTGTAACAAATTGAGCAAAGCTCAATTGCGAGATTTGTTCGCTTACGCTTCACAAACTCGGAATATGTATCCTTCAAGGAATAAAAAATCCCCCGGGGAAGTATATTTCCCGGGGGTTTATTATTCCTGATATTTTTTAAGACTGACCGCTTCCAGTCATATGTCTTACATCTCAAACATTGACATGCTGTCATCCATTCTGTTGGAAATGCCCTTAAGTTCTGCAGCATTGCCGGCAATCTCTGTAATAATACCGCTGATCTCTGTAACAGATGCCGATGTCTCCTGTGTACTTGCTGCATTCTCCTGTGCAATCGCTGACAGGTTCTGTACCGTATCTACTACGCCGCTTCGTACATCATTGACTTTATTCGTCTTCTCTGTCACATCGCCGATCATAATCAATGACTCGTCTACATCACTCAGAAGCTGTGTTACCTGCGTGCCTGTGTTAGTAACATTCTCATTCTGCTGCTCCATAATTTCTTTTACTTCATTCATGGTAGCAACTGCCTTATCCGAATCCTCAATCAGGGAAAGGATAATTCCCTCAATCTGTCTTGCAGACTCATTAGACTGCTCAGCCAGTTTCTGAATCTGTCCAGCAACAACTGCAAATCCTCTACCCTGTTCACCTGCACGTGCTGCCTCAATAGACGCATTCAGTGAAAGGAGATTGGTCTCTTCCGCAATATTGGTAATCAGAGCGGTTGCCTCTTTAATCTTCTGAGCCGACTCATTCGTTACATTGGTCTGCTCATAAATGATATTGATAGCTGCACTGGTCTTCTCATTGGTACTCTGCAATTCACGAAGCGCTCCAATAGCAACCTCACCGCGTTCTTTGATCGAATTAGCTCTCTCATTCAGATTTGCCAGTTCACTTGCAGTCTCCTCGATCATATTACCCATCAGAATAATAGACTCTGTAGCATCCTGTGTCTCCTCAGCCTGGCTTCCTGCACCGATCGCAATCTCGTTAACAGCCTTCTCCATCTGTTCTACATGCTCTGTGGTAACATCGGTCTTCTCACGAAGTTTATCGGATGCATCCAACAAGATGGCACTATCCTCCTTGATCGTAGCGATGATACCCGAAAGATTCTCTTTCATCTTATCGATTGCCCGACAGATATCGCCGATCTCATCTTTCTCCTCCAAAACCTTATCTTCTATATGAATATTCAGCTTTCCTTCCGAGAGCTGTGACAAAGCCGTCACACCACCCGCCAGATGCTTAACCATCTTATTAACTGTGAAGAAAATAAGAATCGCACAGATAACACCGACAATGACAACAAGCGCTACGATCAATACGATAATTCTTCTGATCTGTGCCTTTGCTTCCGCCTGCGGCATTCCCGCAAATACCATACCGATTACTTCATTTGTCCCGAAATCAAATAACGGTACGTAATATCCGAAATAGTCTGCATCATTCACAACAGCATCTGTGGCAAAGAATTCTTCACCTTTACCCAATACAGTCTCGATCGCTCTGGGGCCTGCCTGTGTACCGATAATACGTTGTCCGTTATCATCAATTATAGAAGACATATATCTTGTGTCACCGAAAAAGATCGTAACGTCAATATCTGTACCTTCCTTAATTTCATCTACCAGATCCGGTGTCTGGGAAATGTTGAGATCACCTTTAACCAGTTCATTATTCTCATTCAGTCTATATGGCTCATTATTCATTTTCCTTAAAGTGGTTCGTACAGCTATCGCCGTCGCCTGCAAACCTTCCTCCGTGTTCTCTGTCAACACGTTCGTGATCTGCTTGTCACCGAAAACAATAATCACAATACCAAGAAGTAACAACGGTAAAATTGCAATCATAAGAATCTTCTGCTTCAACCTCATCGTAATGTTCCTCCAATACACTATATTTTTACGTACAGCACTATTATAACATATTTGTAAATAAATTCTACAAGAAAATTATAATTTTTGTATTTTTTGCGTTTTTTCACTAAATTCTACCAATTAGAGCGATTTACATATATAATTATATCTTTTTTTCAAAAATATGTCAGTAAGTCCTTTTTCCTCACACAATATGTTTCCTGTAAAAAATTGAGCTTCGCGGAGTTGCGAGATATTGCTTATGAGATGCTGCGCATCTCCGCAAACTCGTGCATGAACGGGCAATTTTCTATACAAAACAATACCCTGCACAGATGTGCAGGGTATTTGGTCATATCATATATATTACACAAGCTCAAGAACTACTTCCATCGCCGCATCTCCCTTACGGGGACCGATCTTGATGATTCTTGTGTATCCGCCGTTACGGCTCGCATACTTAGCGCCGTATTCATCGAAAAGCTTTGCAACCAGATCAACTTCCTTGGTGCCTTTCTTTCTGCCTGCAGGTGTGGAAGGCACTTCCTTTACGGGATATAACACCTTTAACATCTGTCTTCTGGCATGCAGTCTTGAAGGCATATCTTTCTTAATCTCCTTCTCAACCGTATCGAAAACGGTAACTTTCTTGCCGTCCACTACTTCCTTAACTCTCTTGCCGTCCTTATCCTTACGGGGTACCTTCGCCGTAACCTTAACGGTCTCGAAATTGTCCTTTTCCTTTACGGCTAAAGCAATCAGACCTTCCGCAATCTTACGCACTTCCTTCGCTCTTGCCTCAGTCGTAATGATCTTGCCGTTGTACAGCAGAGCCGTTACCTGACTTCTCAGTAATGCTTTTCTCTGATCAGACGTTCTGCCGAGTTTTCTGTATTTTGCCATAATAAATTCCTTTCTCACTGGGGAGTTCTCTCCCACAACATGGTGTACATCCGGCCACGCGCTTCGGACTTACTTACCGAATGTGTTAGCAGTTCCATTCATGAGCAGGCGCACGGGTGCTCTTCGGGCTTATCCTGCACGCCATTCATATATAGATCAGGCCTCGTCGCTTGGATTCAGCTGTAAGCCTAATTCTTTTAATTTTGCCAATACTTCCTCCAGAGACTTGCGTCCTAAATTGCGGACTTTCATCATATCCTCGGAAGTCTTGTTGGTCAGTTCCTCCACGGTATTGATGCCGGCTCTCTTTAAGCAGTTGTAAGAGCGTACAGACAGCTCGAGCTCGTCTATGCTCATCTCCAATACTTTCTCTTTCTCATCGTCTTCCTTCTCTACCATAACCTCTGCGGTCTTGGCATTCTCGGACAGATCAATGAAAAGGCTTAAATGCTCGCTCAGTACCTTAGCAGCCAGACTGACTGCCTCGTCGGGAACCAACGTCCCGTTCGTGTATACGTCCAGTGTCAGCTTATCGAAATCGGTAATCTGACCTACACGGGTGTTCTCTACGGTCACATTGACTCTCTCAACAGGTGTATAAATAGAATCTATCGCGATCACACCGATCGGAAGATCTTCAACCTTATTGCGGTCAGAGCTTACATATCCTCTGCCCCTTGTGATCGTCAATTCCATGTACAGTTTTGTATCTTTGCCGCTTAATGTGGCAATCACCTGATCAGGATTTAAAATCTCGATATCCTGATCCACCTGAATATCGGACGCTCTGACAATGCCCTCGCCCTCGTATTCAATGTATGCGGTCTTAGGTTCATTGGTATCGCTGCTATTCTTGATCGCAAGGCTCTTGATGTTCATAATAATCTCCGTAACATCTTCCTTTACGCCGGAAATAGAGCTGAATTCATGTAAAACACCTTCGATTTTAACCTGGCTGACTGCTGCGCCCGGCAAAGAAGAAAGCATAATTCTTCTAAGAGAATTACCAAGGGTAATACCGTAACCTCTCTCCAAAGGCTCTACAACAAATCTACCATACTTCTTATCTTCTGAGATTTCTGCAACCTCAATATTAGGTCTCTCAAAATCAAACACGCAAATACCCTCCTTTGCGAACATGTTGGAAAACCACTGCTATTATTTAGAGTACAACTCGACGATAAGCATCTCGTTGACCGGAACGTCGATCATCTCTCTTGTGGGAAGATATTTCACGGTTCCCTTCAATGCTTCCTGATCTACCTCTAACCACTCCGGAACAAGTCTTCCTGCCGTCACTTCGAGGATATCTTTATATCTCTGCAGAGATCTGGATTTCTCTCTTATTTCGATCACATCGCCTGCTTTAACCAGATAAGACGGAATATGCACCGGCTTGCCGTTTACGAGAAAATGCTTATGACCTACGACCTGTCTGGCCTCTCTTCTTGTTCTTGCAAAGCCCATCCTGAACACGATACTGTCCAGTCTGCTCTCCAGCATGACCATAAGGTTCTCACCGGTCATACCTTTCATTCTCTCTGCCTTTTCATAATAGTTTCTGAAAGGCTTCTCCAATACACCATAGATAAATTTAGCTTTCTGCTTCTCTCTGAGCTGAAGACCATACTCGCTGATCTTCTTGCCGGCTCTCGCCGATGTTCTGTTGGATTTCTTATCGTATCCTAAATAAGTAGGATCTAAATCAAGTGATCTGCATCTTTTCAATACAGGGACTCTGTTTACTGCCATATCTTTTGGCTCCTCTCATTATAATTTTGTTTACAACGCCGCACTCGGCGCCTTCATCCAATGCTTTCATGTGGGAAGAATTGCGGTTTTTGCAATTCTTCAGGACGAAACATAGATTTTCTTAGGCTGCGTCCTTTGCTGCCTTAGGAAATCTTTTCGTTCTATTATACGCGGCGACGCTTAGGCGGACGACATCCGTTATGAGGCACGGGCGTCACGTCACGGATACTTGTCACTTCCAGACCGCATGCCTGCAATGCACGGATTGCTGCCTCACGACCCGAACCCGGACCCTTAACCATAACATCTACTGTCTTTAAACCATGTACTAAAGCAGCCTTAGCCGCTGTCTCTGCAGCCATCTGTGCCGCATATGGAGTAGATTTCCTTGAACCTCTAAAACCAAGACCACCTGCACTTGCCCAGCTTAATGCGTTACCTTCTGTATCTGTTAAAGTAACGATCGTATTGTTAAAAGAAGACTGGATATGTGCCTGTCCACGTTCAACGTTTTTCTTTACACGCTTTTTTGTCACTTTTTTTGTAACTTTTTTAGCCATAATAAACTAACCTACTTTCTCCTAATCTGCTAACTTCAATTACTACACAACTTTTCAGAATCCCCGATTCCGGGTTCATCTTATTTCTTCTTATTTGCTACTGTTCTCTTCGGACCTTTTCTTGTTCTTGCGTTGGTCTTAGTCTTCTGACCACGAACCGGAAGTCCCTTCCTGTGGCGGATACCTCTGTAACATCCGATCTCCTGAAGACGCTTGATGTTCAGTGCGATCTCTCTTCTCAGATCACCTTCCACCATGTAATCCTTGTCGATCACCTCGGCAATTCTCTTTACCTCATCGTCAGTTAATTCTCTGACACGGGTATCAGGATTTACGTTTGCTGCCTCCAGAATCTTGTTGGAGCTTACTCTGCCAATACCGTAGATATAAGTAAGTCCAATCTCCACACGTTTCTCTCTG
The DNA here is from genome assembly GCA_014804485.1 of Lachnospiraceae bacterium. Classification (GTDB taxonomy): domain Bacteria; phylum Bacillota; class Clostridia; order Lachnospirales; family Lachnospiraceae; genus UBA3282. The sequence goes on from JAAUZT010000007.1 coordinate 97,664, forward strand.
GGTAAGTCAACACCTGCAATACGAGCCATTTACGTTTCCTCCATTTTCTTTACGTTTCATACGAGATTGCGTCCGAGTTTACGAAGCAAATCCCGTAAGCGGGCTTTGCCCGCCTTACTAATTGATTGGGGTAGGTTCTACCCAACCGGATCAGGTATCCGATCTTTCCAAACATAATTGTTGGTATCAAAAAGTAATCTCCCATTAGGCTCCGGCATCTATATAAAATAGGCAAGAACCCCGTTAAACTAAATCATTCGGGGATTAACCTTGTACCTGCTTATGTTTCGGATTCTCACAGATTACTCTGATCTTTCCTTTTCTTTTGATGATCTTGCATTTTTCGCAGATCGGTTTTACTGATGACCTTACTTTCATCTCAAACCCTCCTTTCAAAAAAGACCGTTTTACATTATACCACCATACCCAATCTTTGGCAAGGTCTTTTTTCTTATTTATCACGCCAGATAATTCTGCCTTTGGATAAGTCATAAGGTGACAGCTCCAGTGTTACTTTGTCACCGGGCAGAATACGGATAAAATTCTGGCGGAGTTTACCGCTTATGTGCGCTAACACCACATGCCCGTTCTCCAGTTCAACCTGAAACATGGTGTTCGGCAGCTTCTCAATGACTGTTCCCTCAATTTCGATTACATCAGCTTTTGACATTTGCTTCCTCCTGATATTGTTTGATCACTCTCTTGATTTCCAAATCCTTATAACCGTCCGCCGGTCTTATCATCTGTTTCTTCTTAATAATCTGAATATGTTTCCTGTTTTTCTTCTTCGGTCTGTCCACGGTTCTGCTTCGGCCGTCGGCTAAATATACATATTCGTCGTCTTCATCTATTATGACATATACGGTTTTCTGATCGTGCCCCGCCTTAGAGCTTGCCAGCATTCCTATCATATTCTACTCCATTTCTGCACATCACCCTGGTTAAATAAGCGGCGCACAGACACAAATCCTTCTCATTTCCTGATTCCGTCACAGCGTCAGGATCTCCGGCTCACCTTCCGTAATCAACACCGTGTTTTCGTAATGTGCCGATAGGGAATGATCCGCCGAGACTACCGTCCAGCCGTCATCTTGCCACTCCACATCCTCCGTACCCATATTGATCATCGGTTCAATCGCCAGCGTCATGCCCGGACGCAGCTTCGGTCCTCTTCTCCTCAGTGCAAAGTTCGGGATCTGCGGCGGTTCATGCAGACTAGTACCTATGCCGTGTCCCACCAGATCTCTGACAATACCGTAACCGTACGGTGTGACATATGCAGCAATGGCATTGGAAATGTCATGGAGATGATTGCCCGCCTTCGCCATCTTGATCCCTTCAAAGAAACTCTGTCTGGTCACGTCAATCAATTTCTGCGCCTCGGCGCTGATTTGCCCCACCGCATGAGTTCTGGCCGCATCGGAATGATACCCCCGATAAATCAGTCCCGTATCCAGACTGACGATATCGCCTTCCTGAATGATATGATCTTCTCTCGGAATACCATGCACCACTTCCTCATTCACAGAGACACACACGGAAGCCGGATACCCCTGATAGTGCAGGAAATTCGGTGTACACCCGTAACCGCGGATGAGCTCCTCACACACTCTGTCAATTTCCTTCGTGGATATCCCCGGCCTGATTACCTTCGCCAGTTCATTATGAACCAAACCAAGCAACCTGCACGATTCCCGCATCAATTCAATTTCTCCGGGCGATTTAATCGTTATTGCCATCCTTTTTATCTCCTACAGCACTTCTCACACGTCAATTTCTCTTTTGCATGCTTTATGACAAGACTGTCACAATAGCTTCAAACACATCGTTCATATCCATCGTGCCATCCACCGTCTGTAATACGCCCTTCTTGCTGTAGAACTCAATTAACGGCTGCGTCTGCTCATGATATACATTCAGACGATTCTGCACCGTCTCCGGTCTATCATCATCACGCAGCACCAGCTCCTGTCCGCAGCTGTCACAGATTCCTTCCGTTTTAGGCGGTACATGCTCAATATGGTATGTGGCTCCGCATGAAAGGCATGCGCGCCTGCCGCCCATTCTTCTTACAATATTTTCATCCGGCACATCCACATTAATTGCATAGTCGATCTTATCTCCCAGCTCACTAAGCGCCTTGTCCAGAACCTCCGCCTGCGGAATGGTCCTCGGAAAACCGTCCAGCACATAGCCGTTCTTGCAATCTTCCTTCGCCACTCTGTCGAGCAGGATCTTGACCGTCAGATCATCCGGAACGAGCAATCCCTGATCCATGTACTGTTTCGCTTCCATGCCAAGCTGTGTACCGTTCTTAATATTTGCCCTGAATATGTCACCCGTGGATACATGCGGAATTTCATATTTCTCCGCAATCATTTTCGCCTGTGTTCCCTTACCTGCGCCGGGTGCACCCAACATAATTATCTTCATAACTGATACCCACGCCTTTCTCATAACCTGCGGATTTATAGCCGCAGGGTACAAATTTGCGATTGAAAAAACTTTATTTTTCAATGAAACGTAAGGGACGCCTCGGTTGCCCTGCTCGTCCCCATCATTTCCATATAAATTAATCGTTTAAAAATCCTTTATAATTACGAACCAGCATCTGTGATTCTATCTGCTTGATCGTCTCCAGAACAACGCTCACGATAATGATCAGGCTTGTTCCGCTGAAGGATACGCTTGCACCAAATACTCCGTTGAAGAAATACGGCACAACACATACGATCGTAAGTCCTACCGCGCCAATGAAAATAATATAGGTAAGCACCTTATTCAGATAATCGCTGGTAGGCTTGCCCGGTCTGATACCCGGAATAAATCCGCCCTGCTTCTTCATGTTCTCCGCAATCTCTAAAGGATTGAACGTAATGGATGTGTAGAAATACGCAAAGAAGATAACCAGTGCAATATATACCAGCAGTCCGATGGAATACACCGGCTGTTTCGGATTGCACCAATAATTGGAGTTTACTCCTTTCAAAATCTCACCCCACACACCTGTGCCGGTAATGCCGAAAAACGAACAAACAATTACCGGAAGCTGCATCAGGGAAGAGGCAAAGATTACCGGAATAACACCTGAGGTATTCACCTTTAACGGCAGGCTTGTCATCTGACCGCCAACCATCTTCCTGCCCTGTACTTTCTTGGCATACTGCACCGGAATCTTACGAACGCCGTCATTTAAGATAATAACGAGCACTACCATCAGTATAATGATTGCAATGATAATGATCGCCGCCACAGCACCCTTTGCAATGGATTTACCGATCACAAACTGCTCAAATAACTGCGTGATATCCTGCGGTATACGTGACAGGATATTGATGGTCAAAACGATTGAAATACCATTGCCTACACCGCTCTCCGTAATCCGTTCTCCGATCCACATAAGAAACGCACTGCCGGCTGTCAAAGCCGCAATAACCGTAATCACATTAATGACATTATATGTCTGCAGCAGTCCCTGACGTCCGAATCCAATCGCCATAGCACTGGATTCAATAAGCGCAAGCGCCACCGTCACATATCTCGTGATGGAAGCAATTTTCTTCCTGCCGTCGGCACCGTCACGCTGCATCTCTTCCAGTTTCGGAATCGCTATCGTCATAAGCTGCATAATAATGGACGATGTAATATACGGCGTAATATTAAGCGCCAGAACAGACATGTTCAGGAACGAACCTCCCGTAAAAGCATCGAAGAAGTTGAAAGCATCTCCGGTCTGCTGTGAAAACCAGTCCGCAAAGAAGCTTCTGTTGATGCCCGGAACAGGGAGCTGTGATCCGAAACGGATCACAACCAACATCATAAATGTAAAGAAAAGTTTCTTTCTGATTTCTTTGATTTTAAACGCATTCTTTAAGGTTGTAAGCATTAGATCACCTCTGCTGTTCCACCAAGTGCCTCGATCTTTTCTTTCGCGGATGCGCTGAAAGCATTCACTTTCACATCGAGTTTCTTAGTAAGTTCTCCGTTTCCAAGAATCTTAACCCCATCGCGAGGATTCTTGATGATCCCTTTCTCAAGCAGTACATCCACGTCAACTGTCGCGCCGTTATCGAACACTTCAAGCGCACTTAAGTTGATCGCCACGATATCCTTAGAATTCCTGTTGGTAAAACCTCTCTTAGGAATACGTCTGTATAACGGCATCTGACCGCCTTCGAATCCGATTCTGGGTGCTCCTGAACGAGCTTTCTGTCCCTTATGACCCTTACCGGCTGTCTTACCGTTGCCTGAACCGTGTCCACGACCTCTTCTAAAATTATCACTGTGTACTGACCCGGGCGCGGGTCTTAAATTTGATAATTCCATTCTGACACCTCCTTTTATGCTTCTTCTACTTTAACCATATGTCTTACTTTCTGAATCTGACCTCTGGTTGATGCATTGTCAGGCAGTTCCACTGTCTGATGAAGTTTCCTGAGACCCATAGCTTCAACCGTTGCCCTGTTTTTCGGAACCTGACCAATGGTAGATTTAATTAAAGTAATCTTTAATGTTTTAGCTGCTTCTTTCTTTGCTGCCATCTTCTTTTCCTCCTAAATATTCTGACCGATCAACAACCTTCGGTAACTTAAGCGCGAATCTCTTCTACGGATTTACCGCGGTTCTTAGCTACTTCTTCAGGAGTCTTTAACTGGCGCAGTCCCGCGATCGTAGCAAGTACGACATTCTGCTTATTGTTGGAGCCTAAAGATTTCGTACGGATATTCTTGATACCTGCAAGTTCACATACAACACGGGCAGGACCTCCTGCGATAATACCGGTACCTTCCGGAGCTCTCTTAAGGAGTACGGAAGCAGAACCGAATTTTCCGATAAAATCGTGTGTGATACTGCTGTTATCATCAAGTGCAACAGAAACTAAGTTCTTGATCGCATCTTCCTTACCTTTGCGAATTGCTTCAGGGATTTCAGTTGCTTTGCCTAAGCCTGCACCAACATGACCATTGCTGTCACCGACTACTACAAGAGCCGTGAAACGCATGTTACGACCACCTTTAACAACCTTAGTAACACGTTTGATCGTTACTACTTTTTCAGTCAATTCTAACTGACTTACATCAATGATTGTACGTCTCATGTGATTTCCTTCTCCCTTCCTAGAATTCTAAGCCAGCTTCTCTGGCTGCCTCAGCTAATGCTGCAATTTTACCCTGATATATAAAGCCGCCTCTGTCAAAGACAACAGTCTTAATACCTTTTTCAATTGCTCTCTTAGCGATTACTGTTCCTAAATATGCTGCTGCATCAACGTTATTGGTTTTCTCCAGTTCAGACTTTACAGACTTCTCGAGAGTAGACGCCGAAACTAAAGTATTTCCAACTGTATCGTCAATAATTTGAGCATACATATGATTATTACTTCTGAACACAGAAAGACGCGGTCTCTCAGCGGTGCCGCTGAAACGGTTACGCAGTCTGTTGTGTTTTTTTACACGAACTTTTTGTCTTGATTCCTTACTAACCATCTTCATACTCTCCTTATCTGTTATTTCTTACCAGTCTTACCAACTTTACGTCTAATTGTCTCATCAGCATACTTGATACCCTTGCCCTTATAAGGCTCCGGTCTTCTCTTGTCTCTGATCTCAGCCGCAAATTGACCAACTTTTTCTTTATCAATACCTTTGACGATGATTACGTTCTGTCCTTCCATGACAGTCTCGATACCTTCGGGATCTGTCATTTCCACCGGATGAGAGTAACCCAGGTTAAGTGTCAGAGTCTTGCCTGATTTGGACGCTCTGTAACCTACGCCGTTTACTTCCAGCTTCTTCTCGTATCCTTCCGTTACACCGACAACCATATTGTGGATCAGTGTTCTTGTCAGACCGTGGAAAGATTTCATCTTCTTTAAATCATTGGGTCTGGATACTACAACCTGATCGCCTTCTACTTTGATTTCCATTTCTGCCGGAAGCACTCTCTCAAGTGTTCCCTTAGGACCTTTTACAGTCACTTTATTATTTTCTGCTACCTCAACGGTTACCCCCGCGGGAATAGCGATTGGCATTCTTCCTATACGTGACATGCCCGTACCTCCTGTTTTAATTGTGTTAGAAGTTATTTATTCTTACTATAAAGTACACCATTTCGATGGAAGAATGTAAGCGCAAGCGACATTCTTCCGGACGAAACATAGTATTTCTTAGGCGGCGTATTTCGGCGCCTTAGAAATTCTTTTCGTCCACTACCAGACGAAGGCTAACACTTCGCCGCCTACCTGCAGCTCTCTTGCCTTCTTATCCGTTACAACTCCCTGATTGGTGGAGATGATTGCAACGCCCAGACCTCCGAGAACTCTCGGCAGATCCTCTTTGCCGGCATATACACGAAGACCCGGTTTAGAGATTCTCTTGATTCCGGAAATGATCTTGTCATTCTTATCCTCGCCGTATTTCAATGTGATATGAATGGTCTTGAAACTGCCGTTATCGATCAAATCGAATTTCCTAATATATCCTTCATCCAAAAGAATCTGCGCGATAGCCAATTTCATCTTAGATGAGGGTACATCTACTGTATCATGTTTTGCAGTATTTGCATTACGGATTCTTGTAAGCATATCTGCAATAGGGTCGCTCATTGTCATGATTTTTCCTCCTTAAATTATTGATCCGCTTATTTCATTCACTTATCCCAGTCAATGCACTGGAAGAATGCAAGCGTCAGCGACATTCTTCCCAACGAAACTTAGTTTTTCTTAGGTGCGGTTCTTTCGCACCTTAGTAAAACTTTTCGTTGCTTTACCAGCTTGCTTTCTTAACGCCGGGGATCTGACCTTTATATGCTAATTCACGGAAGCAAATTCTGCAAATTCCGTACTTTCTTAAATAAGCATGTGGACGACCACAGATTTTGCAACGATTGTATTCTCTTACGGAGAATTTCGGTTTACGCTGCTGTTTGATCTTCATTGCTGTCTTAGCCATGAATTTACCTCCTTCTATTTAGCGAATGGCATGTTAAATAATCTCAACAACTCACGAGCTTCCTCATCCGTCTTCGCGGTGGTGACAATGATCACGTCCATACCTCTGACCTTATCTACCTTATCATACTCGATCTCCGGGAAGATGATCTGCTCCTTAATACCCAGTGCATAGTTACCTCTGCCGTCAAAGGAGTTAGGATTAACACCTCTGAAGTCACGTACACGGGGAAGAGCAAGGTTTACGAGGCGATCCAAAAATTCATACATCTTATCGCCGCGGAGTGTCGTCTTACATCCGATTGCCTGACCTTCTCTGATCTTAAAGTTAGCAACAGAGTTCTTAGCCTTCGTTACGACTGCCTTCTGTCCGGTGATCGTTTCCATATCACTCACAGCCGCTTCCAGAACCTTAGCGTTTTCCTTCGCTTCACCGACGCCCATGTTGATTACGATCTTGTCAAGTTTCGGAACTTCCATAACATTTTTATATCCAAACTTTTTGACCATAGCATCTACGATCTCGTTCTTATACATCTCTTTCAGTCTACTACTCAACGTTTTAGACCTCCTTTCTTAGAATTAGTCAATGATGTCACCTGTGGATTTCGCATAGCGGACCTTCTTATCATTCTCGAACTTGAAACCGATCCTTGTTGCTTTACCCTTGTGTACATACATTACATTGGAAGCGTTGATAGGTGCTTCCTTCTGAACAATGCCGCCGTTCTGATTAGCTGCTGAAGGCTTCTCATGCTTTGTAATCATGTTGATTCCCTCAACCAGAACCTTATTGTTCTTTCTGTCTACGGATATAACTTTGCCTTCTTTGTCTTTGTCTTTACCGGCGATCACCTTAACGGTATCACCTTTTTTAATCTTAAATGTTGACATACCGGCACCTCCTATAATACTTCCGGAGCCAGTGAAACAATTTTCATAAACTGTTTATCACGAAGCTCTCTCGCTACTGGTCCAAAAATACGGGTTCCTCTCGGAGTTTTATCCTCCTTGATGATAACAGCAGCATTCTCGTCAAATCTGATATAAGATCCGTCTTTACGACGAGCGCCTTTTACACTACGAACAACTACAGCCTTTACAACGTCGCCTTTTTTTACAACGCCGCCTGGTGTTGCGTCTTTGACCGTAGCAACAATGATATCACCGATACGTGCATATCTTCTTGTAGAACCGCCCACAACTCTGATGCACAGAAGCTCTTTTGCACCGGTATTGTCAGCGACCTTAAGTCTGCTTTCCTGTTGAATCATGCTGATTTCTCCTTCTTTCCATTATTGTACAGATTACCGACACCTCGGAAGAATTTTCGAAGAAAATTCTTCTAAACGAAACATAGTATTTCTTAGGCGGCGTATTTCAGACGCCTTAGAAATTCTTTTCGTTTTATTATTTTGCTTTCTCGACAATCTCAACAAGTCTCCATCTCTTATCCTTGGATAAAGGTCTGGTCTCCATTACCTTAACTGTATCACCGATGTTGCACTCATTGTTCTCATCATGTGCTTTCAATTTATAGGTCTTCTTCACAATTTTCTTGTAAAGCGGATGTTTAACATGGTCTTCGATTGCTACCACGATCGTCTTATCCATCTTGTTACTGGTTACCTTACCAGTACGTGTCTTTCTTAAATTTCTGTCCACGATTGAGTCTCCTTTCCTATGATTTCAGTAAACTGAAATCGCATGAATTGCTTTGCAATTCTTACAGCGTCGTTTCTTAATTTACTGCTTTTGCCTTCTCAGTGATCACGGTCTGTATTCTGGCGATGTTTCTTCTGACATCTTTGATTCTTGCCGTGTTATCCAACTGATTGGTTGCATTCTGGAATCTCAAATTGAAAAGTTCTTTCTTCGCATCAACCAATTCCTGCGCTAATTCTGCATCTGATTTGTTCTTTAAATCTTCTACAAATTTATTAGTTTTCATTCGATACACCGCCTTCCAAATCCGCTTTAGAAACGATCTTACATTTGCATGGAAGCTTATGTGTTGCAAGACGTAACGCTTCTTTAGCTACATCCTCAGCTACTCCCGCAATCTCGAACATAACACGTCCGGGTTTTACAACTGCAACCCAGTATTCCAGAGTACCTTTACCGGATCCCATACGTGTCTCAGCCGGTTTCGCTGTTACAGGTTTATCAGGGAATATTTTGATCCAGACTTTACCGCCACGCTTAATATGACGAGTCATAGCAATACGGGCTGCCTCGATCTGGTTGGACTTAATCCAACAGGGCTCTAATGCTACAATACCGTACTCACCGTAGGTGATCGTGTTGCCACGGGTAGCTTTTCCGCTCATAGAGCCGCGAAACTGTTTACGACGTTTTACTCTTTTAGGCATTAACATTATTTATCGCTCCCTTCCACATTAGATTTAGTCGGAAGTACCTCACCTTTATAGATCCATACTTTGACACCGAGCTTACCGTATGTCGTATCGGCCTCTGCAAAACCGTAGTCAATATCTGCTCTCAAAGTCTGAAGCGGGATAGTACCCTCGCTGTAGAACTCTGTACGAGCGATATCTGCGCCGCCCAGACGTCCGGATACAGCAGTCTTGATGCCTTCTGCTCCTGCTTTCATGGTTCTGCCCATGCAGGACTTCATGGCACGTCTGAAAGATACACGATTCTCAAGCTGCTGTGCGATATTCTCCGCAACAAGCTGTGCATCTTTATCAGGTCTCTTAATCTCTTTGATATCTACGAAAACTTTCTTGCTTGTCAGCTTGGAAAGTTCTTTCTTGGTCACTTCGATCTCTGCACCGCCCTTACCGATCACAACACCCGGTTTTGCAGTGTAGATGATTACTTTCACTCTGTCGGATGCTCTCTCGATCTCGATCTTAGAAATACCGGCACTGTATAATTTCTTCTTTAAGTATTCTCTGATGTTGTAGTCTTCTACTAAGAAATCAGAAAACTCTGCATCAGCATACCATTTAGAATCCCAATCTTTAATGATACCGACTCTGAGGCCGTGTGGATTAACTTTCTGTCCCATGTTGTTCTCCTTCCTATATGATCCTATCTTTCATCAAGCACGATTGTGATGTGGCTCATTCTCTTCTCGATCCTGTAGGCCCTGCCCTGTGCTCTCGGTCTTACTCTCTTCATGGTCGGTCCCTTGTTTGCATAGCACTCTGCAATGTAAAGGTTCTCCACATTCATACCGTTGTTGTTCTCTGCATTCGCAATCGCAGACTCTAACAGCTTCTTAATAATGCTTGATGCGTATCTCGGATTATATGCAAGGATCGCAAGCGCCGTCTCCACATCTTTTCCTCTGATGGCATCCAATACGAAACACGCTTTCTGAACAGACACTCTGGCGTAAGATAACTTAGCGGAGGGTCTTGTGTCTTTATTCGCGTTTCTCTCTCTCTTTATTTGGGATCTATGTCCTTTAGCCATAGATTTATGCCTCCTTTCAAATTAGCGGACTTTAGACTTTCTCTCGTCCTTATCGTGTCCTCTATAAGTTCTGGTCGCTACGAACTCGCCGAGTTTGTGACCAACCATATCCTCTGTAACATATACCGGTACATGCTTTCTTCCGTCATGAACAGCGAATGTGTGTCCCACGAAGGAAGGGAAGATCGTAGAGCGGCGGGACCAAGTCTTAATAACCTGCTTCTGTCCTGACGCGTTCATAGCATCTACTTTCTTCAATAAGCTCGCATCTGCAAACGGTCCTTTTTTCAGTGATCTTGCCATTTCAAACCTCCTAAATTATTCTATATTCTCACAGCCTCAGAAGAATCGCGTTGTGATTCTTCCAACCGAAACTTAGAATTTCTTAGGCGGCGTCCTTCGACGCCTTAGAAATTCTTTTCGGTTTGTTATTTAATAGCTCTGCCGTCTCTTCTTCTTACAATCAGCTTGTTGGACGCTTTCTTCTTCTTACGTGTCTTCAAGCCGAGTGCCGGTTTACCCCAAGGTGTGCACGGACCGGGACGACCGATCGGCGCTCTGCCTTCACCACCGCCGTGCGGATGGTCATTCGGGTTCATAACGGAACCGCGGACTGTAGGACGGATACCCATATGGCGCTTACGCCCTGCCTTACCGATCTTGATCAGGTTGTGATCCACGTTGCCGACTGTTCCTACCGTTGCGCGACATACGATCGGAACCATTCTCATTTCGCCGGAGGGAAGTCTCAGTGTCGCATACTTGCCTTCCTTAGCCATAAGCTGTGCGCTGTTACCAGCAGAACGAACCATCTGTCCGCCCTTGCCGGGATATAATTCAATGTTGTGAACCAGTGTACCTACGGGGATTGCAGATAACGGTAAGCAGTTACCCACTCTGACTTCCGCCTCAGGACCGTTCATAACTTTCATGCCGTCTGTCAAACCTTCCGGCGCGAGAATATATGCTTTCTCACCATCCTCATAACAAATCAGTGCGATGTTTGCCGTTCTGTTGGGATCGTACTCGATACCGATTACCTTAGCAACAATACCGTCTTTATTTCTCTTGAAATCAATGTTTCTGTATAATCTTCTGCTTCCGCCGCCGTGATGTCTCACTGTGATCTTACCCTGATTGTTACGTCCGGCATTCTTCTTAAGAGAAGTACATAACGCTTTCTCCGGAGTCTTCTTGGTAATCTCTGAGAAATCAGAACCGGTCATATTACGTCTGGAAGGTGTATATGGGTTATATGTCTTAATTCCCATGATCTTATCTCCTTTTCCTTATATTCTATAATCCTGCAAAGATCTCGATATCCTTGCTGTCCTGTGTCAACTGTACGATCGCTTTCTTGGTCTTGGCTGTCTTGCCGTATACCATGCCGCGTCTCTTGGTCTTGCCGTCCATGTTCATCGTGTTGACCTTAGCTACCTTTGTTCCTTCAAACATCTTCTCAACAGCTTCTTTGATCTGCGTCTTGTTGGCTTCGGGATGAACTAAGAAAGTATATTTCTTCTCGCTCATGCCTGCCATGCTCTTCTCTGTGATAACCGGTTTGAGGATTACATCATAATATTGGATTGCTGCCATTATGCATACACCTCCTCGATCTTTGCTACGGCATCCTTAGTGAGTACTAAAGTGTCGCCCTTCAAGATATCATATACGTTGATATTTTCTGCTACTGCTGTAGATACTGTAGGAAGATTTCTTGCGGAAAGGATCACGTTCTTATCCTGCTCGCCGATCACTACCATTGCCTTCTCTACCTTAAGATTATCCATAACCTCTTTAAACTTCTTTGTCTTGATCTCATCAAGCTTAAGCTCGTCTAAAACGATCAGCTTGTTGTCCTGCACTCTGCTGGTCAGTACAGACTTAAGAGCCGCCTGCTTCTCTTTCTTATTTAACTTGAAAGAGTAATCTCTCGGAACGGGTGCGAATACAACACCGCCGCCCTTCCACTGGGGAGCTCTCGTGGAACCCTGTCTTGCATGTCCTGTTCCCTTCTGTCTCCAAGGCTTTCTGCCGCCGCCGGACACTTCGGAACGAGTCTTTGCTTTCTGTGTTCCCTGACGTTTATTGGCAAGTGTCTGGACAACCGCCATGTGTACTAAGTGCTCATTGATCTCGACACCGAATACCGCATCGTTTAAGTCCATCTTGCCGACTTCTTTACCTTCCATATTATAAACAGATACGTTTGCCATCTGAATGGTCCTCCTTTCATCTGTGACTCAGGTCACTATTTCACATCCACCTTAGTTGTCTCTTTAATGGTTACCAAGGCTTTTCTCGGTCCGGGTACAGCGCCTTTAACAAGAATCAGATTCTTATCTGCGTCAACCCTTACGATCGTAAGATTCTGAACCGTTACCCTTACACAGCCCATGTGTCCCGGCATGCCTTTTCCTTTGAACACCTTACTCGGTGAGGAACATGCACCGTTGGAACCCTGATGGCGATGGAATTTGGAACCGTGAGTCATAGGTCCTCTGTGCTGACCATGTCTCTTGATCGCGCCCTGGAATCCCTTACCTTTAGAGATTGCAGTTGCGTCGATATGATCACCCACTTCAAAGATATCTGCTTTGATCTCGCTTCCGAGCGTGTACTCTTCCGCATTCTCAAGCTTAAGCTCTCTTACAAATCTCTTGCTCGATACGCCCGCCTTATCAAAGTGACCTTTCTGTGCCTTATTGACACCGTGTCTGTGGATTACTTCTTTCTTACCGCCTTTGTCCTTGTTGACAATTCTGTCTTTCTTATCTACAAAACCAACCTGTACTGCACTGTAACCGTCATTCTCTTTTGTTTTGATCTGTGTTACTGCGCAAGGTCCTGCCTGAAGTACGGTAACAGGTGTTAATGTTCCGTCTTCGCTGAAGATTTGAGTCATTCCGACTTTTGTTGCTAAGATAGCTTTCTTCATTCCTTCTTACCTCCTGTTATTCTACAGCGGACCCCATGGGGGTCGTCCTAGTAGGGGTCTTATTTGTTTTTCATCTTGATGTCGATGTACACACCTGCAGGCATCTCTAATCTCTGCAGCGCATCCACCGTCTTAGGTGTCGGTGTGATGATGTCGATGAGTCTCTTATGGGTTCTCTGTTCGAACTGCTCTCTGGAGTCCTTATACTTGTGAACCGCTCTGAGAATCGTAACAACTTCCTTCTTAGTAGGAAGCGGTACGGGTCCGCTCACCTGAGATCCATTCTTCTTCACTGTTTCGATGATTTTTTTTGCAGATGCATCAACTAACTGATGATCATAAGCCTTTAATGTAATTCTCATTACTTGACTTGCCATAAAAAAAGTCGCCTCCTTTTCGCACTTTTACTTCTTAAGTACGACAAGCGGTGACTGTACACTCTCCCGTGTGTGTCCTATATTAAAAAGGCACTAACCACGTTGTTTCCGGTTGTACCGGACATTTTTGCCTGTACAGTGACTTGTCGTCAGTTTCCTAACTTGACATTCGCTCCACGGAAAACCTGCCACATAGGGCAGCAACCTCACGCTTCATAGCTATCATGCCACAGCAATGACTAGTATACATGATGTTTTTTTAGGATGCAAGTGTTTTTTTCAGAAAATATGAAAAAAAGAGGTGTATGAAAAAATGTAGGGCATAAATCCCTATCGGTCGCAGGATTTATGCCCTTGTTCAGTCTGAAACAACTATTCTTTTATTTTATCCAATTCCGTAAGATTAATACCCGAAGCCGTCAGTATAACTTTTAATTCGATATATCGATCCCTGATCTCTTTATATGCAGCCGACTCCTTATCCTGAATTAAAAGCATGTATTTCTGTACCCGTGAGAACTCCTCAACAGAGACTTTCAGCATTTCTTTTTCAGTCATACGATCACCCGCCTTCTTTCCGCCTGCACTGACTGTTACACTTTTATTATAATAGATTGCCGGGAAAGTGTAAAGCTTATTCACCGCCCGGTCTGTAAAAGTCCGGTGGATTTCACAGATAAAATATGCTATCCTTAATTCATTATGATTATATATTAAGGAAGAGAAAGGATATACAAAATGTGGATCGCAGGCGACTGGAAAGATTATGAAGTGATAGATACCTCAAACGGAGAGAAACTGGAACGCTGGGGAGATTATATTCTCGTGCGCCCTGACCCTCAGGTCATATGGGATACAGATCGCGTGGATAAACGCTGGAGGCATAGGAACGGGCATTACCACAGAAGCCCCAAGGGCGGCGGCGAATGGGAGTTCTTTGATCTGCCGCAGGAATGGAGCATACATTATAGAGATCTCACTTTCCGTTTGAAGCCTTTCAGCTTTAAACACACGGGGCTTTTTCCCGAACAGGCTGTCAACTGGGATTGGTTTTCTTCTATTATAAAGGGGGCCGGCAGACCGGTGAAAGTATTGAACCTGTTCGCATACACCGGAGGCGCTACTCTTGCTGCCGCTAAGGCCGGAGCAGCCGTCACTCATGTAGATGCTTCCAAAGGCATGGTCTTATGGGCGAAGGAGAACGCCGCAGCTTCCGGTCTTGCCGATGCGCCGATCCGCTGGCTGGTAGACGACTGCGTGAAATTCATAGAGCGCGAGATCAGACGGGGCAATACTTACGATGCCATTATCATGGATCCGCCTTCCTACGGAAGAGGTCCCAAGGGTGAAATCTGGAAAATAGAAGAGAGCATCTTCCCTTTCATCCGCCTTACCACGCAGATTCTGTCAAAAGATGCCCTGTTTTATCTGGTCAATTCATATACCACCGGTTTACAGCCCGCCGTGCTGACTTATATGATCCGATCAGCCCTCACACCTGCCTTCGGCGGCAGCACGGAATCCTCCGAGATCGGTCTTCCGGTCACCGCAAGCGGTCTGATTCTGCCCTGCGGCGCGTCCGGACGATGGAGTGCTGTTTAACTTAATGCCAGCACAAACAGCAGGATGCCCAACCACATCAGAATACCAAGCGCCGCCATAATCGCGAAGAAGATCAGATACGCCTTGAAGAAATTAGATTTACTCTTCTTCTCGGTACTGCTGAACGCCCATACAAACATCATAATAATATTGACACAGGGAATCATCATCAACACCATCGACAAAACCCACTCGCTGACTTTGACAGGCTCTTCCAGCTCGAGCTGGTCATTCCCGTAGGGCGGTACATTGTTGTAAGGCTGATAAACGTTCGGATAGCCGCCACCCGGGTAGCCGCCATTTGTATAACCTTGATTTGGGTAACCATCGTTTTGATATGCATTGTTCTGATAGCTGCCGTTTTGATAGCTGCCGTTTTGATAGCCGTTATCCGACTGGCTGCTGCCACTGTATTGCGCATCGCTGTCAGACTGATTATAATCCGTCTGGCCGTTGTCCTCTCCGTAATTCCGGTTCGTGTTGTTCTCTTCCATAATATCCTCCGTTTTCTTTCGTTATATTTTTAACATTATAGAGCGCTCTTTATAATCCGAATCATGGTATAAAAGTGCGCCATCACATTGTCCTCCTTATAAATATAGGGTTCTCTGACCGGAAAGTACATACTCATCCGCACCAGATAGACAATGACCAAAAGCGCTGCGATCAGCACGAGACACCCCTTTAACCCTTTGGCCTTCCGGCCGCGGAAATATCGGTTCCACGCGAAATAAGCTGATGTTATCATAATAGGAAAAATCACCGGATTAAGCTGCCACGCCTGCTGCCATCTGCCCGCCAAGAAGCACACTGTCGCTCTGGTAACCCCACAGCCCGGACAGGGCAGTCCGCAGAAGATCACCAAAGGACAGAATGCGTGAAAGACCAGATTAACGACAATGGTATACAGAAGCAGCGCCGCACCTGTCATGCCATATTGCTTTACATCCGCCGTAATTCGTCCGCAGACCGTCTTCATATATTTCCCCATATAACCGTCACCACCCAATGTAAAGCCAGCAAATGTACCGGATAGAAGGCATAACAGACTGCCTTCGGAAGCTGCCGCCCTTTGCTCCCGTCATAAAATGTAATCGGAACAAACGCAGCCAGTCCGTATAGTTCCCGCATGGAAAACCGGAACAGATAAGCCTTTGTATACAGCCCGTTATACTTCAGACAGTTGACGCTCCATATACCGAACAGCATCACGCAACCCGCCAGCACAATCTTCGGAATCAGCTTCCCGTCATGCATGAGATAGAAGGTAAAGATCAGAAGCACACCCATATATTTATAATCCGTATGCAGTGCATACGCTATCACACAGCAACAAACCACTGAGCCAAACTGCACCACACGAAATGCGATCACGCAAACCCACCAACACCGGTCCCGTCTGTCCGATCGGCACTCCTGTAGCTGCCGGGCATTATTTCCGGCCCACTCCCACACAGTCAGAGTAAGCACACCCAGAAACAAGGTAAAGAACACATTCTGGCTTCCGCGATCCACAATCTCTCCCGAAAAGGCAAGATCGAAAGGCACCTCCGACACCAGCGCGAAGATACCAAGCCGCAACAGATAAGCCCGCCTGCTTCTCGTGTACAGAAATCCCTCCACGGCCAGATAAGCAAACAGCACAAAGGAAATCCTGCCTACTGCCCTTCCCGCCGAATAGATCTCACGGAGCAGATCCGTCTCATACCCTGCCGCGGACCGCCGTCTAATCACCTCCATGATAACCACGGCGAAAAAGTGATCAATGAACATCGTCACATACGCTATATTTTTCAGCCCTGCATTGGTAAACACGATCTTCTTCATATTCTATACCGTTTCAGTGGTGTTTCGCCACTTTATGACATGTGATTACATCATATATGTTTTATACATATATCTTACTACAAAAAAGTAAAAAGGTAAACGCATACGATCCAGATTGTTAAACGTGCCCGGCATATCCCGGCATACTATACCGCCCTCACGCTCTCTCTCAGGATCAGCCTCACCGGAAGATGTCGGACCGGTTCCTCCAACGTCCTCTTCTTCAATTCCTTCAACGCCTGTACGGCCGCTATTGCCCGCTCTTTGGCGTCCTGTCCCACTGTGGTAAGGGCGGGATAGCAGTTCCGGCTTAAGACAGTGTTATCAAATCCGACCACGGATATCTCATCCGGAACCGGGATATGATTTTGTTGTAAAAAATAGAGCAGCTCCACCGCATAGGCATCGGACACTGCAAAAACCGCCGTGTACTGCCTGATATACGTCAAATGCTCCTCATAAAACCGCAGGCGCTCCTGTCGGCTCATGGGGATTTGCAGCCAGTCAACCTGACATTCCTGAGCGCCTGCACGGCACCCATCCATCCGATCTTTATCCACACAGATATTATTGTCGGAGACACACAAAATCCTGCGATGCCCCATGCGGCGCAGATAGTCCCCTACCTGCCATCCGCCATCGAAATTGTCAATGATCAGATTGCATATTCTCTTATTCTCCTCGAAATACCCGTCGTAAACAACAAAAGGAATGTGCATTTTCTCCCGAAGTCTCTCGTAATCACTCTCGCAGAATCCCAGCAACACAAGCCCGTCCATATTCCACATGGAAGCAAAGCGCACGACCTCATTCCAGTCCTCCGTTGCCTTAACCATCATAAAATAATCCGATTTCTCCAACTCAAATAAAAGCGCATTCAACGCTGCCGACACAAAGGCATCCTCC
The DNA here is from genome assembly GCA_014804485.1 of Lachnospiraceae bacterium. Classification (GTDB taxonomy): domain Bacteria; phylum Bacillota; class Clostridia; order Lachnospirales; family Lachnospiraceae; genus UBA3282. Next base: position 115,707 of record JAAUZT010000007.1, read on the forward strand.
AGCACTTTTCCCTCATACTTCATATGATCGTTCACCACCACGCCGACGATTCTGGAATTATTCTGAGAAAGCAGAATCCCCGCCATACTGGGGATATACTGTCTCTCTTCCAGAAGCTCCTGCACACGTCTCACCGTCCGGTCCGAAATCTTCTTCGTCTTGCCGTGGATCACATTAGATACCGTGGCTGTACTCACGCCCAGTTCCTCCGCAATGTCCACGATTCTGACACGCTGCTCCATATTACTGTCCTCCCGACTCTCTTTACCGTCCCATCACCGTAACTGTTCAGACCCCTGTTCCTCACAGTTACGAAGATGTTCAAATCTTGTCTCTCAGACTTTCTTATAGTGTAAACAGAAAACAGCGCAAACACAATAGGTTAAATGCATAACCTGATTTTGCGGACACACATTTATTTTACTGTATGACAGATCTTTGCCCGTAAACCGAAAAAAGGGAACCGGCATTCTATCCGACTCCCTCTGCTATATCGTTTTTTCCTATTGATGGCACGCTGCTACATCACAACCTCACATCCACCGGTTGATACCCGCGGCTGAATGCCACGCCCATCATTTCCGTATCAAACGTATTCTGCTCCTCCGCCTCCTGCTGACTGCCGCTTTGTCCCTCATCCCGTGTCAACGTACTCGCTACGCTTTGCGCCGTCCCCGGTGTACCCTGCTCTTCGCCTTCTACGACAGCAATATTCTGGCTTGATCCTGTCTTAGTGCCTGCCTCTGTCTTTCCGGCTTTATCATTCTGCTCGTCCTCGGCTGCTTCCTGCATGGTCTTATTCGCCTGCGCCAGCGACTTCATCTGGGAAGCGGTGGCCTGATCCGCCAATGCTTTTGTCTTGGCGAGTTCCTCTTCCTTTAATCCTATGTTGCTGCTGCCGCCCCTTCCTGAATCCAGCATGATCTCCGTCTCGATCACACCAACCCTGTTTTCCATCTTTGTCGCTATACTGCCATGCACATCCGCCTGCTTCATGGACACATCCGCCGATATCAACGCCTCCATACTACCGGCTGACATTCCCGTGCTCTGCTTACCGCCCTGTTTCTCCTGCGGTTTCGTTCCCAGAAGATCATCGAAGGAAGACCCATTGCTCTTTTTCTTCTGATTTTCCTCCCGTTTGACTTCTATCTGGCGCTGGCGGAGCTGTATTTCCAACTCACTGATCTGCTTCTGAAGCTCCTGCCGCTTCTTCATCTTCGTCTCCATCGGCATTTCCTGATTGGCAGACAGCTCCTGCATCTGTTTCTGCAGATCCTCTATCTGTCTTCTCAGATCCTTGCTGACCGGGTCCATCTGATCCGCCGCTCCCGCTCCCATTCCTGACATATTCGGCTGCATGCCGGCTCCGCTTACTCCGCTTATGTTCATACTCATACGCTTCCTCTTTTCTGCACACGTTTTTATTTTTTAAGGCATACTATCGCGTGAGTTTGTGTCGGGTGTGCACAGACACAAATCCGTGTGTAAAAAAACTGATTCCTACGTTTTTCAGTTCTTCACTCTTCATGTTTTATTTCGGTCATACGATTGTGCCTATAAAGAGAAATGTTGCGGAAGGGCTTTTATCGGTTGTGAGAGAACCCACTTCTCCGTCTCCTATCCCGCAAGCTGCAGCATTACCCGCAATACACAGTATGATTCCCCTTCACGCATTTCTTTGCCAATCTCCATGTCCCCGTAGTATTTCCGCGCCACATGACGGATATTGGCAAGTCCGAAACCGTGTCCGTCACCGACCTTTGAAGTACCCGGTAACCCGCTTATCGTATCAAGAAAAAACTCTCCTTTATAGGGATTAGACACTTCGATGATATACATATTCTTCACACGATGAGAGACCAGTGATATCTGCGGCATTTTTCGGTCATTTTCATATTCTTGATTTGTTTTCTCCTTCGCCATGACACGTGTGTCATTTTGTCTGCTATCATCTTGCATTATATTCCTTTGTGCTATGCCCTTATCTGTACCGGACATCCGCTCCCGCTCTATCGCCTCGATCGCATTGGACAGCGCATTGTTCAGGATAATGCTCACGTCAAAAGCATCAATACCGCCAGTCTGCGGATAATGGAAGTCACACTCAAACCGGATTCCCTTATCTTCCATCTCCTTCCTCCGGCCGGACAGAATGATGTCCGTCACCGGATTTCCGCTTGCCACATCTAATGAGATGTTCTTCATTTCCCGTTTCAGCGTCCCCACATACTTTTCCGCCTGCTCATACTCTCCCGCACCATATAGCTGCTCCAGCGTCATGAGATGATTACCCATGTCATGGCGCAGACTCCGCATGTCACGATAAAGCCGCTCCACCTCATCGATATGGCTCTCCAGATCCTGTATCTGTCTTGAAAATATCTCCCGCTGTTTGTCCTCCTCCCGCTCATTTTGCCATTGGCGAAACACATAAGTCATCACGAAGATCGTCATAAAACAGATCACACTGTAAAGTAACATCAGCCAGTCATGATAACCGTAAATGTCCAAAACATATTTTCCCGAATCGCGCTCATATATCTTTTCATAATGTTTAAGCACCTCATAAGTAAACACCCCTGAAACCGAGGGTACAAGCAGGATCAAAAGTTCTCTGCCCTTCATATCCTCCCGCCGTGCGCCATAGGCCCACAGCATCAGCCTGACAGAACCTCCCAGAACTCCAATCGCCAGAAGTATATCAAGGGTGCACTGCACGAAATAGCTTCCAAGCCATACTATATTTTTACCATTCACCGATCCCAGCAGGGACTCCTCTATTTTATATTGCAATAAAAACAATTCATTTCCCACACTGGCCTGTATCAAAAAGCTCTGCCATCGCAGGCAGAAAAAAGTAACGGCCAGAAAAAATTTCTGCCCGACATTTCCCCGATCAAACAGACCCATGACTACAAAAACGGACATTACAGACAATCCATAGGCAACCATTTCTGTCATATCGACCGGAATGATAATCAATATTTCCATGACCACCGCATATGTCGCGCCGCACAGCCATGCCGTCCTACGCTTTAGCAGGAACGGTCTCACCCATACCATATAATAAAATGATACGATCAAGGTAAGCAGCACGCTGTAAATATTACTGGCTATTTCAAAATACAGATCTATCCTGTCCACCTACCTGCTCCTTTTCCTGTTGATATACTGCATGTACCGCCGGACAAACTCTGCGTATTTTTTTTTGGACACAAGCACCGACCCTTGCTCCAGCCAGATCGTTGTCGCATTGTACTTTTCTACATATTTCAAATTCACCAGATATGCGCGGTGTGTCCGACAAAAATCCTCTCCCGTCTGTTCTGACAGTTCTGTCAGTTTCCCATAATATTCGATATCCCCGTCTGTTGTGTGCAGCATAACCTTGCGGTTAAATACTTCCGCATAGATAATATCCTCCAGAAGCACCCTCGTGGAAATACCGCCCCTCTTCACAACAATCGCCGCCGGAGTCTGTTCCTGTCCGCTCCGATATCTGTCTCTGCCCTCCCCGGTATCCTGCATCATCCTGTCCGCACCGTCCGCCCCTGCCCGTATGCTGTCATCCGTCCGCCGCAGCGCCGCAATCTCCTGCTGTCTCTCATACTGCCGCAGCGCTTTCCCTAGTACCTCCTTCAATTTATCATCGCTAAAGGGTTTCACCAGATAGTGAAAAGCTCCCACGTCAAAAGCCTCGTAAACATATTCTGACAGTGCTGTCACAAATATCAAAATCGTGTCCCCGTGCTGTTTACGCAGTTCTTCCGCAATCTCCATTCCGCTTTTTCCCGGCATCTGTATGTCCAAGAAAAGGATATCCGGCGCTTCTTCCCCACGAAGATCAAGTATCTTCTCGCCCGAATCGCAACAGACGATCCGACAACTTACTTCCGCCTCCCGGCACATCTTCTCAATCTTGTTCCGCAAAATTTCCTGCAATGCCCTGTCATCATCGCATACCATGATTGTTACGGTCTTCATATCCTGTTTATTCCTTCCCGATACTCCGTCGCCATCGTGCCATATCTACAGCTTATTATACATGAAATTTATATTTTACTCTTCTTTTATAAAGGGAAATGTTGTGAATAGACTGTTTTTTGATGTGAGCAAGAGAATATCTTCCCGCAGATCAGAATGTCAAAAGGTTCCTCAATAAACATGGACTGGCAGATTGCGCAAAAGGTTCACGAAGTCGTCCTGCGCAGGAGATTGAGATTTTCTTAGTATTCCGTATACAAAACAGCAATTCCGGGACATGGACGTCCCGGAAAGCCCGTAATGAGCCTGGATGGCGAATAGAGGGCGGTTGCGTTCGGTATCACAGCTTACACCGGAATACTTAGAAAATCCATTCGACGCAGCCCGACACGAGAGAACCTTTTGTGCAATCTGCCCTCTCAGCGTATATTAAGTACCTTTTGACACCCGAATCCACCATATGAATTAATCACTGCACAACCCGCTCCACTCGCAATCACCGCAAATCTCTTCTCTCCTGCCGACATCAAGTATATTCTCCCGCACCAGATTCTCAAAATCTTTCCACCGCATCTCTACGCCCGCCTCCAATCCGCAGTATGTAAGAACCTGACGGTCATAGCGCTTTGCCTTTTCTGCGCAGGTACTCTTCCCACCCTGATTATTCGGGCAGTGCACGCATACATCATCCGCCTCCTTCAAAAGTATGACGTGGGGATCTTTCTGAAGCTTCTCCTTCATCACCCACATATTCTCCGTAAATTCTCCGCTGTATCCTTTCCCTTTAAAAAAGGAAAAGCACATACCATGATGTGCTCTGATCCTGTATAACATATATACTCCCTTCTTATCGGACAATACTTCCCGCCTTACTTTTACCCGTTCGTAAAACGTACTGCCCCAAAACCTCTTCTAACATGTTTCTCCCATAATTCCGGCAAGCGGCTTTCGCAAAGTGTTACTCAATATCAATGCCAGTGCGATCTTAACCGCATCCGGAATGATATAAGGAAGCACACACCAGCCGAGCACCGTCATCAGCCCTACCGCTCCGGTACTCCTCATATATACCAGCATAAACCATGCCGTGCCGAATGCGTAGCAGACAACGAGTCCTATCACCATGGATACTGCCTGCACCCATAATTTCCTGCCGAACAGCCTCTCCATCAGCCACATGGTTAACGCCGTGAAGATAAATCCGATGATGTATCCGCCCGTATTCCGCAGAATAACACCAAATCCTCCCGTAAATCCCGCAAAAACCGGAACCCCTATCGCGCCTAACAGCACATATACGACCACCGACAACGTACCACGTTTCCCTCCGAGTATCGCCACTGACAGAAATACCGCAAAAGTCTGTAATGTAAAGGGAATATCCATGGGAATGGATATCCATGAGCAAATAGCAATCAGCACGGTAAATACGGCAATATATGCCATATCATATGTCTTACCCTTTCCTGATGATCTCATCTGTGCGTTCTGCGCCTGTGTGCTTACTCCTCTGCTCATAGCTTCCTCCAAATAATCCGATTATTCTGCTGTTGACGAAGTTATCTTAGCATGAGGAGCGTAGGTTGTCAACCGTATTTTTATTTCGGTTAACAATGGCTGGTGCCCGGGACTATATCTTCAATCTCCTATATCTGTTAATGCAAGCCATGATCTCCTGTTTCCTCGGTCTTGCAAGCTGTGCCGAAACATCTCCACGTTCAAAGAGACTCTCAAGTCCTTTCCCGTCAAGCTGATCCTCCAGGAAGTCGCCGATCTGCCTTATATCTTTCTTTCCATCCATCAGCTTAAGCTCCGCATATTTCAACAGATAGGCAAGCGCCGCCGTCTGCTCCTGATCCTTGAGCTGTTCTAAATAGCGCAGTTCCACGCTCTCTTTCGCAAGGGACAGTTCGCTGGTTCCCATAGTTTTGATTTTGATGCGGTCTTCTTTTTTGAGCGCCATATCCGGTAACGGACAGCGCTTTTTGTTGAATTCAGGAAATTCGGCGCTCGCTTTGCTGCCTCTCTCTTTATCCTCTGCTGATTTGTCCGCTGCCGCTTTGTCATATGCCTCCGCTGCCTGCTTCGCCCGCTTTGTAATATCGATGGGCACGTACTCTTTCATCTGAATGATCGTATCCGCCCTATGGAAGAACGCACCGGAACTTCCTGCCACGATAACGGAGGATACGCCCAAATCTTCATACATGCCACGCACCCTGTTTATAAAGGGCGTGATTGGCTCCTCGCCGGGCGTGATCACCTGTGCCATCAACTGATCCCGCACCATGAAATTCGTTGCCGATGTATCTTCATCAATCAGGATCAGATTGCTGCCGCTCTCCAGTGCCTCCATCAGATTAGCCGCCTGTGACGTACTGCCGCTGGCATCCTCCGTGGAAAAATGTACTGTATCTTTCTTATTCGGCAGATTCTTGATAAAAGGGGATATATCTACCCCTGTAATGCTCCGTCCGTCTTCGGCACGCAGCTTAAATGCCGTGCTGTCCGTAATCACAAACTCTCTGCCATCCCCCGCTATATGGTTATATACTCCATTCTGCAATGCCTGTAGGATAGTGGACTTGCCGTGATAACCGCCGCCAACGAACAAAGTGATTCCTTTGGGGATACCCATTCCGCAAATCTCTCCCCTATGGGGAAGGTTTAGAGAGACCTTCAAACTCTCCGGTGATAGGAAAGTTACTGCCCCTTTCATCGGTTTTTCCGACACTCCGCTCTCCCTCGGAAGAACAGAGCCATCCGCAATAAATGCACAGAGCTCACGCTCGGAAAGGCACTGTCTGATATACTGTTGATCCTCGCACAGCCAAATCGCCTGCTTTAATTTCTCTTTGTCAATGTTTGTATAATAAAGACTCTTCCTCACGCATTCTGGCAGAATGTCAAAAAGCATCTTCTCCAACTCTCTGGCATTGATCGTCCGCCCGTTGGCAGGAAATCCCGCCTCAAACCGCAGCGTCACATCTCCTGCTGCCACACGCATCGCCGTGCGCTCCAACACCTGCTGACCGCAGCGGGAAACCGTCATCAGTCCGCTCTTGCCGGAACCTTTTGCCTGAAAGCTGCCGCCTGACACCCATCTGCCGAACAGTCTCGTGAGATGATCCTGCAGAGTAATCCTCTTAGCATGGGTATCATAATAATCTGCCGGGAATCCCGCTTTTTCCTTTTTTACGATCACCGAGAGTCTGGACGGCGCAGCAAAAGGATCGCCCTGCACATGATCGATGGAGAGCACATAACCTCCGAAATTGTACTGTCCTTTTAACTCTTTATAGGCGGGATAGCCTCTATGGTCAATATTTCTTAATTTTGTTCTTAGTTCTGTTGCTGTATTCATTTTTCCTCCATTCCAAAGTGTTCTATACTGCCATATTATCATATCAATTGCGTTTTTTCCATATTCTCTTGTCTTCTCCCCATACTCTTAATTCATAACACAGACTGTGCATTTCATAACTTTCCCCTTAAGCCCGCGGAAATTTATGACGAGAAAAATATCAGGTAGAAAAAGACATCCCAGAACCACCGTAACAAAGTTTGAAGAGCGCATCACAAAGCAATCAGCGCAGAAATGAGGTAAAAATGAGTATAATGAGCACAGCGATCCTCGGTCAGCCGACCACAATATATGAGTATTCTGCATCTGCAGGCAACTCCGCCGGGAAAACCCAGACGGCAGATCACGCCGGCAGCTTCAAAGATGTCTTAACAGAAAGCGTGGTAGATAAATATAAAAGAAGACATCCCGACCATGCCGCTCACGTTGATAAACAGGTCAGGGCGGGAAAATCTGTCAAGGAACGAAACGGTGTCTCAGACCTTTCCACCGAAAATATGACTATGGCAGAGTATCAGGCTTATTTCTACGCACTACTGGATACGATCCCCTATGACTCCACGAGAATCAATGACACAAGTGTCATTTCCATCTCAGACAAAGGCTGGGAACAGATGCGCAAAGATCCCGAGTACGAAGCATGGATTCTCGGATATTTTGTGGAAGACCGCGCTGTGCGCAATCCCTTCTTCGGCTGGGGTAATGATGCCGGAAGTATGATCACCGAACATTTCGGTGCTTCCATCGAAGAGCATCACGGAGTAGGCATCAGTAAAGCCGCATTAAAAGGAAATTCCGATAAGGACGATGACGACGATGAGGAAGACTGGTGGATCAAACGGCATAAGAGAATGAAAAAGCTGATGAGAGAACAAGTGGAACGTAACATGAAAAAAGATGCTGCTGTGAAGGCTGCCGCCAAAGAAGAATATGCACGACAGCAGTATCTGAGCAGACAGAGACAGCACAGTTTTCTTACAACAGGAGCAACAAATATATCAGACGGCAATGCAATGCCGAACCCGGAAGGGCTGGCGGCTTCTATAGCTGCGGCAGCTTATGCGAATACTTTAGATCTGTTTGGAAACGGTGTCATCGGTGATATTCACTGAGATGACAACAGCAAAAAGACATGGAAAGCAGCCATAGATCTTCCTTAATGTGTAGAAACCTTCTTAATATGGCATAGCTGCCGGAGCGGTGTTAACCGCCCTGACAGCCATTATACCTTTATTCTTCCACCCTGCGCTCTTCCAATGCCCAGATATCCTTATTGCGCCTGAAATACAGGCACACGCCGATTCCCGCAAATGCGATCACGAAGAACAAAAATGCCGCGCCGCTTCCTTTGCCGCTGCCAAACATTTTCGTCAGCATACTACCCTCACGCTGCACTGCCATAATCGGCTCAAACACCTGATCCACCAGCAGTCCGCCGAGAAAATACCCGACCGGTATGGTAAAGAACTGCAGCGAATTTCTCACGGAATATACCCGTCCCTGCATCTGCTCCGGCACGTATAGCCTCATGATGGCATCCAAATTCGTACTCATAAGCGGTATGGCGATCCATCCGAGGAATCCGCCGATACACCAGACAAGCGGCGTTCTTCCGAAAGCAAGCAGGAAATTCTCCGTGCTCATGGAGAACAGCAGACAGTTACAGATCACCCGCACCCTGCTCTTAGGCGTCTTCAAAAATGAGGCAAAAACACTTCCCGCAAAGGTCGTCACACCAATCACCGCATTCACCAAGCCAAGTGTTTTCTCACTGCCGCCGTTTCTTGACAGCATCATCGCCGGAAAAGCAGCATCATAGATAGAGGCAACCAGATTAATCGCCGCCAGAAACATGATCAATCCGAAAATCCCCCGTTCCTCGCGCAAATACATAAGACCTTTTTTCGCAGAGGTCAGCAGTTTCTCCTGCTCCTCGCCCGCTTCCTCATTTCCCGGAATCCGTATTCCGAACGCCAGCGTAATAAACGCCACCCCGAACGTAAACAAGTCAAATGCCACAACTGCATTCATTCCGGCAATTCCCAAAACCGCCGTAGCGATGATGGGCGTCAGAATGGAATTTAAAGACCTGGCAAAATATCCCAGCCCGCCTACGCGCTGATAATATTTCTTAGGCAGCACACGTGTAGTCGCCACCTCGGAAGCCGGCTGCTGCACTGTATTCATAATGCCGTTTACGCCGTTAATCAGATACAGATGCCATATCTTAAGCGCGTCATTACGCAGTAAAACCAGCATAACCACAGTTGTCACTGCTGCCAGCGTATCACACACCAGCATGGTTTTCTTCTTATTCCACTTGTCACTCAGGGCTCCCGCAAAAATGCTGAGCAGCACATAGGGCGCATAAGAACTTACCATCAGCAGCGCCGTCATAAGCGCCGACCCCTTCTGCGTATAGGACCAGATGACCAGCGCATAGCTCGTCATCGCACTTCCAAGCCCGGAAAAAGACTGGGTGCTCCACAGCAGCAGATAGGTTTTCATCTCCCCCAAAGCATGGAAAAATTCTTTGTTTTTAATTATGTTTTTCATAGACTTTGCTCCTTATCACTGTTTTCATTGCCGCAGATCTCATGAGATCAACTTCGCAGCAATTCATTTACCGTTTCCCGATTCGCAAAGTCTAAGAGCAGTTATTCTACTCCATGCAATCACTGCCCGTTCAGACTTTGCATGGAGCTGTTGCACTCATCAGTTTCATTGGCCTGCGCCTCCTTTCTCAGCTTGCTTCTTATTATAACAAACTATTTTCCTCTGTAAATATAATCGTCTAAATTAATCATTCTTCCTTTACTCCTGATATATTACAATCCTCACTGACCAAGCTCCCGCCCGATCCAGATCCCTTTCGCATCCGTCCCGTGTCCGATCTGCTTTGTTACTGCAATCGGCAGGTCTTTTCCGGCAAACTTTCTGATGAGCGTCTCCATGGGCGGCACCACATTTTTCTCCTGCATTTCAGTAAAAGTTCCCAGCAAAATGCCCGCCACTTTTCGAAAAGCTCCGAGCTGTTCCAACTGGCATAAATACGTCTCCATTTTCGCGGCTGTCCCTGTGTAGCCTTCCAAAAGCAATATTTTATCGGTAAGATCCGGCATATACTCCGTTCCTGCCAGTTTCAGGAAACATCTGATATTACCGCCTACTACGATTCCTTGCATCGCACCCCAGTCTGTGTTTTCACGCCAAGTCACCGAATCCGAAGAAATAAACCTGTAATCTATTCTGAACAAATCATCGGTGTGATTTATGACAGTATTCCTGAAATCCTCGATCTGCTGTGCTCCATGATCGTAGAGTACATTCCGTATCTGATACAGCACCGACGCCTTACCCGTCTTTGCATAAATTGCATTGAGCACTGTCGTCAAGTCACTGTAACCCCAAAATGTCTTACCGCTGTCTGCTATCACGTCGTAATCCAGATAAGGAAGAATACCATTTGCGATATCACCACCCGAAATATCAAATATTCCCTTTATCTCATCGTCCTGATAGAACTCCATGAGAGACCACGCACGTTCCTTAGCTGTACCGCTGAAAACATCTTCTTTAGCATAGATATAATCGCTGAATACAGGCTGAAGCCCAATGCTTCTTAAGATTTCTTCCAAACGCCTGAGTTTTTCGGAATATTCTTTTTTCTGTCCGTTTGAACAACAAACGATGCCTATTTTGGAACCGGTAGTTATCATACTAAACATATCCTCATTTTTATTGTTCATCTGTACGCCATATTTCCCTAAATCCAACTGTGATCTGATATTTTTATGGATAATTTAAACAAGGTCTCTCATTACTAAGAGACCTTGCGATGTGCTGATACTATTTTTTGAGCTGCATACCGTCCTTGAATGCTTCGCCGACTCTTTCTGTCACCTTATAGTAGCCATGCGTGTACGGGTCAAATGCGATAGCCTTTACTAAAGACATATCAATTTTGTCACCAATCATAACGCTTTCATCTGCTGTAACATTTACTACCTTACCGATCACACCACAACCGTATTTGTCGTCCTGATATTCGATAAACTCACACTCTAAGCAAATCGGAAATTCGTTGATCATCGGTGCGTTCACCATTTCGGCTTTGCTCGCGGTAAGACCACTGTTTTCAAACTTATCAGAAACATTGTTGCCTGATACAACACCAAAGTAATCTGCTTCCACTACATGAGCCGCATCAGCAATGCTTACCGTAAATGCACCATTTGCCTTGATATTTTTTACCGTCTTATGTGTCTCTGTCAAGTTGAGAGCAACATTACCTCTCTCCTGCATGGTGCCCCATGCCGCATTCATAACATTAACACTGCCATCTTCATTGTAAGTTGCCACCATCAAAACCGGCATCGGGAAAATCCCTTCTGTTATGTTGAGTTTCTTTCTCATAATGATTACCTCGCTTCTTGAATAGGATTGACAGAACTTTTTTCTGTATATATAATTGTAACAGGTAACAGAAAAGCTGCAAGTACTATCTTATTTAACATGTACTATCTTACAGGAAGGTGTAAAATGATAAAGAACTATATCGAGAAAGCCAATTTTGAAGATACTGGATTCAGTTATACATTGTCACTTATATCAGGCAAATACAAGATGATTATCCTTTATTGCCTGATGGAGTTTGAGATTGTACGCTTCAATGAACTAAAGCGATATTTAAAAAACGTGTCGGACAAGACACTCAGCAGCAACTTGAAAGAATTGGAAGCGGACCGACTCATAATCAGAAAAGAATATCCTCAGATACCGCCGAAGGTTGAATATAGTTTAAGCGACAAGGGTAAATCTCTGATGGAAGTTTTGGACCAGCTGTGTGTTTGGGGCGAAAACAATAGAGATTAAGCGCTGTGGTACGCTCTTCCACTTGCAATTTTATGTACTATCTTTGAAAATTCTTCCGATTTCGATTCCAGCAAACCATGCGTGGTATTTTCCATTATAAACAATTCTTTATAAGGTGCGTCTATACTTTCAAAATACTCCCCTGCCAGTTTATAGTTAGTCTGATAATCCATATTTCCATTGATGTTATAATAAGGAACTTTATACTCTAATCTTCCTTTTAATGAAAAAGATTGAAATTCTTCTGATTGAAAAAAAGCTAAATATACGCTCATATCTCTCGAAAAATATTTTGCCCAGTCAACAATTGAATAGTTTGGATTGAAAATAATCGTTGTTATGAGATTATAGTCAGAACCATCCTTCATCATGTTGTAACCGTATTTTTCCATCAAGGCGTTTCTAGCCAGAATATGATTCATAGTCATGCTCTCCGGCGTTAATTGACTGACAAGTTCTAAAGCTTCATCGTCACCCTCTGCCCAAGATATCGCCTCTTCCTTAAATGCCTTCTCATTATCAATTGAATCGACAAGCTGCCCTGTACCTATGAAACATTCATAATATTCCGGATATTCCAATACAAGATTTGCTCCGTAAATCGAGCCCCATGAATGACCAAGTATGGTTATCTGATCTACTGATAAATAGTCTCGTATAAACTCCGTCATTTCCTTTCCGTCTTCTAAAAACATATCCCGTGTCAATTCAATCTCATTCTGCCCGGCGTCATAGCTCTTTCCACAGTTTCTCTGATCCCACGTTACCACTGTATAGATGTCTGCCCATTTTCTTGTGATCACGTAATCAATATCGCTTGTCGAAGAACCCGGTCCGCCATGCAAATATAGTAAAACCGGATTATTAATATTTTCACCATAAATGTTGATCCACTGCTTTGTTCCGTTTTTATCCACATACATGGACTCATTTATACCACCTTTAGGCGTTCTTCTGTTAATGCTTACTCCAACTGCCCTTACAATAAAAAACAGGATTATAAATGCAATAATAGCTAAACCGATTGACTTTATGATTTTGAATATTCCTCTTTTCATTACCATTCACCCTTCTGAAGTTATTGCTTCCATTGCAATCCTCATTGCTGCCCCTCATTTTTGAATAGGGCCATACTCAATTGCTCCTTTGCATATTCAATGAAACTATAGCATAAACGATTCCCAGAAACACATCCGCCCCAATCCACGCAAGCACCTCTCCCCAGAAAACTCCTTCATGCCCAATCAACCGCGTCAAAAGCAGGGCGCACATGATCCGCATGAGTACCTGCATAAAACTGGACAACATAGGCATTACCGAATCTCCCATGCCCTGAATACATGCCCTGAGCACATAAAGGCAATACAGCAACGGAAATCCAAGTGCCAGTACGCACAGAAAACGATACCCGATCCGAATCATTTCGCCGGCTCCGCTTTCCGTCTCCTTGATAAAAAGCCCTAAAATCCCCTGTCCGGCAAAAACCATAACCGCGGACATCATAAGTGCCGTAACAATTCCGATCGCCAATGCCGCAAATAATCCGTCCCGTATTCTCTTGTCATTGCCCATCCCCTTATTCTGCGCCGTAAAGGTGAGCATGCCGTGTCCGTAAGAAGTCGCCGCAATCTCTAACAACACATACACCTTATTTGCCGCCGCGTATCCCGTCAGAAACAGGATTCCGAAACCATTGACCGTAGCCTGCACCACCAGACCTCCGATGGCGGTAATGATGTTCTGCAAGCCCATAGGCATACCCATCCGAATCTGCTCCCGCAGAATACTTCTGTCCGGCACCCTATTCTCCCTGCCGATCCGGCACACCTCAATCTTCCTTATGGCAATAACACAGTAAACTGCTGCCAGAGCCTGCGCCAGCACAGTGCCGTATGCCGCTCCCGCGATTCCCATGTTCAGTCCCGCCACAAAAAGCAGATCCAATGCAATATTTCCGAGAGACGCTATGATCATCGCATGTAACGGTTTCTTACTGTTTCCCAGCGCACGCAGTATGGCTGCAGCGATATTATACAGGAAAGTGATTGGAACTCCCGCATACAGAATCCGCAGATATGTCTGTGTCAGGTCAAAAACTTCCGGTGGTGTCCGCAGCAGCCTAAGTCCCGGCACGATCGCAATCTGTCCCACCAGGGTAAATCCTGCTGCACCTACCCCCGCAATGAGACAGCCGCCGTAGATGGCACGTTTCAACGCGTCTATCTGCTTTTCCCCGAAAAATCCGGCAATCACCACAGAACATCCCTGCGTGATTCCCTGAATGACACCAAACATGATAAATGTCAGCCATTCCGTCGCTCCAAGCGCTGCCAATGCATTGGAACTCACACACTGTCCCACGATAAGCGCATCCACGAAAGTATATAATTGTTGAAACAGATTCCCCAGCATAAGCGGCATAGAGAATGCCAACAATAGGCGGGCGGGATTACCTGTTGTCATGTCTTTAGTATCTGTCACTGCCACTTCCCTTGCTCCTTATTCTAACTTTCTTATTCAATTCATTTACACCCTATAATTTCCTGCATATTCCGAGCCTTTTCGGAAATCCTTAGCATATAAGGCTATTATAACATGAAAGCTTCATTTCTGCATTTGCGCAAATCACGAAGAACTTTTTGTATACCAGCCTGTTTTATTCTAAAAAAGGAGAATGACAAATGAACAACGATAAATCTATTGGATCGGAATTGGCCATGAACGCATTTGATGATATTCCCAAAGCAAAAAGCGATGCCAAGGATATTGTCGGCCTCGTAAAAAGCAGCGGCCGTATTACCGGATATCAACTTTCTGATGGCAACATCGTTTCCAAAGAACACGGAGTAGAAATGGCAAAACACGGAGAAATCAAGGGTGTTGGCATCGCCCATAATAAGGATAACGAATATTTAAAGTCTCTGCCTGACGGGGAAGAGGGAAATAATCTGGGCAACCTGCCTTCCATAAGTCAGGGACGCGTTGACGCTGATTCCTTTTCCTAAAGTATCCCCTTTTTCTGATCTTTTCTATATGGTACAATAAGACATGAAGTTATACCAAGGCGTCAAAGTACGCCGCCTAAGTATAACTAAGTCATGTCTGGGAGAATGCGAAAAACGTGCATTCTCCGTGGATTTGCTCTCACAATCCAGTTGATAAGACATTTCTCCATAAAGAGCCTAATGAGAAACTACACTATACTTTTACAATTATCAGGTAAAGAAAAGATGACACAAATAAGAGAAATCAGAACAACATGGGAAAAACAGCCGGAGGATTTTCCGGAATTTCTTAAGGAAAACTCCGATCTTTTTCCCATAATTGAATCCGAACGTAAAAAAGAAAACGAAGCACTTGTACAGGAATTCTCCCAGAGAATCCAGAAGAAATTACGTCAAAAACCGAAAGATAAAGAGCAGCAAAAGCAGTGGGAACAGGAACTTGAGCCAGAGCTTGAACAAGATATCACGGAGTTCTTAGGAAGAGAAAAAATACTATCTCTTTCCGAATGGATGAGTCCCGAACTCCTTAATGCATTTATACAAGAGACAAAACATTTCACAGCCAGGGTCAGAGAGTTTGATGAAACGCTGACTCCGGCGCAGATCTGGCAGACTTTGCGGAATTATTTTATCTATGCCATGATCGTAGACATGCAGGGAAAGAAACAGAATGCGGAAGACCCGATTCTGGCGTACAGCCTGCTCTATCCTTATACCGACAATTATATTGACGATGATCAGATTTCAAGGCAGGATAAAGAACGATATAATCAGATGATAGCCTTGAAGTTAAAGGAAGAATCCGCAACACCTCATAACTCATTGGAAGAAAAAACCTGTCGTCTCCTGGATATGATTCTGGATACATATACAGACCCGGCAAAAAAGAAAATCGCGGGAACACTGTTACAACTGCTGGAAGCTCAGAATAACAGTATCGGGCAACAGAAAACCGACGTGACGGAAGAACAGATTCTGGAGATTTCAATGTGGAAAGGTAGCACTTCCGTATTGGCGGACTATCTTTTTGCAACAACAGACTGGACAGAATATGAAGAAAGCTTTTATTTGAAATTCGGATTTATCCTGCAGTTGGTGGACGATCTGCAGGATATCGAAGAGGACAGGAAGTCAGGAAGCCATACGCTGATGACGGAAGCTGAAAAACAGCAGAAGTTAGAACAACGCACCAATCATCTGCTTTGGTTCACATGGAACGTGATTCGGGAATTTGAACCGGTCAATCCGGAATTAAAAGGATTCGTCCTGAAATACTGTGTGGAAATCTCCCTTTTGACGGCCACAATAAACCAGCAACTTTTTTCCAGAAAATACATAGAAGCTTTAGAGCCGTATCTACCATTTTCGGTTGATTTTCTAAAGAAGATGATGAAGCAGCAGAAAAAAATAGTTAATACATATCAGAGCAACAGCCTGAATCTGGAAGGTATAACAATATGACAGATGACGTTCCTTGATGCCTTAGAGATGCTTAATGTTTTATTCTCTTATGGTCATCTCATAACTTCCCGATATCCCATAACCGATTGCATTTTCTTCCGCTATCTGATGATCCAGAACTTCCACATTGATCTGATTGGGAAGAAACATGATATGGAGTGTTCCCGTTCCGCCCCAGCCATCGTCTGTATATTCAAAAAACAATTCACCATTTTGAATCGTACCGACAATATCATCCACCGATGCAATCCGCTCCGTGATTCCCTGTTCGGTAAAAAGGCTTCCGGAAAATTCATTACCGTTACTGATACTGCATGTCAGTTCGTTCCTACTCGTGGGCATGGGATCTTCATATGCCGCAACATATCCGGGGCTTACGCACCATTTCCCTGTGTAGCTTTCGTAATCTGTAAGAGGTTCATTCCCGTTTGTCAGTTGAAGCAGTCTTTTTACATCTTTTGCCAGTACATTGCTTTCCCAAGGAAGATAGCCGTTTATTTCATCGCTGAGTTCTTTATTATACGTAAAATAGTCGCCACAGTCTTCATATATCCGCACAATCGTATGTGGAATAGCACCTTGCGGTCCGGCACCAGTCATATACTCCGCTCCTATGACTACATCCTCTTTCTCGTCACCGTTCGTATCCTTAAACATGACAAACTTCACATCATAATACATCCCATAACCACTGGTATGATCTACGCCGATATACGGGAATTGATAGAGTATCTTTTCATCTTTTAACAGATAGAAAGTAACATCCTCTTGCGGCTCTGCTCCTCCCGCAAAATCCGGTTTGTATGATACAAACTTTACTTCTCCCCAGTCATTCAACTCTACCTGAAAAGACTGTTCCTGTATGATTCTGTCTGCATTCAATTTATCCTGCACTTGGGTACCGGACGACTCGTCCAATATCTGCTCCGGCTCTTCCGATCGCTCCTGCTGTTTCGTTTGTTCCGGCGGCAACTCTCCCGATAAGTCCTGCTCTTCCACCACCTGCTGTAATTGCAAAGCAACATCCGGTTCTTCCTGCTCTACCCGATGCTGTATGTCCCGCTCTTCGCATCCTGCAAGCAGCATAAGCGCCGCCGCAATTCCTACCGTACCCATGACTCTTTTTTTCTTCATGCAATGCATTTCTATTGCTCCCATTCCTTTCTTTTCTCACTGATATAGTTCTCCAGTTCGTTCAGTTCCTCATCGGAAAGACTGTTACCGTCATTCTGCGCTTACCAAATGTATATGTCAAGACGGATTGTTGCGAGTCAGGTGGACGTTTGATATAATAGTCGCAAGCTTGTCTGCTTGCGACGCATAAGAATTGCATTGCAATTCCCAGAGAATCGTGTTTGAAACGGCAAATTGGATTTGGAGAGATGATACATGTCAAGAACGGAAGAAGTTACTTTAACAAATATGTGTATGATATATGATGGTTCTAAAGTTTTAGTGCAAGAAAAGATAGATGACGACTATGGTGGAATTACATTTCCGGGAGGTCATGTTGAAAAGAGTGAGTCATTTACAGATACCGTAATTCGAGAAGTATTTGAAGAAACAGGCCTGAAAATATCTGCGCCTAAGTTATGTGGTATTAAAGACTGGACGAACGATGATGGTTCAAGATATATGGTTTTGTTTTACAAAACCGATCAATATGAAGGTGAGCTTATATCATCTGATGAAGGAGAAGTATATTGGCTCGAATTAGATGAAATGAAACAGATCCATTTGGCTGATGGTATGGATAAAATGTTAAAAGTTTTCTTAGATGATAATATAAGTGAGTATTTCTTTTATAAGGAAAACGGTGAATTGATGGGGATGTTAAAGTAGCGCAAACTTCTCTGTTTATCGGACCAATTATGAAAGCTGTTATCCGACTGCTTTATGATTACAACAATTATGGAGGAATTTAGATCATGAATACCAAAATGATTTTGACAGACCTTGATCATACGCTTCTCCGTTCAGATGGCAGCATATCAGAGTATACAAAGCAGATTTTGAAAAAATGTCAAAATTGCGGTGTTCTTATTGTGATTGCTACTGCCCGATATTGGATAGGCGCAGAACGTTATATAGAAGAAATTCAACCGGATTACGAAATCACAACAGATGGTACTTTGATTCATCAGTGTGGAAAACAAATTTATAGTTGTAGCATGGATATGGTTGATGCGAATCAAATCATACAGGATTTGCTGAAACAAAATCCAAATACAGAAATTACTGTGGCAGCAGGACGTCAGGTTTTTTGGAACAGCCACCACATATCAGAATCCGAGAAATTACATAAGGCAGTTTATAATGATTATAAGAAGCCATTATCTTGCCAGATAAATAAAATTGTAGCAGAACTTCCTAATAGCGATGCGGCTGTAGAAATTGCAAGTAAAAATCACTGCCGTCTACAAGGTTATCGGGGAGAGAATTGGTATTCTTTTCTGCCGGAAAACTCAGGAAAAATACAGGCAATCCTCGAATTGGCAAAGTTATTGGACATATCCTTAAGCCAAATTGTCTCTTTTGGCGATGATATAAATGATATGGAAATGCTCCAAATCTGTGGCACTGGAGTTGCTGTTTCCAACGCTGTTATTGATGTTAAAGCTGTTGCCGATTGTGTCACATTATCAAATGATGAAGATGGCGTGGCAGATTGGATTGAAAAGAATATATGTTTTTCCGATTGGAAGGTGCAAACAAATTATTAATTTATGGAGAAGCTGGAATGGAACAAATTGTATTAATAGAACCGCAAAAGAAGTATGCAGATGATATATGGAAATTCCGCCAAGAAATTTTAGAATGTGATGTAGAGAATGAAGACCAATTTGCAGGTTGTATATCACTTGATGTAAGTAAGTCTGCTGAAGAGTGGATAAAAATATGTGAACTTAGAAAAAGCGAGGAAACGTGTGGCGAGGTAGGAACAACNGTNCCTTCGCATATGTACTTAGCTGTACGCAAGNGAGATGANAAAATTGTAGGTGTGATAGATTTGCGTCATCATATAAATCATCCTATTCTTGGAACGTGGGGAGGNCATTGTGGNTATTCAGTGCGTCCTTCTGAACGAGGCAAAGGTTATGCAAAAGAAATGCTTCGTTTAAATATCCAAAACGCAAAATCAATGGGAATAGAAAAACTTCTTATCACTTGTGATGTTAAGAATGAAGCCAGTGAAAAAGCAATACTTGCTAATGGCGGAGTTTATGAGAAAACCATAGATGTTGATGGGTGTAAGATGAAAAGATATTGGATTACAGTTTAAGAAGTAGAAAAATACCAGTATTTAGAACTGAACATATCGGGATTTCAAAGAAACAGTGATGGAGGCGTTGTATGAAAATTGAAAAATGTGAAAAAGATTCCTTTGTCGTAATAGGCAAAGAGGGTTCAACATTAGATGGCCCAGGATTTATTCAAAAGTTATGGGACGATGCAAACTCCCATTTTGACGAAGTCAGGCATTTAGCGAAAAAAGATGAAAATGGAAATATAGGTGGCATATGGG
Organism: Lachnospiraceae bacterium; assembly: GCA_014804485.1. Lineage (GTDB taxonomy): Bacteria > Bacillota > Clostridia > Lachnospirales > Lachnospiraceae > UBA3282. The sequence continues at coordinate 135,925 of JAAUZT010000007.1, forward strand.
GTGCAATGTCTGATTTCTCCCGCTCCTTTAACCCATGGGAGGACTTCAACAAAGGTCTTTATCTTGCCGGAGTGGAATGTAGTGATAACGCAGAAGCCCCCGACGGTTGGACGAAGTGGATCATTCCCGGCTATGAATATATTTATGTAGAATGCGAAAATGATAATACCTTCTCAGAGGCAGTAAAATATCTGGAAGATAATGATATTCCATTGGCAGGAGCTGTACACGATTTCACCTGCCCCCAGACAGGGAAAAACTATATGTTTTTTCCGATTAGAAGGCTGTAAACAAATCAGAATTTGCAAACTCTGATGAAGTAGATGACATTAAATGGTATAGAATGGATGATGTAAATGATGTTATAGCTCGCGAGAATAATTGCTCTGGTATGCATTGGGATAAATGCAGAGAATTTTTACATCAGGATTCAGCGAGGTATACATGATAAAATACAAAATACTTTGTGAGTTGGTTCGTAAAGAACAATTCGGCGAAGAAATCGCAGAAGAAGAAAAAACTACGGCTGTTTCGATCTTTTTGGACGGAAGAAATAATTCGGAGGAAATTATCCGGTATAAAAAAAGGATGAGGGTTAATCCAATTGCGGACTGTGTCTATCCGAATTACTATCTTCCCCCGCACAATGAAGGAAAGAAACTTCGTCTTGTGCAGGGCTATCTGCCGAAAACGAATATTTTATACGCGAATCATTACGAGGCTGAGATCCTCCGGTTGCTTGTAAAGTTTGCACCGGATAATGAAACGGTAAAAGATATGGTTTATCATACGCTTGAGCGGTTTGATAAGACTTGTTTTGGAAACTCTTGTACGCAAGGAGAATGTATCACTACCGGAATATGTGTTTTACGTTTTCTTGCAGCGGTTCAACCGGTGGATGAAATTTGGATTAACAAGCTACTGGATCCTCTGGGAGAGACATTTCTTTCTTTTGGACCCGGTCAGGCGGCATCACAAAGGGGGATTCCATTTTCGTATTTACTGATGGCATTTACAGATATCAACAACGAAAAGACAAGAAATCTCCTTATGCAAAAAAGAGAATGGTTAGTGGATATTTTAAGGCGAGGATGGATTACCGGAAAGCTATCGAACGGAAAGATTTCTGAAGGTGATACTTATAATCTCTTGGGTAAATATATTATTCGAAACGCAGTCTGTACGCTGCCTGAGTATCCTAAAAAAGAAGATTACAGGATTTATGTAGATGATGTAGATGAAAGGTGCTACTGCGAGATACCGTAGTGAGCTAATGAATAGCAATTAATTATGTAAGCAGACAATACCGAAAAAAGATAGTAAAAAAATTTAAGTTTAGTGGCAGGTTCAGCACATTAAAAATCAAAATTTATTTGAGGAAAATTGATGGATATAAAACATTTTTACATTGAAAAAGGACAAGGAGAACCGCTTATATTGCTTCACGGAAACGGAGAAAGCTGCGATTATTTTAAGAATCAGATAGATGAGTTCTCAAAATATTATCACGTGTATGCGCTTGATACGAGAGGACATGGGAAAACTCCGAGAGGCCGGTCTCCTTTCACAATACGGCAGTTTGCAAAAGACCTGTCAGACTTTATGGATGGGCATAAAATTGCCAGAGTGCATTTGCTGGGATTCTCTGATGGCGGAAACATCGCTATGATATTTGCACTGCATTATCCGGATCGGGTAAACAGACTCATATTAAATGGTGCGAATTTGCATGCCAAAGGAGTAAAACGAACCACACAGATTCCTATTGAAATAGGATATCGGATTGCCATGATTACAGGAAAAGAGATTGAAGAAGTTATTAAAGATATGAAAACAGACGGTCCAACCAGCATTGGTCAGTTAATTGAAGCGTTGGATTTTTACGAAATAAGCCATGCCGAAAGGAATACACGCATGGAAAAATAACCTCTTTTTGAGGATATATAATTAGTAGTCCGCTATTTAAGGGAGAATTGCATAAACAGCATAGTAAAATAATAGGCAAAAAGGAGAAAACCATGATGAAAGCGATTATAACGGATTTGGATTGGACTTTGCTTCGCTCAGACAAGACAGTGTCGGAATATACATATACCGTACTAAAAAAGTGCCATGATCAGGGAATCATTCTCATGGCGGCAACCGCCCGTCCTGAAAGAGCTATTTTAACCTATCAAAACAAAATTAACTTTAAAGCGATAACTACATTGAATGGTGCAAGGATTATTCTACCGCATAAGATTATTGAAAATGGTATTTTGCCTTCCAGTGCAGAAAACATTTTGAAAAAGGTAATTATGATACCTGATATAGTCTTGTCACTGGAAACCGGCAACGGTATTTTTTCAAATATTCCGATTCCAGAATGGAATGCAACAGTTTATAGTGAATTTCCTTCCTTGCCTACAGAAAGCATTATATATAAGATACTGCTTAGCAGCAAAGATGATAATATACAGCAGGAAGTCAAGAAAGCTTTGACCGCAGATACTTACATGACGGTGGCTGAGGGTAAATTAATACAGATTATGAGTACTGCAACAACTAAATGGAATGGAATCAAAGCCATGTTGAAAGCGGTAGGTTTGAAACAGGATGAGGCAGTATATTTCGGTGACGATAACGATGATATAGAGGCGATAAAGAATTGCGGCATAGGTGTTGCTGTTTCTAATGCCATTGATGCGGTTCTTGATGTGGCAGATTTTATAACGGAAAGTAATGATCTGGATGGTGTAGCCCGATACATTGAGAATAATTTATTATAATGTTTTATGTGATTTTGTTTCCCTTATTTCTGTCCTTATTAAAGTTTGTATTGCCCTATTGGAAAATATAACCACTAACATTTCCCTTAAAAATTATCTAATCATAATCTGAATATGCAGGGATAAATATGTGAAAATATATTTTAGAAAATTTGCAAAATGAAATATATGACAGATAAAGATTGTGCGTGTTCTACCGAACAGAAAGAGGAAGAGACATTGGAGAGTAGGGAAAGAAGGTAACGGGATGATACATATATTACCACATTTAGAATATAGCATTGATTCTGCAAAATCACCGGAGGATATCATTGCTATTTTAAATTCGATAACAGTTCCCAGAGAAGTGGTGCTTTG
>JAAUZT010000008.1 GCA_014804485.1 Lachnospiraceae bacterium
ATACATTGGCAATACCTCTTATGAAAGAACTTTTGATATATGGCAATGGTCATAGTGATATTGTTATATTAGAGGGAATTATGTATGCCAATTGGTATAAACCATTATTTGAATTGGCTATTCAATTATATGGTACAAAGATATATGCATACTATTTTGATATACCATTTGAGGAAACATTAAAGAGGCATCAAACAAAGCCGAATTGCCATTCATTCGGTGAGGATGAAATGCGAGAATGGTGGCGTGAAAAAGACTTTTCAAATGTATTGAATGAAGTCTCTATTACATATGAAAAAGATATGGAAAGTATTGTTGCAGATATTTATAAAACTGTTTTAAATGGATAACTTGGAATATATTGAAATAAATCTGATTAATCAAAAGAGAGTTTAATAAGGAGATAAGCGTAATGAAGGAAAAAGCAAGAAAAATAACCGGCGGTTTGATTATTTTAGCCGGAATTTTGGAGTTAATAGTAGGAATTAGTGAGAAAACATTTTCTACGATATTGATGGGGATTTGTTTTTGTATGATAGGTTGTTTATATTTCTTTGAGAAAAGAAAATAATGCTTAAATTCTGGTATGGAGAGAAGATAAACAGAGCGCTAAACAGAAAGCTAAATCAGACTGACCATATGTATATATGACTACAATTGATGTGGTTGCCGTATTCTATTTAAGGATATAACACGAGGGAAAGCGTAAGGGCAAACTTACTTGTTATAAAATTTGTCTTATCAGAATTCCAGTTTTGTCGGGACGTTAAATTGAGCAGTAAATTAGGATTTTTAGGAGATAAAAGCATAACTATGTACCAAATTTCTAAGATGAAAAAAGAAGAAATTCCGGAGCTGATTGAAATCTGGCATAATCAATATTCGAAATACTGTAACAGTGCGGTTATCCCTGACTTTTTGAGCGGCGGGGGAAATAGTATTATGACGTATTTGGATAACCAAATCAACCGTGGTAATGCCATTATAGCAAAAAGAGACGATGTTATTACCGGCTATATCGCTTGGATGTATTTTGACTTTCATAATGAAAAATCGGCCTTTTGTCCAATTATAGGTCATGCTGCGATTGAAGAAGACAGCGAGACAATCTATCATGAATTATATAACTATGCAGCACAAATATGGGTAGATGATGACAGATTCAACCACCTATGGATGATTTATAACGATAACCATGCTTTAAAAGATATGTTATACGATATTGGTTTTGGCTCTCACGTAATTGACGCTTATACAAAAGTACAAGAGCCGGTATGCCGGATTGATAGCAAATATAAAATATCCGTTGCTGCATATAGCGATGCGGAAGCGTTACTTGCATTGATGAAGGAGTCGGTACACTTTTATATTGAATCGCCCATATTTTTAAAAAGAAATGATTATGAATTAGATGATGTAATTGATATGATTAAAACGGACCATTTGTTGGTTGCATGGGATAATGATATGCCCATAGGCGTCATGAATTTATCAGTTCAAACCGGATATAACATAGAAAATTTAGCGTCCACGAATACGGGCCTGATTAGTAAAGTCGGTGCTTATATCAAGCCTGAATATCGTGGATTGGGAATCGGGAAGTGCATGTTAAATGAAGTGATGAAGCATTGCATTGAGAAAAATATACAATATCTCCATGTTTGTTTTGAAACCGCCAATCCTTTTGCAAATATATTTTGGCGAAAGCACTTTAAACCCATTATACTTTCTGTAAGAAGAACGGTTAATAAAGACGCTAATATCACAAAATGGCTTGCGAAGGAAGATATATAAATTTGAGATTGGAAGTGACTTAAATGATAATTCGGAGTTATGAAGAAAGAGATTTGGAATCGATGATTCAAATTTGGAACGAAGTCGTAGAGGAGGGCATTGCTTTTCCGCAGGAAGAATTACTAAACGATATAACAGGGGCTGAATTTTTTGCTTCACAGACATATTCGGCTGTTGCCGAGGATGAAAATAGTCATGTCATATATGGACTTTACATACTTCATCCCAACAATGTCGGACGCTGCGGACATATTTGTAATGCAAGTTATGCTGTTAGCTCTCAGAAAAGAGGTCAACATATCGGGGAGCAGCTTGTTCTGGACTGCTTAGATCAGGCGAGGAAACATGCGTTTACAATATTGCAATTTAATGCAGTGGTTGAAAGTAATATCCACGCCAGACGATTATATGAAAGACTTGGATTTATTCAGTTGGGTACGATTCCTAACGGCTTCAAAATGAAAGACGGGCATTTTGAGAATATTTGTCCTTATTATCGTGAATTATAACTTGTTACCTGTCAGAATCAGAATTTAGAGAGGTTAGGATATGGAAGAAATACAAAAATTTTATGCCGAGGATTGGAATGAAAGCCAACGTTTGGTTTCCCAATCAGGACAAATTGAATACATAACAACTATGAAATATTTGAAAAAATATTGCCGAAAAGATATGTCAGTGTTGGATGCTTGCGCCGGATGCGGTGTTTATGCATTTCCGCTCGCCGATTTAGGCTGTAATGTGATTGCAGGCGATCTGATTGACACAAATGTGGCTCATATAAGAATGGAAAATGAAAAAAATCATAAATTAAAAGACATTTATCAAGGAAGTGTTTTAGATTTATCAAGATTTCATGATAATAGCTTTGATGTAGTATTAAATTTAGGATCTTATTATCATTTATGTGATGAAACTGACAGAGAAAAATCGTTGTCTGAAACGTTAAGAGTACTAAAAAATGGCGGGATATATATAATTTCATATGTTAATCGCTGTGCAAACTATATGGCACATTTTGAGGAATTGAAAGATAATTTTTCATTTCTGGCAGATTATATGCAAAAGGGGCGTATAGAGAATAGTACATTATTTTACGCAACAACTCCGGAAATGATAGAGGAGGAATTAAATAAGTATAATTTAAAATTACTTCATCATGTTGCAACTGACGGACCTATTTTTGTATATAGAGATATAGTCGAGCATATGAGCAAAAATGATTTTGAAGCATTTATGGATATTCATTTGAGTTTATGTGACAAAAAGAGCAATTTGGGATATAGTGAACATGGACTGATTGTAGCTCAAAAGTAGTGGAGGCGCTATGAATATCTTTTTACTGCGACATGGTGAAACAGACTGGAATCGGGCGGGACGGTTACAGGGGCATATGGATATTCCGTTGAATCAAAACGGAAGATTACAGATCAGTCATGCGGCAGATATTCTTGCAAATTTGTATCCGGATATTGATTTGGTAATCTCAAGTCCTTTATCAAGAGCGCGTGAAAGTGCGGAAATTGTTTCTGACAGACTGGCATATGAGAGAACGGATATTATTGTGGAACCGTTGCTTATAGAACGTTGCTTTGGTAAAGGTGAAGGTTTAACGATTGCGGAGAGAAGAGAAAAGTATCCGAATGATATTTATCCCGGAATGGAATCGCTTAATGATCTGTTGAAAAGGGCGCGTTCGGCGTTTGAACGGATCGTATTATCGTTTGCTGATAAGGAAAATATCCTTGTGGCNGCCCACGGTGCTATACTGTATGCAATGGTGACGGCAATAACGGACGGACAGATCGCATATGGTGGAGAAACATTTAAATTTGAATCGGGGAGTCTACATTTAATAAGGTATATAAACGGAACNATNGAAGTGGCGGAATACAGTGAAGAAAAATCAGCATTTATGGACAGCTATTTGAAACCGCTTGAAAAGCGGAAGTTGTAGAGGTGATTCCATGAGAAAAGCAAAAATAATACGGTTTATCTGCGATATATTGATTGTGATTTTTTTACTTGGTTTTGTCTTCGCATTGTTTTGGTTTCTATGCGGCTCTTTTGAGATGATACCGACAGAAGAACAGCAGGAAAAGGCACGGATAGGGGCGATATTATTANTGATTGCGACCGGAGTGCCATGTAGCGCTTGCATTGCTGTCCGTCGAGCCTATAAAGCAAAAAGCGGCGGAGCCGATAATTTTTATTGCGGCGGCGAATTGATATTGGTCAGACCGTCTAAACGATATGAAGAACAAGTTATGTCATATAAAGAAGAAATGTCACAAAACGGAGATAGCTTTGATGGCTGTGCAGGGCTTGAAGAAGNNCGTACATTTGATGAATGGATGGATTTTGAAAGAAGATTAAGAGAAAAGTATAAAGAGGGATATGTTCCGTCGGANGTGTTTTTAGCAGTAAGACAAAACGACGATCGTGTTGTCGGTATCATTGATTTTCGNCATCCGTTATCGGATTTCCTTAAAAATTTCGGAGGCAATATTGGATATAGTATTCGCCCGTCAGAAAGGCGTAAAGGTTATGCGGCTGAAATGCTGGGAATGGTTTTACCCATTTGCCGTGAATTTGGAGAAAGTAAGGTTTTAGTAGCCTGCGATAAGGAAAATACAGCTTCGCGAAGAACGATTATTAAAAACGGCGGAGTGTTGGAAAACGAAGTCGCCGATANCGTAGGATTGACCANAAGCGGCGTTATTCAAAGGTATTGGATTTCAATATAGTAGAGAGTTATAATAAAAGAGAGCCAAAAGAAAGGNATNGTGTGAAAAATAAATTTTTCACACGCAAGTTTGTGCTTGCGCCCAAACTCGCAGGTNGAGCAAGAATGGGGGATTAAGATGGAAAGAAGAGATAAAGTNAACTACTACTTAGATNTGGCCAAGATGGTGGCNCAGNGNTCNACNTGNNTAAGACGNCATTACGGAGCGGTGATCGTGAAAAATGACGAGGTGATTTCCACCGGTTATGTAGGTGCGCCCAGAGGCAGGAAGAACTGCACGGATATCGGAGAATGNATCCGCATCAAAATGGAGATTCCAAGGGGAGANCGGTATGAGCTGTGNCGCAGCGTNCATGCGGAGGCAAATGCGATNATCAGCGCNTCCAGAGACAAGATGATCGGAAGCGCNCTTTANCTGGTGGGCGTGGAAGCGGATACGGGGGAGTANGTGAAGAACTCCTGTAGCTGCTCCATGTGCAANAGNCAGATNATCAANGCGGGNATCGAGACGGTCTATGTCAGGGATACGGAGAANGAATACCGNNAGATTCCCGTGCAGCAGTGGATCGAGGACGATGAATCTTTAAACGGAACCTTGGGGTATTAGAGATNAAAGATAAGGATTTGNGCAAGGGAGAGTGTTTATGGNNGAGATTCACAAGAATCTGAANAACTANATTGTTACAGAAATGGANTNTTGGNATTTTTCTGGGGTTATAAGAATTATTCAAAATGGTCAAATCATATTTGAAACCAGCCGTGGATATTCAAATATTGAGTTTAGTATTAAAAATACAATGGAGACACGATTTACGGTTGCTTCTGTTGCCAAGCAGTTCACTGCATTTGCGATTATGATCTTATATGATAAAGGGNTGATACGACTTGATGAAAAAGCAAATCGGTATCTGCCCTCAAATATGCAGCTTCCTTCNGAAATAACGGTTCATCAGCTTTTGTCCCATACTTCAGGACTNCATAATAATTATAACTTTGAAGACGATTTCTATGTGGGTGAGGACAGGAAGCCTTATCATAAAGAACAATTTTTTCGGAANTGGATTATNAGGGAACCTATTAAGAAGCCGGGTGAAGAATTCGACTATAACAATTCTAATTATAATTTGCTTGCATGGATAATTGAATATGTTTCCGGACAAACTTACAGTGAATTTCTGGAGGAGCATATTTTTTCCAAGTTGGGAATGAACAATACGGTTATTGATAATGGGCAGGATATTATCCCAAACAAAGCCAGCAATTATATGCATGATTACGGTGTACTGGTCAGAGTCCCTTATACAAACAACTTGTATAGTATTGGTGCAGGTGCATTGGTTACAAACTGTGATGACCTGCAAAAATGGTATGAATGCCTTAAAAACAGGAACATTTTATCAGAGCATTCCTATGAGATTTATCTGTCAGAAAACAAAAACCACTATTGTTATGGTTTGGAGCGATATGATGAAGGTGGAACGATTAAATATGCCCATGGCGGTGATTTTCTTGGTGTATCTGCCTACACGCAGTACTATTTTGATGAAGACATTTGCATCATCATTATTTCAAATACTGAATCAATAGATCAATATCGTTTTGGAAATGGCATTGCAGCAATCATACATAATGAACAGGCACCTGTTTCACACAGACCGGAGGAAATTCTGCTGTCGCCAAAAGACCTTGAGAAATACACGGGAACCTATCTCCCCGGCAAAATACATATTGAACAAAAAAACGGGAAATTATATTTGGTTCGTGTTAATCAAAATATTCACATTGAATTGTACTGTGTGGGCAAGGATAGTTTCAAAAGGCGATACGAAGAACAGCAAACAGTTCACAAATTAATTTCAGATAGTGATATGAAACCTTCTGTGTGGGGATATGGACTAACAAGTAAACAATTTGTATGATAGATATATTCTGTTTTTTTGAAGGAGGAGACTGACAATGAGTAGCGACATGACGGTATCGTGCGATAATGGTCTTATAAATATTCGCGTTGGTGCAATTATTATGAAAGACGGAAAAATCCTGATGGTAGATAGCGAAAGAAATGATTATCTCTATTCCGTTGGTGGTCGTGTAAAGTTCGGTGAAACGACGGAGGAAGCGATAATCAGAGAAGTATGGGAGGAAACTGGGGTAAGAATGGAAATTGACAGGTTGGGATTTGTTCATGAAAACTACTTTGTCGGCGACTCCCCGGTTCATTCAGGAAAGCTTATTTACGAGATTTCATTTTATTTTTATATGAAAGTTCCCGAAGATTTTTCACTAAAAAATAACATTTTTACGGAAGGATACGGCAAAGAGTATCTTAAATGGATTTCACCTGACGACGAGCGGACAATATACCCTGATTTCTTTAGAACGGAATTGATTCATCCGAAAAATACTGTTCAATATTTCATAACGGATGAACGCTGACTTTCAGTTTGGCTGGCAGGCAAATTAAATTTGGAGGTATTTTATGAAAACAATCATTACTATTCAGCATACACAATCAGTTCATCATACAAATGGTATGGTTGGCTCTTGGACAGATTGGGAATTATCCGAACTGGGAGTGCAACAGGCAAATAGAATTGGCGAAAAGCTAAAAACAGAGTTATCTGAAAAGAAGTTCGTAATGTATTCATCTGATTTATTACGCGCAAAACAGACAGCTGAAAATGTTGGTAAATATTTAGGGCTAACGCCTATTTTAAGAACTGAATTGAGGGAACGAAATCTTGGTAAATGTTGTGGTAAATCAGTTCAATGGCTTCGTGATAATCTTGAAATGCAAGAGAAAACTATTGATGATAGATTGTTTTCTGATGCGGAAAGTCGCAGAGATGAGTGGAACAGATTGAAACCGTTTTATGATGAAATAATGGCAAACAATGATGAAAATATAATAATTGTTTCTCATGGAGATTTGTTAAGTGTGTTCAATGCAATGTTTCTTGGGCTAAATATTGAAACCATAAATACAAGTGAAATATTCGGACTGGCTGGCGGGGTTTCACATATGTTTGTAAACAATGAAGGAAAAAGATTTATAAAGCGAGTAAGTGACATGTCCTATATTAACTAAATTCCGGTTGTGTATTTATATCTTTAACATTATGAACTGAATTTTTGAAATAAACATTTTATATGGACGTGTTATGCATGGGAATAATGCGTCGGTAAGAGTTCTTGAAAAGAATGGTTATGAATTTGTCAAGGAAGAATTCGGAGCGGAAGATGACC
>JAAUZT010000009.1 GCA_014804485.1 Lachnospiraceae bacterium
TTTTGATATCCGTTCTTCAATACTGTTGTTTGGTTTGTATCTGTCCGATACTCTCTGAAAATTTTCTCTTAGAATTTTCAGGGTTGCATTACTGTTTATTTGTCAAGGTTCTGTGCTGCGTATCCGCTGTTTTTCAAACACGCAACGTTGGTATATTATCATACCGGAAGCCCGCAGTCAATATCTTTTTGAAAAAATTTCTAATTATTTTTTCAGACCGATATTATTTTGGGCGGTAGAGTTTTATTTTATCACTGTTTTTTGTCCTTTGTCAATATCCCAAATTCAAAAATTTGCAGCATCCCGGCTGTAAATTTTCACAAATCAAAATCCTGTTTTAATCTCTGTATCCCTCATATTCCATCGAGCGCATTTTACAGCTTCCGTCAAGCTTTTGAAATTCTCCGTACCCCACAAAGTGCAGTCCGCACTTTTTCATAACATTACCCGAAGCAAGGTTGGGCTCACAATGACTCGACGCAAATTTTTTAGCCCCGAAGTTTTCATGGGCATAATGAATCATCGCCTCTGCCGCTTCCGTGGCATATCCCATTCCCCAGCAATCGTATCGCAAATTATAGCCGAATCCCCATCTGTCGGATTCCTGATCCGGTCCAATGTCACCGCTTCCAATCAGCTTTCCGTCCGAAACGCGTTCAAAGCCAAAATGGTACGTACTCGCCTCTTGATTGATGAACGTCAGCCACTGTCTCACCTGTTCGATCTCTGTATATGTGGTATAAACCATGTACCTTGCCACACGTTCGTCACTGACCCATTCAAATACATCATTTGCATCTGAGACCGTCAGCGGACGCAATAATAAACGTTCCGTTTTTATTGTTATGTTATGCATCGTTTTCTCCTCCTTATAGAATTCACTGTCATGCGATATCGTCACACGAAACAATTAATGCCCTTCTATATTATCCGGAAACGGCGCCGTGGTTTCCAGATAAATCGAAAAAGTCCCATTCTCTTCTTTCCTTATAACACAGCATTCATTATCAAAATCATAATACGCTGCCATTGCTCCTTCTATTTCACTTTCGTTCATTTCGGTTGAAAATATTATCGTAGACATGCATTCCACATGATTCCCTGTTCCCGATGAATTCCCCGTCTCAGAATTAACATTAATGATCTCAAGATCCGATATTCCTTCTGTCAAATCAGCCTGCAGTTTCTTCGTCTGTCGCTCAGTCGCCGCATGGTTCACGGACATGCCGACAATTTCAAACACTATGACACCCAGTATTAATATGAACGGCGAGAACAAGATTGCCATGCCGATTCTTTTGAACCACTTCATAATTTTCTCCTGCAAAATGTCACGCAAAGATTCTTTGCAACCACTTCTTGTCATCCATCAAATTATATCTTATTAATGATGAAGAAACAAATATATATTCTTTTCCGAAAACAATAAAAACCTATTGACTGTAACGGAACGTCATAGATTATAGTGGTTATATCAAGAACAGGGAGGTCCAACAACATGATGACTGTAAAGGAAATATCCGAACTGACGGGTATCAGCGCGCGAACGCTTCACTATTATGATGAGATCGGATTGTTTACTCCGACGGAAAAAAGTGAGGCAGGATACCGGCTTTATGACGATAAAGCCCTAGAGACATTGCAACAGATCTTGTTCTTCCGCGAGTTCGATATTCCTCTCAAAGAAATCAAGGCTATTATGGAAAATCCTGCTCTTGACAAAAATCAAATCCTGCAAATGCAGAAGAAAATGCTGGTGGCAAAGAAGGAACGTATGGAACGTCTGATCGCCAGCATCGATGATATTCTGAAAGGAGAAAACAAAATGGATTTTGCAATTTTCAGCAAAACTGAAATTGAAGAAATGTTTCAGGCTATGTTGGAGCATATGCCGGAGGATATGAAAGATCTAGCGGTCAAAGAGTTTGGGAGCACTGAGCAGTGGAAGCAGCACTATATGGAAGTCGTTTCCTCAGAAAAAATGCAGAAAAACTATGCCAAAGTGGTTGAATGGTACGGCGGGAAAGACAACTATTTATCTGCCGTAAAAAATCCCGTCAGCAAAGAAGTTGCAGAAAGTTATAATAAGCGGCTGGAAGCGATCTTGGAAAAACTGAACGGCAAGCGTGACTGTCCCGTGGACTCTTTCGAGGTAAAGGAGATCGTCGCCGAATACGGTTTTGCGATGAAGCAGTTCAGCCAGATCAAGAACGAGCAAGAGATGATGCTTGCCATCGCACGCAGCTACCGAGACGGAGTATGGAAATCAAAAATAGAAGCAAGATACGGAGAGGGCTCCGCCGAATTCTTTGCTCGGGCAATCGAAACATTTTATGGTCAATAAAGAGGTATAAGGAAAACGCTTCCGGCATTTTCAGCGCCGGAAGCGCTTCTTATAATCCGATCAGCAAGATCTCTTTTTACCGACAGAACCGTTGACCGGTATAATTACTGAAGAGCCCTCTCAAACAAATAAACGTTCGTAAATCCCGGCGCATAACTGCACCAGTTTAAACACGCCCATGGCAGATCCGAATCATCTTTATAAAGAAAGATATCTGTATGTCCGCCATGGGTAATGTAATAATCATTGAGGATCATTCTGCCCTTTTCATCGTATTCGATCGCCCCGCTACTGTCGGATGTCCCATGGGTCCACGAGGACAAATGGCTTCTGCATAATACACCGAACCCGGCGTCATATCCGGTATCTATGTACCAGTAATCCGTTATCAAAGAAATCGGTGCCCCTGCCATATTTTTATAAGAAACATCCGCCTTGCGCATTCTATCCGTATCATACAGCCGCTCCCGCGTAATTCCGTTCTCTTCATCAATATTATAGAGAAGAGTTCCCGTTTGATCTGACTCTTCCAGAACGTGCGTCGTGCAGTATACGGCATCCCTATACTCGCTGGTGCCCGCTTCGTAATCAAGCCAGTAGTCGCCCCACAAATGTACTACAAAACAATATTTGTTCTCTGCTTCCTCTATATAATACTCCACCAAGGGCTCTCCGCGTCGATTATAGACCGTTCCGTCCGGCTCTGTTCTCCAGATCCCCTGTTTTTTCAAATATTCTTGGATAAATGTCCCCACATAACCGGCATCATAATCATCATCGTACGGATGGTAGGAAGCTTCCGTATCATTGGCATCAGAGTTGCAGATTGCTTCCCATTGATAAATATTTTCAAGATAATCATAATTCCCCTGGCTGTCCTTAGCCAGTTCGGTCTGTTCCCATGGTATCTCCACGCCATCGGCAACACCATCTGCCGCCAGATATTCCACGCTGATTATGTACCCATTTCTTATATGTGCCTCCAGTGATGCCTTCTCAAAGTGCCATATTACCGTTTCAATCGAATCGACTTTATCATATACGCCAGCCTCGTCCGGCACACCAAAAAGATCAACCAATCTCTCCAGCTTATCTTCTCCCTGATCCAGCCCCAAAAAATCAAATTCCGGATCCGTCGCACTGAAGCCGCCAAACCCGTGTCCTTTTCCTTGGAAACAGTAATACACACGACTGCCTTGCCGCGCATCAATCTCACAGTACAGCGGTCCGAAATCTCCCGATCCGCTCACCTCAAAACGGGTATAGTCGATTCTGTCGCCGAAAGAAATTCCCAGCAGCGTTTCCATATCTCCGCTTTCAAGACACAGCAGTTTAGCATTCTTCGGATCCTTACGCGCAGGATTTTCGGAGGATTCCGCTGCCTGTTCCGTATCTGCGACATCGGATTCTTCCTGATTGGAGTCTGTAGCATCCGGCTCTTCCTGATCGGTCTTTGTATTTTGAAAAATTTCGGTATGTCCGATTTCTTCTTCCCCGACTTCCGATTGTTGCACATGACATCCCACGCATGTGCATGCACACATTAAAATAAAAAATAATATTGTCTTTTGCATGATTGCTTTATTCAACGTGAAATCCTCTGTTTTTACTTTTGCAGCTCATTATTATACGCCACGCTCTTCTCTTCTAACTTCCCAATAACCGTTTTTATTTGCCCCATGCCGTATTATTCTTCCCTCATCCTTTAATTTCGCCAAAATACGCTGTGCATGCCGTTGCGTGATTCCCACAGATACAGACAACATATTGGCTGACATATTGCCATCCTGCCTTAAAAGTGCTATTATTTTTTCTTCATTTGTTACGACATTTACTGCGACATTTGTTGCGACATTTGTTCCGCTATTTGTCTCGATTATCTCCTTCAAGGCATTGCGGATCATCCCAAGCATAAACTCGACAAATTTTGTAGAATCACCAACCTTATCTGCTTGTTGCAACATCTTATAATATTCGTTCTGATTTTCATACACGAGCGTTTCTACCGAAATCCATGCAAAAACTTCTTTCCACTTCTGCAAAATTAATGACTGCCACAATCTTCCTGTCCGACCATTGCCATCTGCAAAGGGATGAATGAACTCAAACTCATAATGAAAGAGGCAAGACTTCACAAGCGGATGATATTTCGATTGCTTTAGCCATGTAAACAACTGCTTCATCAAATCAGGCACATACTTTGCAGGTGTTCCTGCATGAATCAGCTTTGTCCCGGCATAAATACCAACATTGCCGCTTCGAAAACTTCCCGCTTCCTTCACAAGCCCCTCCATCATAATCTTATGAGCCAACAAAAGATTTTTTACACTATATGGGTCAAGCACAGATACTCTTTCATAAGCCTCATATGCATTCTTTACCTCACGGATATCCTGCGGTGGTCCCAATATCCGTTTTCCATTTATCACATCCGTAACCTGTTTCAAGGTAAGCGTATTCTGTTCTATCGCCAGAGATGAATGTATTGTCTTAATCTGATTTTCCCTGCGGAGAATTGGATTCGGCCGCATAGCATCGTATGTTGTGATTGTACCAACATACTCACCTATCTCCACTATTAAATTCGTTATCTCCTCATTCATCGAAAAAGGCGGTTGATAATTTTCACTCATGTTATTCTCCGATCTTTATGCCACTTGTGCTTCTTATTTTTTAAAAAGATTCATCACGACCCCGCCGACTGATAATGCCGCATCCCGAACCGCCATGCCGCATAACACATCAGCAGAAAACCGACCGCTCCTAACGGATATATTCCATAGTACCACTGATCGGTGCGCCCCAACAAGTATTGTAAAGGATAATACTGCACCAGCGTGTACGGAATAATGTATGTGCAGAAGCTCAGCATTTTCTTTCCATAAATATCAATCGGATATTTCCCATGCTCCTGCGCGCCATATGTTAAAATATTAACCAACTCAAGTCCTTCCAATGTAAAAAATGTAAACGCCGCCCGCAGCAAAAAGAAACTGGTGAAAAGCGTTGTCCCGCCAAACAGCATGAGAATGACCGTCAGGCTTCTGCCAAATGTCCACTCAACCGGGCTGACAGCCACACCGTATGCAAACATAACAACCGCCTGCAGAATCAGCCCGATTCTGTCTATCCGAAACTTACCGCCAAGAAGCTGTAGAATCGTGCTGCACGGTCTGAGTAAGATCCGGTCAAATTCCCCCTGTCGCACAGTACTTGCAAACGTCGCGAATCCTCCGCCGATACATTCCGCCAGCGCAAAATCCATCTGTATGATAGAAAAACAAAGCAACACTTCCCCGAAAGTATACCCCTTCACATGCCCGAACCGCGAAAGCATGAAATACACGCCCAGTATTCCGTTAAAAGACAGAAGAAATCTCCCGATAACCATCATAAAAAAAGACATTTTATACTGCATCGTACTGCGCAGTGCAACAGATAAATAGTGAAAATATAATTTTGTACTCTTCCTTATTCTCTCGCACATCTTTTCTCACCCTCCCTGCACAACGATTTTCCGTTCCGCAGCCTTGCATAGTACTCTTCCTGACACAACGAGCGTAATCAGCCAGAAACACTGCATACCGATACTACGAAACATCTCCGCACCCGCCAGCTCTCCGCTGTAGATCAAAAGCGGTACGTTAAACATTCCCGCAAAAGGAAGCAACTCAACGACCTTCCTGACCGCGTCCGGCATAAACGGAAGCGGAATGATTGCGCCGGACAGAAAATCTATCATAGAGGTAAAAAGCATTCGCAGCCCCTGCGGCGATATCGTAAAGAAAGCCAGAACATAAGTAAACATGCAAAACGCCACCGTTACGCCAAGCCCCAGAAACAGCGTTATCACAAACAGGGCGAAATGCGCCGGACTCTTCGGGAGCGTCAGACGCAAAGGCTGCGGCAGAAGAAATGCGACCGTCAACAGAGGTACACATCTCAGTCCGGCACCGGCAACCCGCGCGGCAACAGTTTTCGCAAACCACATATGATAGACGGAAACCGGTCTGCATAATTCATACGCAATCCCTCCGTTTACAATGCTGTCAAAAATATCTTCGTCCGCATTCCATGTCGTAAATGCAGAGAAAAACGCCTCCCGGAGCCATATGTAGGAAACCGTTGCGGAAAGCGCCATAGGATAAACCTCCGGATCGGACTCCTGAAAAGCCATAAATGCCAGACACTCCATAAGTCCCCATAGAATCTGTGTCGCCGCGCCGCTGACTGCCGCCACGCGATACTGCAATCCCATATTGAAGCGAATGCGGAAGAAGGAAAAGTAGGTTTTGTATTTTCTCATTTAATCATCTCCTATAAAATATCCAACTTCTGATAAAGTCCGGCAACGATGCGCTCCAGACTGTCTGCATTCTGTTTCGTTACATCTTCATACACAGCCCCTTCCGCCATACAGCCGAACTGCTCTGTCGTCTGTAACCGCTGATCCGTATCTGCATGCCGCTCCTCTATTACCTGCCCATGCTCTGCCGCCAGTCTCCGCATATCTTCCAGCGTTCCGTCCATAAGCACCCGCCCTCTGCCGATCAGGATAATACGTTTGGTCAGCGCCTCAATATCCTGCATGTCGTGAGTCGTCAGAATAACGGTAGTCTTATGATTCTGATTTAACTGCATGATAAATTCCCGCACTGCCAGTTTCGACACCGCATCCAAACCAATCGTGGGTTCATCGAGGAACAATATTTTCGGAGAATGCAATAAAGAAGCCGCAATCTCACAACGCATTCTCTGTCCGAGCGATAATTGTCTCGTCGGCATTTTGAGAAGCTCCTGCAAGTGCAGAAGCTCCGTCAATTCCTCCAGATTATTCTGATATTCATATGAGGGGATAGTATAGATATCCTTCAAAAGTTCAAAGGAATCGATCACGGGAACGTCCCACCACAACTGTGAGCGTTGGCCGAACACCACACCGATCTGCCGCACATGCTCCGTGCGGTTTTTCCATGGTATGCGCCCGTCCACGAGGCAATTCCCGCTCTCAGGGGTTAAGATCCCGCTTAGAATTTTGATCGTAGAACTTTTGCCTGCTCCGTTGGGTCCGATATAGCCCACCATCTCTCCGTCCTGAATGGTGAAGCTGACATCCGACAATGCACGGATGATTTCCACATCCCGCCGGAACAGCGCTTTGCAGGCCTCTTTCATGCCCGCGTTTCTTTTTGCTACTCTGTACGATTTACATACATGCTCCATCGTAATCATATAGCTTCCTCCTGGTAGTAATATTTCTGCTTTCGCAGATGAAAATATCTTGCCAAGTAGGTCCTGCCTCTCCGGTGACAGCCGGAGAATACCTTATTCACTTTACAAGTCCGCGCCTGCCGTTTCCGGAGGCGGACTTCCATTATAGCTCGATGGTGGGTGGGGTGTCAAGGGGCGGAGCGTAATCTCCTTATAAATCCTTAAAGTGCTTCCGGAGCAATGGACGAAAAAGAATATAATATGTGGTTGGAAGATACCTTAAAATTGTTTAATGTGCCAATTGAGGAGTATATTTGATTGACATACATTGATAGAAAACATATAATCCAATAAAAATACTAAGGAGACCTGCATGAATATTGACCTTACAAAAACTCAACTGTATCTTGATTGGCTCAAGGACAAGTTATACCTAAATGCTATAGCTCCATCTGCAAAAAACCGTATTATTTATAGAGGACAAGTATATCGCTGCAAATTTGGTATAGGCATAGGTAGTGAGGAGTGCAAAGAAAGACCTTGTGTTATTCTCCAGTATAACTCTGCCAATAGAACGTCACCCAATACACTTGTTGCGCCTATTACACATACTACTTCTACTTTGCCCATCGTGGTGCCGATTGCAGATAAGGTTGATTCCTCTGGCAAAGTCATTCTTGATGGCAATGTATTATTAGGAAATATTACTTGTGTAAGTAAGGCCAGACTGGGAGACTATATTACTGACCTCACACCAAATGAGATGAAAGCAGTTGATAATGCAATCTCTATATCTCTGAATATAAATCATTACTACCAGACATTGCAAAATGACTTTAATGATAAATTGCGGTACATAGAAAAATTGAGAGAGTCTCGATCCAAACTCCAATCCGATTTGATTACTCAGCAGACTCAAATTGCTGAAATTCAATCTTTATTAGATAAATACAACTTTTCAGATATATCAAGTCTGGCAGCATATTTAGAAAACATTCTAAAATAAGTGTAGACAAGCTACTTTTTTCATGCTAGTATAAAGGTACAAGAAAGGTACTCACGAGCGGGGTATCAGTATAGTTATTCAAGTAAGGGAACTACGAGTGAGTTCCCTTTACTATTGTCCATACATAATATTTTTTTCAAAACATATAATATTATTACAATTTTTCTTTGGACGGGTGCCGAAGAAACTATTGTAACCAAGTAAAGGAAGTCACGAGCGGGCTTCCTTTTACATTTTTTTTAGTTCCGATTCAATAAATTTTCTAAATAACTGACCAAAAGTTCTTTGTTGTATTTTTAATTGTTCCCTGAAGAACCAATCACTTGAGAGTAATATTATCCGCCGGAACGCTTTCATTTCTTATGAAGACGTAAATTCACTTTCGGAATAGAATCCATTTTCATTTTGATTGTCTCACTTATAAACTCCGCATCGGATTTCGCATTTTCTAATCCGACAACTTCATCATCATTCGTAATGCCCCAAATCAAAGTGCCACCAAAGCTATTAGCAAATGCGCTGACACTTTTCAGCCAATCCTTTACCTTCTTTCTTGCAACACTACGCTTTTTATCATATTCGGTTGCCTCTCCGGTGACAGCCGGAGAATACTTTATTCACTTTACAAGTCCGCACCTGCCGTTTCCGGAGACGGACTTTCAGAATAACTTGATGGTGGGTGGAGTGTCAAGAGTGGGACGAAAATGGACTGCCACATAGTTCATATTGCATCTGAACATAAGAATCGCCCCGACAAATTACCCTTGTATTTCCGGTGTTTTTAAAACCATTATTTTCATAAAAACGTCTGGCTTTTTTGTTGTCTTCCAATACCCACAACTGCACTTTCTCTCCGCCTAATAACTTGCTTAAATATATTACAGCCTGCTTACCGAAACCTTTACCTCGATGTTCTTCGAGTATATAAAAACTTACTATTTCATAGCCATCCGATTCCTTCATTACCTTGACAACTCCGACAGCCAACTCAGCTTCGTATAATAAATAATAGAAAACATCTTTATTGTTACAAGACTCTAAAAACTCCTGTGTCCTTTTAGCCGGTGTGTCTGAGTATAAATATTCCGGAGGAAACACCTTTTCATAAGCTTGTTTCCATGCGGTTGAATGGACTAATCCCACTACCTTCGCATCATTTATCCCTGCTCTTACAATTTCCATAGTTTTGCTGCAGATAGCCTTTCTTATATTTCTGTCTGAACCAAACGACCAAAAATCATTTCATCTTGAAAAATTGTATAAACATATGCAGAACTTTCAAGATATAACCCCGTCTCAATATCCGTGAGTTTATCAAAAGTCTGAGAATTATAGAAAATCTGCATAGCTTTATCATATTCGATTCGTAAATCTTCAACTATGTATTCAATAATATCCTGAATATTATATTCTATCAGAAGTTCCTGTTTGGTCATCATGAAATACCCTCTTGCCTTTACCGCGAACTGTGTATCACTAAGCGCATCTGTAAAATTATTCGGCAGATTTCCTTTTTTGTGATAAAGTCCTGACTTAATATACTCTCTTAAAGTATACTTATCCCAAGCCCTGACCGCACATTCATGGATATAAAATAAACGCTCAGAAATCCCTTTTGTTTTTGACAATATTTCTATATGATGTGTAAAACCCAGTGATATAAATTCACCCCAATCTATATCGCCAGCCATCGGCTGGCGCATAGAACTGTCGCATATTTTTAATATTGCTCTCCGAAAAACCTCTGGTTCCACACCAATTATACCTTTAATCTACAAGAAATAGTTTTAATTGCATCTGTCTCCCCAAACACCATAAATCGCTTGCATTTCTCCTAGAAAAATTCTTATTACACAAAAATATATTATACACATTATATCCTTGAATTGAGCTTCTATAGTAATTCATGAATTCTATTTTTCTTCTTTTTATTAAATTTTACTATTTCACACTACAAAACACATCAGAACTCTCGAACATAAGCTCCAACTTATCCTCTTCTTCTCCGAATGATAATGCCCACAGCAACCCTTCTCCGAATGACCTTTTACCTCTTTCATAAACAGAATTTTTTAAAGCAATCTATATCGTCTTATCCTATTAGCTCCATACGATTCAACTTTCTCTTGCTCCTGTAACTCTTGAAGTAATTGCCTTGCTCTACGTTCTTTTACATCTAAAAGCATACAAATATCTCTACAAGAGCATTCCGATTGTTCCGATAAGTATTGGAGTATCTTCTCTAACTGTTGCTCCGTCTTTATCGGCACTTTTTTATCGGCATTTTTTTGTCGGCATTTTTTACCGATAAGTCATTGCCGATATTTTTAGCATTATAATTTAAATTTTTAAATATTAGCCAAAATTCGCTATTGCTCGATTTAAACTCCGGCTTCATTTCTTCTGTATAATTATCCTGAAATTCATAGGAATCCAATATTTTCTTAAAGCCGCTGCCCCGGCGACCCATATATTTCAAGCGATTAAATATATCGGCAATAATCGGATTCCGTCTCCTAGACGATACATTTCTCAAATCCAAATCCTGTACTCTGCGACCATCCGGCATACCGCTAGGAGAGTAAATTTCTATCCTGTCATCAAACTGCCAGCAATGCCCCGGCATTTGTAAGATTCCCCTCCTCATCTACAATTCCCCAAGATTCATAATCACTATCTTCAAAGTCTTTTCCCGTATTGTGCTTACGCACAGAGTGCAGTTTTGTAAATGCCATATTTGCAAATTTATAATTAGAAACCAAACTATCATAAGAACGATTTGTTCCCTGAAGAACCAATCTCTTGAGAATAATATTATCCGCCGGAACGCTTTTCCCAATCGAATATAAGCAGTCATATTTCCCTCTCCCACATAGTAATATGGTGTTTCCTTACCTGCATACACATCAAGAAGAATCTATTTCTTATCGTCTTCCATATGAAAACGTAAATTCACTTTCGGGATAGAATCAATTTTCGTTTTGATTGCCTCACTTATAAACTCCGCATCGGATTCCGCATCATCCAACCCGACAACTTCATTATCATTAGTAATGCCCCAAATCAAAGTGCCACCAAAGCTATTAGCAAATGCGCTAAAACTTTTCAGCCAATCCTTTACCTTTTTTCTTTCAACACTACGTCTTTATCATATTCAGTTGCTTCTCCAATTAATTTCTTTGGATCTTTATTGTAACAGTCCTTCTTTTGGGGTATTTCGGGGTAGTAATTGTCTTTCTTTTGGGTAGTTTTGGGGGAAGTTTTCCCGATTAGTACCCCAAAACTACCCAAAAAAGTTATTTTACTAATATATTATATATTGGTCTCTCGCTTTCTATATGAATTTCTGGGATTACAATTTCTTGACTCGATTAATCCCAATATCACACTGGCTGAATATTACATTAATGTAAATTTTTAGCCACTATGTACTTCATCTCCTTGCCATCATATTCTTTATACCTCAACAAATACTCTTTTAAATATCAGCTGGGTAAAAATATCCTCCACCTGTTTGGCCATCACTTTAGATTCAATCAACGTGCCAAGTTCTATATTGCCCTGCTGCCCGTGATACGAAAGATTGGCAGAAGTTATTAAAGTCTTCTCTCCATCCACAGATAGTACCTTTGCATGAAGTGCCGCCATTGTATCTTCGGATCTCGGATAGTTGTAGATTTTCAGGAATCTGCCCTTATAACGGCACAACTTATCAAAATTGTCTTGGCTGTCTATATTGTTAACGTAGAACTTTACAAATACACCCTTCTGGCTCTTGCAAATGATAAGATCAACCATGTCGCTGAAATAGTCGGAAAGCGAGTATCCTGTTATCATTATGCTTTTCTCCGCGCCTTCCAGCATTGACGATACTGTATTTTTCGTCGTCCTTGCCTTTAAAGAAAAGGATGCCGGAGCGGTCATAACAATAGAGGCATTCTCCTTGCCCAGAGTATCTAAGGCTCCCGACACAAGCGCATAAATATCCTTGGCTTCTTTATCGCTGATAGAAGAAAACCTCCTTTTTATTGCCCGGATTGAATCAGCAGGGTCATTTCCTTCATCTATGGAGTTTTTCAATTCATCCAACAAGATGTCTAAACTTACATTTCCAGTTGACATAGTTCTAATACCAGCTCCTTAAAATATGCTTCGTTCTCTCTGTCTGCAATGGGCACAACTAAACCTCTATCAAGCATACGATTTCCATTCTCACAGGCGGTTTCTGAAATCATGCTGCAGGAATGGCACGCTGCGCCATTGGAATTATTACCTGCAGGCATATTGTTCATACATTCCGGATCATTTGTACAAAGTAATGCCTCTTGGAACGCATCTCCCATTATTGAAACAAGCTTGTTTATATAACCCAATTCCACCAATCCCCCAAGAGAGCCTTCCTTGTCAGCACTTCCCGTGTATAGAAGAATTCCAGCCATTTTATCCCCAAAGTAGATTCTCTCTCTGATAGCGGAAGAAGAATATCCTGAAGACATTGACATCTGCTTAATTAAAAAATGCGAGAAAGTATGCATCAATACATAAATTGCATTCCGAAGCGAAGTAATCTTCCAGCCCTTAGCCTCACAAAACTCCCTATAGCATTCCTCGTATTTCTTCGATAACTTTTTAGCCGAGCTGTTTACCCACTTGTCCAGCGTATCACTATTAAATTCAATAAAGATTCCCTCTCCGTGGACTTCTGCTGCTGGAAGCCATCTCTCATCACGGTTCTTATTCAAAAACACAATATTCGTCTGATCATCTGTATCAGCATCTGGATCTGGTGCTTCTACTCGCGTGAAGCCCATTAACACCCTGACCTCACGTAATCTTGTAATCCTGATTACCCTACTGAAGTACGGTTTCAAGTAATCAGGTAAATCCTCCTCCTCTGCCTTAAAGTGCTTTTTATTGGAAGCATAAGTAGGATCATTATGGTGAGTAATGGCTTCATACTCCATTTGTTTGATTTCTTTAAACTCTTTAATATTTTCCATCCTACGTTTTAAAGCTTCATCAAACTCTTCCTTCGTGTATGCTGTAAAATATTTCTCATATACCTTCGAAATTGCATCATTTCCAAACATCTCTCTTGTTTCCTCGATGAGTTTGAAATGGTCGTCAAGAAGGTTGTATAGCGGATTAATCCAAGGAGGAATCGAAATTGCGCTCCTAGCTACTGCAAAATACACATTCGAAGCCCCACGCTGAGATGGAATTATTGGTTTTGTACATCTCTTGTTTTTAGTGTTCGGTCTGAAAGCATGATGTCCTGTACAAGAAAGACCTTCGAAGTTTTCTTTCTGTGTGGCTCCACTCATACTGCGTTTTGCACCACAGGTACATTCAACGAACATATCTGCCAAGGTTGAGGTGTTGCCTGTTGAATACATTCTCATTTTTCCATTGCAGCTTGTATTACCTTCATGCACCCACCATTTCCATGGGAAATCATCCATATGACCGTTCTCACAAATAGTAATAAAACGTGCAGGATACGCTGACCTTTGGCAATCGGGACATGTTACTCCGTACTTCAAGTATTTATCCAAATCAAAATTCTCTCGTGCATCAAAAAGCCTTCCACACTTGAGATTAGAGCACACGTGAGTATAGGGAAAGGTAACCACCGGAACATCTCCTCGATATGAAGTCCGAGGCATATAAAAACAGTCGACTCCCAGGTAGGATGCAAGTCTGCCATCAATAATCCTCTTTCCCTTTTCAGACCAGTAGTTTGTATCCAGAACCGTCACAGAGTCCTTTACAGCGTCAACGATAGAGCCTGGTCCGAAAGTTGTAATTATCTGGTTAGGTCTTAATTCTCCTAACTTATTATTATCAAATGCCATGTCATCAGCCCTCCGTATAATAATACATATTGGCAGCATTTTCCACTTCCCGCATAGAGCTTAATGTTGCCTTTTCTGAATCCGTACAATTCTCACTGTAGTAATTCATCAAACGATTGTAGTAATCTGTACCATACACATAATATCTTAGAGACTTAGGACCGTGTGTAAGCATCTTCCACCATTCTATAAACTGGTCAATCTCATTTTCTGCATCAGCCCGAACAGCAGGCTTAATGATATTAAGTCGATCCAGTATCACATCTTTTACCTCTTGTAGCTGCTCATCCGTTAAATTAGAAATATTTGCTGCCGTATCGTTAGCTGCAAAGTCCGGGAATTTCAGTCTGATTGCCGATATTACTAAAGCGTGTAAAACACGATCTCTTGCCCTCGCAGAAAAAGGTGTGGCTGTTGTTCCTTCTACGAAACGGTAAAGCTGGGAGTGATAACCCGTAAAGTTTTCGTAGTGCGACAAATCTCGCGGTCTGTATGGATTATATAGAGCTACCACAAGACCAGGGAACGCTCGTCCTATTCGACTGGTTGCCTGAATGTACTCAGAGTTCTGTTTGGGCTGACCGGTAACGACCATCAACCCAAGACGATCCACATCCATACCAACAGCAATCATATTTGTTGCAACTGCCGTATCAAGACAATTCTCTTCCGTATATGGTGTTTCCAACTGCTCCAGCTTCTTCGGAATCTCAAACGATGACATTCGAGATGTAATCTCAATGTTCCGGATTCGATCCAGATACCTCTGATGGTCATATCCGTACTTCTTGGTCAAACGCCACATTCTCTTGGGAATGTCGTCTTGGAGAAGTCTGACAGCACCACCAAGTTCTCGAATACTGTTGTAATAACCTACAAGTGTGTAATATGGATCTATAATGTCTTTGAACTCCTCCTGCTTAGAAAGCTCAAAGACAGTCTGCAATATAACCGCATATGTACGCAATAATGTGGTCTTTACAGATTGCCCTGGTGCACATACACCTATGTACTTGCGGAACGGATCTGTCTCTATCGGTATCTCCTTAATAAAGAAACTGTCTCCAATCTCGAATCCATTCGGAGGAAACTGGGCTGTCTCTTTGCGAGCATATAAACATTTTGCCTGCTGAGGAGCGTTTTTAATAGTTGCTGTTGATACCACATACTTTGGCTTTATCCTCTTTGCACCATTTTCATAAGTACAAAGGTCTTCAATTATTGTTTCATACGCACCATAAATAGTTCCAAGTGGTCCCGTGATTAGATGAAGCTCATCCTGAATGATCAGTTCCGGTGGTAAGAATGGTTTTATCGGTGTCAGAGTTGCTGCAGGCAACGATTCGGTTTTTCTATGCTTAGGATGCCCTTCTCCTATAGCGACATAGCCATCCCTACTGCACAGTCTGTCAACGCGCCCGAAAATTGAATTTGTCTTTGGATCCCACGGCAGTTTTGCAAACTTATCAACCGTCGATAAAATAATGGTCGGGCACTTAGAATATATCTGTTCATCCACAAGATAGACCGGAATTTCCATCCTGTCCGACTTATACTTATAGAACAAGCAATCTTTATCGCCGCAATAGATCTCCACCGACTTCTTTTCTGGGTGGATATAAAATTCATCCTCTGTCAATGCTTTCCCACAAAAAGGACAAGTGAGGAGCTGCTTATAAATAAGCTTTCTCTGCCGTCTTGCTTCATACGGCTTTTCCGGATTTTCTTTCAAGTCATCAAACTTGTTAGGAGTTACTCCTCCCCCAACCCAGAAGCCTATGCTGATTGGCTCATTGCCATACTTTGATACCTCTTTTCTCCGCAGTATCTCTGCAGCAACAACCATTTTTGTAATACGATCTCTCTGCTGTGTTGTAAGAAGGCGCAGCGTATATCTAAGGATTGCAGTCACTCCACCATCCCTATTAAACCCATCCTCTGTCTTATTCAAGCGGCGATTAGCTATCGTAAATGCCATGAGACCAAGATATGCCTCTGTCTTTCCACCGCCAGTCGGAAAGTATAGCAAATCAACAATAGTCCGGTCACTATGCTCCGGATTAACAATTGCGCAAAGATTCATGAGGATAAACGCAATTTGGAATGGTCTCCAGCCAAAATCATTATTCGGGTCTTCCGGATTTACAAAATCTCCGAAGTTACAGGTTATACCGCTACCGTGCTTTTTGGAATAGTTCATGATATTCCTCTGCAAAAGCATAGCCCTGTTCATGAAACAAAAAGCCTCAAAGGCTACATCCTCTTTTACAAGCAATTCAATGCCTTCCCTGATTCTTCTAAGAGCTGACTTACACTCCTTTATTACTGAATTTCCAACCTCCTCAGCAAAAGCTGCATCAGCCATTTTCCTATCGTTTTGAAGCTTTTCCTGAATCCATTTTTCATATGTCCGTGCAAGGAGATTTAGTTTTTCTATAATTTCATCTTTCCTCTGCTTTACAGACATGAATCTCATTGAGAAAAAGAATTTATCAAAGCCTGATAAAGCAGCACTGACTCCTGGGAACTCATACTGCGGTATAAAATCAGACCTCACATAGGATGTCTTTCCGTTTGTTACTTTTCCCCATGTTGCAGCACAACCGCGTCCTCTTCCCATGATTGGTCTTTGCTCAAAATAAAATTCGTCAGCTGCCAGAACCTTACGGCATATATGCTCCGCTATAAATATATCTTCATCTGTTGCGCTATAAACCTTTAAGTTCACTTGGAACATTAAAGATTCCAGATTATTCTCCGAATTCTTTCTCCGGTTCATTACATAAGCTGTTACCAAAGAATATCCCTGCTTCAAAAGAATCTTTGAAACATGAACTCTTACATTGGAATCACAAACCAAATGAAACTCTTTGTTCTTCTCAAATGTCGAGAAATCCACAATCAAAGTTTCTTTCATGGGATGTCTGGTATAAGATGCTTTATCAACCTCTTTCCCCTCCTTCGTGGTTATCTTCTCCGTAGACTTAGTGTAGTCACCCCAAGACACATCAAGATTAATATCCTTTGTCTGGCTACTTATATAAAAGCTGATACCAATAGAGGATGGAATCTGAAAACGGGTCGTTGTTATCGGCTCATTATCATCATCCTCTCCAGCGGTATAATCTTCTCCATCCTCATAAGAGACAACAGATTCAATCTCCTGTTCAGAAGTATCATCCTCTGTTCCTTTAGACATATCTGTCTGTGGGGCAAGCAATCCGATTATGTAGGCGTGTTTTGGATTTTCATCCAAAACTTCCTCCTCCATCAATGGTCCCATGAGATCTGTTTTCATTGCATCAATGATTCTTTGACGCACTGCAGAATACCTAAAGCGCTCCTCCATGTTTACTCCTCCGATACTTTGTGTGATGTGCCGAGTGTATACTTGCATGTATTCCCAACATGAATATTGTTATCAGAAATAAGTTTATACTCCCATTTCTTATGATCCGGATCATCGGTGGACGCAAACTCACACCACCTAATCCCCTCTCTTGCCTTCGAAACGACATCCTCCTGCGTCACTTCATTGGCTGCTTTTACCTCAACCATATATTTTCCTGTGGTTGTCTCAACAAGAAAATCCGGATTATACTGCTGTCCGGCTTTCCAGAACAACCCAAGCTGATTGAGCGGCGGCTTGATCCAACGGACAACATCAGGGTCTTCCTCCAGAATAATGGAAAAAAGCCGCTCTGGATCACTGTCAAAGGCATTTGCCGGGTAGTATGACTTCTTATAGCCCGTAAACAAATACTTCTTTATGTTGCTTTTATCTGAGAACGGCTTATCGAATTTCACTTTGCCATCCTCTTTGACGTTCTTTACAAACTTACGGAACAATATAAGATCTTTCTGAATGATATGAACGATATTCGTCTTTCTATCCATATGCACGTAAATCTGCTTACGGATATCCGAAACAATCAGAGACGCATAACGGCGGATAATCCGTCTCTTGTTCTCCTCATCACCCGGAATCTGCACAAGATACTGCTCAACTACGTCAATAACAAAGTCCGCATCATCGTAAGACAGCTCGCTAATCGTATCGAGAAGCATGCAGGCCAGAGTGTTCATTGCATCATTCACTTCAAGAATCTGTGCGTCCACGACAGAAAGAAGCTGCTGATTAATAGCATCAAAACGCTCAATTTTTGCCATAGCAACCTCAAAATCGTCAATCGTGCGCTTTACCTCAAAACGGTTGAACTTTACTTTAGATGTAGTCTGAACAAGAATTTTCGGAACAGAGATAGCCTTTGCCGAATACTCCGATACCGCTTTTAGAAACTCATCCTTGCTCAGAGGCTGTTTGCCAGACTTCGCGCTTGTCGAACCCTGTGGCTGTTCTGGCGCAGACGCCGCATACTCTGAAGAGTCATCGGAAATCATTTCAGGATGAAGGTCAAAAAGCGTCATCTGGTTGGCACCTTCAGGCTTATCTTTCTTTTGCACCGCCATGAAGTTTTTTACGTATTCCTGATAAATCTCAAGCTGTGTTTTCGGATTGCTAACCTCCGCAAAGGACTTCACGCCCGAAGCAGTGATTGCAAAATCCATCAGAGAAAGCTGCCCATCATCCACAATAGCAGATACTCCTACTGACTCAGACGGCTCTACTATAGTTTTGTCAAGGTCGCGATAATGGAAAATATCGCTACTCTTGATTTCATCCACAAGCTCCCTATAATGGTCATGTGCAACAATATCAAGCGAATCCAAATCCTCATTTCCTGTCTGTTCACCAAACGGCAATCTCAGGCCACGACCAATTGTCTGCATGGCAAGGATATCGCTCTTTGCCGCGTTCAGCGGAATAATCGTAAACAGGTTGTTTACATCCCAACCTTCTTTCAGCTTATAAACGTGCAGAACAATTTCTATCGGGTTTGAAGCACTCTCAATAGAGAGCAAGAGGCGAATGTTTTCCTCCGACTCCTCACCAGTCTGTTTTGAATGAATCTCTATAACTTTTCCCTTATACTTTCCACTCTGGAAATCGTCGCTGTCGATAAGCGCACGAATTTTTTTCGCGTGGTCGGTATCCTTGCAAGCGATGAGAACAATCGGTTTCACATAGTTCAGATTGTTGTCGCTGCAATATTCCCGTAGCACAGACTTGCGATGCTCATGCAGAGTGAGACCGTCGCGGATTTTCATCTCTTCGATATCGTCTTGGTTGTAGCCCGCCATGTTGGAGCGCCCCATCACAACAGGAACTTTCAGATACCCCTCAACAGCACCACGCGCCAAGTCATATGCATAGATAATATTTGAAGTAGTCTTCGGTGTTGCCGTAAACTCCAATCCGAGAACAGGCTTCAGATAATTGATTGCTATCATCGATGCTGGAGCATAGTAGCGATGTGCCTCATCCATACAGATAACGAGATCATCAAACTGTGCCAACACATCTGCAAAAGAGGCGCCGAGCGTTTCTTTGAACTTGTGGAAGTTGAACTGTGTATCTGTTTTACTGTTGAAAATCTTTCCGATGTTGAAGATGAAAATCTGAATCTCCGAGGTCTTCTCAACGCGCAGAGCCATCTGCTCAAACTTCAGGGGATAGGTGTCATAATTCTCACCATCGTAGACTTTCGGCCTGCCCATTTCTGATTCCAGTCCTTTGAAAATATACTTCGGATGGCTTGGATTGGATTCCTTGCGCAGCTTATCATAAATCGTATTCCCAGGAGCAAGGATAAAAAAGTGCCTATACCCCTTCATTTTGTACAGGTAATAGATGCTGGCACCCATAAGACGAGTCTTGCCTATACCGGTCGCCATAGCGTAGCAAAACGATGGAAAGTCGAACCCTGCTTGAACCTTGCGCTGCTTTTCGCAATATTCGGATGCAGTCGCCTCAACAACATCCTTGCTGTCCCTCCTGTAATCACAATGTGAACTGATAGCGTCGAGATATGAGAGAGCTTCCTCCTGCGGAGTTCTCAAGCTCATTGCATATTTGATCTTGTTTACTATCTCTGACATTTACTGTACCTCGCTTTCAAAATCACATTTTTCTAAGAGGTCCTTCGGTATTTTCTTGACCTCGATGTTATCAGGCAATACCATATCCGACTGTATCTTCATGCCGTAAATCAAGAGAGACTGACCCTCTGCAAGATGTGCGGATAACGCTTTAATATATCCAGCATTAATAAATTCCGTAGTGATATGGATAAACCGTTTCTCTGAAGAGTATCCGTGGAAAACATCCTGCGGCTTATATCGGAATCCTTCAATCTTGCAGATTGCCTCACAAAGCATCTCCAAGGTGTAGGAGGGATTAATTTGATAAATTGGCAGCTTATTGTTTTTAACAAGCAGACTCGGGGCAAGTTCATAAAAATGGTATCCGCCACCACCTTGCCAATCCACCGCCTTACTTATGCCACCTTGATCACCATCGATTACGCCATCCAATCGAATCTTACAGTGCGTATATGCATGGTCGCCCATCTCAATGCCAATATATCTTCTCCTCATTTTATGGGCAACTGCGGCGGTAGTACCAGAGCCAAGGAAACTGTCAAGAACCAGATCATTCTCTTGTGTAGTTAATTCTAAGCAACGCTTGATTAGTGCTTCTGGTTTTTTGCTTTTAGGGAAGTCAACTCCTCCCTCATTATGAATGTTATTTGAAAGAATATCATCCCATAAACTTGTAAGTGGTTCGCCTGCTACATATTTACCATCAATTTTTTTTAATTTTTCCTTGTAAAAAATAATTCTTTTTCCACCAAGAAGAATTATATCAGAATACCCCTCGCGAACTTGCCTGAATATTTGATTCGGATTAGCCCGAGATATGTCAATATATTCCCTTGTAGATGCACCAACATTTTTATAATCAGGATTAACTAACTGTATAACGGATTCGCAGTGTTCTATAACAAACTTGTCAATCTCTTCAGGATTGTTTTTAATCAAAGCTCTTGCTTCTTTTAACGTAATATCAAAGCTTCGAGCAAATGCTTCAGTAAGAGTCGTGATCTTCCAGTTTTCATATGGTTCATTAATATTGGTAATATAGTTGCTATAACGTTTGTCACGCTCACCTCTATCGGTGTAAACTCTATTAGGTTTCCATAAAGACTTAGATTTTGAATATATTAGAATAAAGTTCGTTATACTTACTATTCCTGGATTTATAGCTTTATGTCCTGTTGCCGATGCTTGTTTAAACGAAACAATAGAGATACGATTATTTCTGCCAAAAATCTCATCAAGAAGAACAATCAAATATCCTATTTCATTATCATCTATATGGACAAACAGCGTACCATCATCTGCTAATAGATTTCTCATTATCTTGAAGCGAGAATGCATGAGATTTAACCAAATTGAATGCTCAATTCCATCATCATAGCTCTCGAACGCTTGTCCGGTATTAAAAGGTGGATCGATATAGATACACTTAACCCGTCCTGAATAATTTGCTTCCAAAGCCTTTAACGCAACAAGATTGTCCCCATGAATCAGCATATTTTCGCTTGATTGGTCGCCATAAGACTTGCTCTTGTCCTCCAACAATATTCTTGGTTCCACAGATGGCTCATCATATTTACCGACCCATGTCAGTTCCAATTTTCCTGTTTTCTGCATAATTTTCTCTCCTAAAACTTCAGTACAATGTTAACCAACAGAATCGGGTTAATATCAAACTGTTTATCAAACTCCCCGATTTCCCGCTCTCCCTCAATTTTGAATCCCGTTCCTTTTTCATGGAAAGACTCTTGGAACTTCTCCAGTGCCTTGGACTTCTCAGTTATCTTTTTCCGTATGTCAATCTTTTCATAGAAATTATCCGAAGCACGCTCCTGTTCCTTCAGCACTCCAATCTCGGCATCCATTTCTTGGTAGGTTTCTATCAACTGCTCCGTCTGAATGCGCTCCCAGTTTTCAATCTTCTTTCTGTTGTACGCTTTGATTGGCTCCACCTGTTCTTGATACCGTTTTACCATCTCGGCGGTCAGATTATCGTAGATACGCTGGTACAACTTCATTTCCGCTTCTGTCGGCGTAAAATACCGCACATCCATATCGTCGATTTTTTCAAGCGTCGGAACCAGTTCCGCCTCGTCAAAATCTATATAATCTCCATTTTCATCACACAGCAACAGTACAGGAAAGAGCAGTTCTGAGGAATCGCAAAACGCTCCAATAAAAAGGATTCCGTGCAATCCAAGAATCTGTTCGCCCCAATTATCGACCTTCCAGTAGTGTAGGCTTCCGTCCACCTCCGGCTCATCAAAGCGACTCCAGTATTCCACATCATGCAAATATCTGGCGATGTCTGCTTTTGTTTCGTCAAGATTCTGTTCTTTTGCTCCACTGCTTTCTGTAAGCAGGAGAGAGCGAAGTTCTCTTGCTTTCTTATCCTTCTTTGCGTTCAGCTTTCTATCCAGTTTATCAAAAGCCCTTTTGAATTCCGCAGTGGTGTCACAGGTCTGGTAAATCTGCAGCACCATTTTTTCAAAACTCGTGCCGGACTCCAGTGCTCCAAGCGCGATATCCGATGCGCCGAAAACACCATCGAACAGTTCAAATTTCTTCGACAAAATATCGTAAACACGCTGATCAGCGGCATTCTGTGTATTCAAAAGGTTGATAGCAACAACATCATGCTCCTGTCCATAACGATGACAACGACCAATACGCTGTTCAATCTTCATCGGATTCCACGGCAGATCGTAATTGATAACCGTGTTGCAGAACTGCAAGTTCAAACCTTCTGAACCAGCATCCGTGCAAACCAAAATCTTCGCATTGTACCGAAAATAGTCTACAATGGCATGTTTGTATTCCACACTGCGCCCGTAGTTTGTTTTGCCAAAATTTTTAACTTGCCACGTCCTGTAAATCTCTTTCGTCAAAGCATCGTCAAAATCGCCATTGAAAAGAAGAATGTCCTCATTCTCAAATCCTGTCTTCCTCAGTTCTGCCGCTATGTACTTCTGGGTACGCTTTGACTCGGTAAAAATCACAACCTTCTGCGGAATGTCCTGCTCCCACTGATAATCGAAAGCTATCTGTATGGCAATTTTCAGGGCATTCACCTTTGCATTCGTTTTAATACGCTTGGCAACTTCAATAATGATGTTTACCTCGTCCAGCTCAGCCTGTATAAACTGCTTCTGAATGATCGTTTCCTCATCCTCGTTCTCATCAAAGTCGGACTCATCTATCTCGTCCTCCACAAAACTCCAGAAAAGATCAAAGCCTTCCTGCGCACTCGCCGACTTGCTACCTTCATAAAGTTTCTCCAGCCTCTTCTTCAAAACCTCAAAGGTTTCTATCAAGGCGAAACTGGATGAAGCAAGAAGCTTTCTTATTACAAGAATAATCAGACCACGGTTTGATGCGGGTATGGAGTATAACAGTTCCCTCTTCAAGAAGTCATTTACCCGCTGATACAATTCGATCTCATCCTGCGAGAGGATAAAGTCGATCGTTTTGCATGTTCTCTTCTTGAAGTTCATGTATTTTGCTACATCCTTACGAAGCGTTCTGTACAGAATTGGGGATAACTCCTGTTTCAGATCAGAATAATCCTGTCCCTCAATGTAGCGTTTATTGAAAACCTTCTCGCTTCCGAAAATCCGCTGATCAATAAAGGAAACCAACCCATGAAGATCAGTCAACGAGTTCTGAAGCGGCGTAGCAGTTAATAGAATCTTCGGTATACCTTTTGACAATTCATACAGGTTCAATGCCCGCTTTGTTCCGTGAAATACGTTTCTGAGGTTGTGAGCCTCATCAATAATAATGAAATCCCACTTTACCTCCGGGAACCGCTTCATCAGCTTAGACGAGTAGTCATAGGAGGTAAGAACAATTCTAACAGAACCGTTATCCGTAAGCCTTTTGCGCCATTCTCGGCCTTCTTTTTCTACTGTGAGCCTGTCGAGAATCACCGACTTCAATCCAAATTTATCCTCAAGTTCCAATTCCCACTGCTTTCTGAGAGACGCTGGAAGCGCAATTAAGACACGCTTTGCTCCCGACTCAAGCACATACTTTAGCACAAGCCCGGCTTCTATTGTTTTTCCAAGCCCAACTTCATCAGCCAATACGATGCCGCCCGTTTTTAATGCTTGGATAGCTGCGCAGAAGGCATTGATCTGATGCGGATTCAGTTCTATGTTCGCATCTAAAAGGAAATGAAACGGAGAAGTTTCAAGTTCCAGCTTTTTATATCTGCTGAATTGTTCAAGCAACAGGTTACCTTCCATCTAAATCTCCTTTGTACAGTTGCTCAAAAATCCCCATCGCTATTCCTTTTGCCATCATCGGAGGCACTGCATTTCCTATCTGTACGAACTGTGACGTCCGTGGTCCCTCAAAGAAATAGCTGTCCGGAAAGGATTGTATTCTCGCCGCCTCCCGGACGGTGATGGAACGATTCTGTTCAATATCCGGATGAATGAAATAGTGACCATCCTTTGAGAGGTGCGCTAGTATGGTGTGGCAACATGATTCATCTCCCTCGACAACCTTGAACCTGTCAGTAAAGGAGTGTCTGTTCTTGTGCGTTTTCAGTTCATCCGGAAGGTCGTTATAGTTAAGACGTTTGTGACCGTCATTCCACAGTTCAACCGCTCTTCTATATATCTTTATGTCACGCTCTAAATTGGTACGGCAATTATGGTGTGTTAGCACATCAGCTTTCGTTCTGATGCCGGATTCCGTCACATAACTACTGGCTTTTGCCTTTGCATATTTATCTGAACACTCTCCAGGATGCAACTTGGGAAGGTCTGCAAAGAGATCATTCACAATAGCGTCTGTTTTTATTTCAAAAAAATCAGGATACTTCAAACCACTTTTCTTCAACCATCCCACGATAATCATCCTGCGTCTGTTTTGGAGGACGCCAAAAGTATGTGCATTCTGTTCTCTGCACTCAATTTCATATCCGACTCGTTTCAAATATTTCTGAATGTTTTTCCATGTCACTCCGCCATTGGCTGACTCAATTCCCGTAACATTCTCAAAAACAAACATACGTGGCTGATAGCGTTTTAAGAATCTTGCATACAGTTTATACAGATAATTGCGAGGATCATCCGCCATCGGGACATCCATATGACTGCTTTGCGCCCTGCCTACAAGGGAATAAGCTTGACAAGGCGGACCGCCCACAATAACATCTATCTTGGAGATGCTCCTAATTTTCATTATACCATCAATGGTCTTGAAAATAGACGGCAATGTCTCGTCCGACATCGTTTCATTGATTATGGTTTTTGTTATTGAAGCCGGAATCTGCTTCATAAAATCGTTGCGGGTTATTTTCCCAGACAGGTACTTTTTATATATGCCGAGATTGTCCGTACCCTTTAGATAGTAGTAGGCACTTCTAGTTTCAAGCGTTTTTGCCGCAAATTCATTCATTTCTACATGAGCAACAGGCTTAAATCCGGCTTGAAGAAAGCCTTCTGACAGACCACCTGCTCCCGCAAACAAATCAATGAAATTGTAGCTAAACTGCGTGTTATCTGTTGGCATATAAACTCCTCATTGCTTCTATATTCATTTTAACTCCTTGAAATATACCCTCATAAGAAGCAAAAATATAAACTCTCATATTTTATTTAGTCTTCTTCTGTTCTGTAAAACAGATCTGCTACTTGTATTTTCAAAATATCATCCTAAATATTTATAATCACACGGGCCACCCCTTCAGTATTCCATATATGCCCAATTAACCGATTTGTATTATAACACAAAACTGAGTTAAGTTCGAGATGTTTTACAGGTTTTCGTATGACAGAGGGAAAAGGCAACATCATTCAAGGTCTGCTGCAAGAGTACGATATCGAAACCGCTGAGGGCATTCAAGAAACGCTCAAAGACCTTTTAGTCAAAATCATAAAAGAAATGATGGAAACAAAAATGAATTTATCTAGCTTTGAAACTACGAGAAAATGAACTATGCTATTAAGTAACTTGGGATATAACTATGGCGAGCTGAGCATCATGTATGAGGACCAGTTACAATTCACGAATACAATTTTTATCTTTAGGATAATAAAATAAAGCGTCCATTGATTTATTACAATAAACGCTCGTTATCTATCCAGATTTATTTTACACTACCAAATTAACATCATAAATAATCATCGAAACTATACTGTCTTTTCACGGTCAAAGCCCTGCTCATTCGGTATACCATCCTCCCGACCAATCTGATTTACTTCCGTCATCAACTTAATACCATCATAAAGCCCCTGCTTATAAGCCGTTGCACCATATGCAGCTCCACTGGCATTAGTTGCAGAAATAGCCTTATCTATCACCTTATTCTGCTCTTGACTCAATCCTGCTTTCTCCAGTTCATTTATCGCTTCATCTGCTTCTTTTTGTGCCGCTTGATACAACTTGTTATCATTTAATACATTTTCTAATCCTTTGTGTATCCTTTCTTCCGCAAGAATATCCAGTAAGCTTTTTTCCATGCTGTATTGCCTCCCGCTTATCTCTCTTATATTGAAATTATAATACGCCGTCATTATGCCGTCAATATGATTATAGCCGTCATTTCGACGGTATAATAATGTCATATTGGAGGTATTCTTATGATAACTGACACAGCTAAATTTACATTAAGGACGGATGCTGAAATCCTTAAGAAATTCCGTTTCGCTGCAGATTATAATGGTCGTTCTGCCAACAGAGAATTGGAAGTTCTCATGAAAAAGCATATTGCCGAATTTGAAAAAGAACATGGTAAAATAACGTTTGACTAATATTTCTTATCATGCATTATAAAGGTGGAGCAGTCACCCGCTCCACCTTTATTAGTTGTATACTATCTCTTTTAGCGCAATCTCCCCCACCGCCTTCCGGTACTCCTCCACGTTATCAATC
Organism: Lachnospiraceae bacterium; assembly: GCA_014804485.1. Taxonomy (GTDB): domain Bacteria; phylum Bacillota; class Clostridia; order Lachnospirales; family Lachnospiraceae; genus UBA3282. The sequence goes on from JAAUZT010000009.1 coordinate 27,302, forward strand.
ATCGGCGCATGTCCGGCGTTCGGAATCAGATAAAGTTTCTTCTCAGGCGCATCCAGCTCCTCGAAATATTTCATACTGATCTCAATCGGCGTCTGGCAATCCTTTTCTCCGAGCACATAGTAGACCGGAACCTGATAGCTGCTGCCTTCTTTTCTTAAGTCAAAAGACATCAATTCACTCATCACCTGCATATTGGTCATGATACCCGTGATAAAGGGAAGGAGATCCTTCATTCCCATAACCGGCGATCTGCGCCACAGGTCGATGACCGTCTTGCTGAAATCCTGTGCCAGTCCGTATTTCCCCTGCAGGCTCCTGATCTGTCCCATCTTGCGATAGACCTTCATGTCAAAATAGTCCGTCGGGTATTCGCCGATCTTTTCCAACTTCCTGATATCCTTTTTGTTACCGCTTTTATAAATCGTATCTTTTAAAATAGCATAGCCCGTCCGCTCATTTTCCATGATATTAATGACTTGCCCGCAGCCGATATAGAAAAGTGTATGTTCGGGGTGTTCCAGCGCAAACATGCTTCCCAGAACGCTTCCCCACGAATGTCCCAAAAGTCCGATCTTGTTTTTTCCATACGCTTTCTTCAGATACAGCACGATCTCCAGCAAATCATTTTTCAAAATCGCGGTATCAGGTTTGCTCTTCCGGTTCTTCAACCATGTTTTTCCCGCTCCCCGCTGATCGTAATAAACAATATTATAATTACGCGCCGCATACTCCTCCACAATAAATGCAAAGAAGGTCTCTGACTGCCCCGGTCCGCCATGAATAAACAGTATGACCGGATCTTCCGGTTTTGATTTGTAATGCAAGAGGTAGTGATCGATTCCTGCGAGGGATACATATTCTTCTGTGTATGCTCTGTCTGTTTTCATATTCTTCGTGATTCTCCTTTTATTTTTCATTATTTTTTAGCCAAGAATACTCGGTATTCGTCAATCAGATTCTTCACCCATCAGATAATTCGCTGTCTTCGCCAACGTCCCCAACAAAATCTGCGGCTGGTACAATGACGTCAGCGGATTTCTCTCATGCTGATAGCAGTTATGCACAATACAGGTCATTTGAATGCCACCGTATGCCGAAGAGATAAAGGCCAGCAGCTCCTCTACACTTACCCTCGGATGAATCTTACCGCTCAGTCTCTGCTCCTCCAAAAACTCCATTGTCCGCATCGTCAAATATTCCATATTTCCCACCTCGGGAATACTCTTCATGATCTTGTCAATTCGCTGCGGCGCATTCATGGCAAGTACGGATAATTCGAAGTCAATCTTTTCGATTCCCATAAGTTCACTGCTCATAAACTCCGCAAGCATATCAAAAAGCCTGTTCGTAATTTCCGTCGGCGGGAGGAGGTCTTTTTGCGCCAGGATCTCATCTATCTTTCCTTTAATGCTCACCCGCTCACGCATCTGCCGGATCATATCTGCAAAAATATCATCTATATCCTTATAAAACCGATAGATTCCTCCCTGACTGAGTCCGGTGCGATCAATGATATCCTGCATGGTAACTGTACTGACTGTCTTTTGCAGGCACAGCTCATACGCCGCGTCCGTTATCATTTTCTTCTTTTGAATAATGTATTCTTCCGTTACCTTCGGCATAAAGTCCTCCTCTCATATCGTTTCCGGTCAATTACATATATTTCGATACTTTAATATGTACAAGCATGAACCACCCCACCGCAGGCATTGAAGAATTAATCCCGTGAATGGATAAGTCCATAAAATATAATAAGGCGCAAAAATGAAACTAGTTTCATTTTAACAGACTAAGAATAATTGTCAAGAACTTATGTAAGAATAAAGTGTGCTTCTCGCATCTTCCTATGCAATTGGCGTAAAAAAGGCTCCGGGAATCCCGGAGCCTTTCATATTTTCTATTATCCTAGTATCCGAACACTTCTACAGCCTTCTTCATTCTCGCAATCACTTCGACCCCAAACGGACAGTTCCGCACACAGCTTCCGCAGGCGATACACTCCGAAGCATGATGCTCCAGCAGCTTATAGTGATCCGCAACCGTCTCCGGCACCTCTCCCTGTGCCAACGCCAGATTCAGATATTTATTGATATCCGCCACATTTATTCCTACGCTGCATGGTGCACAGTGGCCGCAGTACATGCAGTTGCCGTGGAATTTAAACTTTTCCATGCGGGACAGTACCGTGGAATAGTCTCTCTCTTCTCTGGAAGCTTCTAAATAGGACACTGCCTTCTCTACCTCCGCAATACTGCGGCAGCCTGCCATAACGGATACCACGGCGGGTCTTGTCAGACAGTATTCGATACACTGATACTCATTGAACGCCACACCAAAGGGAGAAAGCTCCTCATTCAGCATATCGCCGCCGCCAAAAGCTTTCATAACATCAATCGCCACATTTTCCTTCTCACACAACTCGTAAAGCGCCTTTCTCTCCGGGTCCATACCGATGCGTCCATCCTGATAATTCTTCGGGTCCCACAGATCGTTACAGTCTTCGCTGGCCGGCTGCATGTCATAAGCCGCATTTACGGAAAACATCAACACATCAACCAATCCTGTTTCCACTGCCTTGCGTGCCACAATCGGATTATGCGAGCTCATACCGATGGCGCGGATCGTACCTGCCGCCTTCAGTTCTTTACAATACTCGATGATCTCACCACCGAATACTTCCTCGAAATCGCTCTCACCATCCACATAGTGAATCATACCGATATCCAAATAATCCGTTCCAAGTCGCTGCAGCTGGTCCTCCAACCCAGCTTTGACCTTAGACAAATCTCTGGTGCGCAGATACTGCCCGTTCTCCCACACGGAGCAGATGTGCCCCTGAAGCACGATCTGATCCCGTCTGCCTGCAATCGCTGCGCCCATGTTATCCCGGAACTCGGGATTCGAGGTATACATATCAATAAAATTAATTCCCAGTTCCATGGCACGATCGAGCATCGCTTTAAATTCTTCGCGGGATTTTCCCATAAACCCCTCACAGCCGAGAGCGATTTCGCTCACCTTCTGTCCGTTGCACCGTTGTAATGTTCTGTATCGCATATGCAGCCTCCTTTTTAAATGTATGTATTGAAATACTTTTTGATTATTACACAGATCACTTCTTAGTTGTCCGTTTTCAATTTCTTTTTATCTTATGTGCCGTGATGATCGTGTAGCTGTACGCATTTACCGTGATCTCGCAATTGTCTATGATCACATACCAATTTTTCCCACGTCGGCTGACAGACGCATTGGAGTCAGATATTCTGCCACGGCACCACTCCACGACATCCTCTGTGTTCAGGGAAAGGTTTCGCTTAATTCTTTCAACGCCCATTTCTGTGGTATGTAATCGATCTAAATTAACAAGCAAGTCGTTTCGCGTATTGTCTGCCATCTTATCCTCTTATTACCTCACGCAAAAGCCCGCCATGCAAAGGAAACACAGCGGGCTCATACATATGTATGTGTCCTGAATCAATATGTCGTTACACCGATATATATCTAACTCACATAATTATCAAAATATCCCTGAATCAAAATGACCGGAGTACCCTTGTCTCCCGAACCGCTTGTCAGATCGCACAGGGAACCGATCAGATCCGTCAGTCTTCTGGGCGTCGTACCCTGCGATGCCATATCGCCAACCAGATTATCTTTCTTTTCTCTGATACGGTTGGAGATCGCCTCTTTCAGCGCGTCACCGGACAAGTCTTTGAAATCATTATCCGCCAGATATTTTAACTTCACTTCGTTGGGTGTACCCTCTAAGCCGGGCGTGCTGGCAGGAGATACACAGGGGTCAGCAAGCTCCCAGATTTTCCCCACCGGATCTTTGAAGGCGCCGTCGCCGTATACCATGACTTCTACGTGCTTGCCGGTTCTGTTCAGAATTTCTTTCTGAATATCCAGTACCAGATCAGTACACTCTCTCGGGAACAGCTTGATGGTATCTTCCGTAGACTTATTGGAACCAAGCAGTCCGTATTTCTCATTGCAGCCGCTGCCGTTTACGGACGATGTAAGGATATCATCCATTCCCATTACCACCTCTGCGCCTGCCGCCTTCAGAAGTCTCTTCGTGCGGGCTCTCGTGTGAATATCGCAGTTTAATACTTTCTTCGTATAAGGAAGAATGCTGCGGCAGTCGTTGGCGAAGATAATCTCCACGTCAGCTCCCGCTTCCCGAATCAGATCTCCGTAATAAGCTACATAGTCCACTCCCGTAAAAGGATGTTTGTTCTCTCCGAAAAGTTCACGGTATTTCTCCAATGTCAGCACATCGCTGTAAGGATTGATCCCCGCCTCATCAAGCTGATCCAAAGACACAAGCTCGTTTCCTACCTCATCGCTGGGATAGCTGAGCATCAACACAACTTTCTTCGCGCCCTTCGCGATTCCTCTTAAGCAGATTGCGAAACGGTTTCTGGACAGAATCGGGAAAATAACGCCGATCGTCTCCCCGCCGAGTTTCTCTCTCACATCCTGCGCGATCGCTTCCACCGATGCATAGTTGCCCTGAGATCTCGCCACGACAGATTCTGTCACCGCAATCACATCTCTGTCACGAATGGCAAATCCTTCCGACTCAGCTGCCTCTAACACACTGTCCACAACAATTTTCGACAGGTTATCGCCCTCTCTGATAATCGGGCAGCGTATACCCCTTGATACAGTTCCTACTTTTCTTTCCATGTATTATCCCTTCTCTCTTTCTATAATTAGCCATCAATGAAGCTTTCTTACCGCGGAAATCATAACGCCTCTGCCTATTTCCCCGCCTTAACTTCACTCTTAAAACACGTCCTCTTATATTCTGCCAAAAAAAGGACAAAAAAGCAACAATATTCGTCTAACAAATCCGTTGAAATTGAGTCTTTTCTCGGAAACTTATCTCACATCTCCACCACCCGCGTAGCGATCTTCTCCCGGAATCTCACATCATGCTCCACGACGAGCATAGTAGGCTGATACGTGAGGATCAGATCTTCAATCTGCATTCTGGAGAAAATATCAATATAATTAAGCGGTTCATCCCAAATATACAGATGTGCCTGTTGCAGCAGACTCGCCGCGATCAGCACTTTTTTCTTCTGCCCTTCGGAATAATCTTCCATATTCTTGGCAAACTGCACCCGCTCCAAGTCAAGCTGCCTTAAGATCGCAAGGAAAAGGCTCTCATCCAGATTATTCTGTCTGCTGTACTCCTTCAGACTCCCCTGCAGATACGAAGTGTCCTGATTAATATAAGACACGATAAGTCCGGAAGCTGTAGTCAGTGTCCCGGATTCCCGCATTGCACTCACTTTGTCAGCGCGCCGGTCATCCGCACAGCGTGCAAGAATTGCCTTAATCAGGCTGGACTTTCCACAGCCGTTCTCTCCGTGGAGGAAGACCCGCTCTCCGCGCCGCAGCTCAAAATTAAAGTTCTGAAAAATCTCGGTACAGTTCTCACTGCCGGTGCTTTCCTTCTCTACTCTCACCCCCGCTGAATCCGGCGGCGTACAATACGCAATCCCGTAATCTCGTGCGGCAATCAACACTTCCTTATGGTGCCGCATCGGCATAAGCTTCAGGTCCACAGGACGCTCGATGTCCTGCAGAAGTCCTTCCTTCTGCTCGATTTCGTCCGCGATGCGCTTCTCCATCTGCATTCTTCTGCTCTGCATTTTCTTCGTCTTCACACCGATATAGGAACGCGTGCTTTTGCTTCTGTCGTTCTCCTTCACCGGATCGAAACCGATTTTGGTTCTCTCACTTTTATCCGCCCACTCATGGGTCCTCTCCGCCGCTTTATTCAGTCTTCTGATTTCTTTCTTGTGCTTCTCATTCTCCGCTTCATGGAACGCATCCATACGGTTCTTATTCTCCCACCATGATGAGAAATTTCCGCTCTGCACCTCTATGGTACAGCGGTTTAAGACCAGCACGTGATCAATACATGCGTCCAGCAGATCGCGATCATGAGAAACAAGAATAAATCCCTTCTTCTGATGCAGATATGCCTTCACCACCTCCCGCGACTCCTGGTCCAAATGATTCGTCGGCTCATCGATAAGAAGGAAATCATTTTCTCCCGAAAACAAAACTGCCAGCATTACCTTCGTGCGCTCCCCGTGGCTGAGTGTCCGGAACGGTCTGTAGAGCACATCCGCCTCGAGGTGAAGCTTCTCCAACTCACAGATGATCCGCCAAAGTTCACAGTCCGTCTTCCACTCTTCCATAAAATCCGCACAGCATTGTTCTTTCTGCTGTTCCGTGACCTGATAGGGAAAATAGTCAAACACCGTCGATGTGCTGATATGCCCCTGATACTCCTTTTGGTTTCCCATCAAAAGGTTTAAAAACGTGGTCTTTCCTTTGCCGTTTCTCCCGATAAAACCTAACTTCCAGTCCGTGTCTATCATAAAAGATACATTTTCAAATATATTGTCAAAGCTGCCTTCATAACAGAAGGTGAGATTTGATACGCTGATTTGTGCCATGATGTTTTAACCTCCGTTTCTTCTTACAACTTCTCCGGCATAAGCAGACTCAGAAGACTGTATCTTCGACTCTGCTTCTGCGCGCAAAGAAAAAGAATCATCTGTTGCCAAATGATTCCGGATGGTTTCTGTTTCATAAACACCGTCTATTGTTTGATTAAGCGCATCACAAAACAGCTTTGAAGTCTTGTCGGCTTAATCATTTTTTATCTATTAATAAAAGACACAAATAAAGAGCGGTTATGAAAATGAGAAACATAATCCACTTTTGGCAACAATATTTCATGTTTCAAAAGTCGATTACTGCCTCATCTTTCCACCCCTTCCGCTCGTGATAATTCATTATAGGTTCCTGATTCGGGATTTGTCAACCGCTTTTATTAAATATATAATACAGCTTGGACACAGAATTTTCTCAATTTATACATATTTTTTCCTTAAATTGCCTGTACAATCTTAAACATAAACATAGAAGAAAGGAGACACCCCTTGACTTACCGCCATGAATGGAAACACGAAATCACACTTTTCGATGTGATCACACTGCGGCAACGGCTGCGGGCAGTAACACGGCCGGACGTACACGCCATCGACGGACGCTACATGATTCGAAGCCTGTACTTCGACAATCTGTCGAACAAGGCTCTGCGGGAGAAGCTGGACGGCATAAGCCGGCGCGAGAAATTCCGCATCCGCTACTACAACCGTGATCCTTCCCTGATTCATCTGGAAAAAAAGAGTAAACTTGACGGGCTGGGTACCAAAGAGTCCGCCGTCTTAACAGCAGAGGAAGCGCAGGCAATCGTAGACGGTAACTGTGAGTGGATGTCCGAGAGTAAAGAGCCCCTTGTGAAAGAGCTGCATGACAAAATGTATTTCCAACAGTTACGCCCTAAGACAATCGTGGATTACATTAGAGAACCGTTTATTTTTCCCGCAGGCAATGTCCGCGTCACGATCGATTATGATATTCGGACCGGTCTGCGGTGTACGGATTTTCTGAACCCTGACTGTATCACGATCCCTGCAGGCAATGCCCCTATTATTCTGGAAGTAAAATGGGATGATTATCTGCCGGATCTGATTCGGGATATTGTACAACTCGACGGATGTCGCACACAGGCCTTTTCAAAATATGCGGCATGTCGAATTTACGGTTGACCTGACATAACAAACTATTTCATTGTAATGGAGAAAACACTATGACTTTTAATGATATTTTTAAATCTAGTTTCTTAGAAAATGTAACCAGCATAAGCCTTTTTGACATGACTCTCGCCTTGATTCTTGCCTTTGGACTGGGCATGTTTATCTTTTTTGTCTATAAAAAGACTTTCTCAGGCGTCATGTACTCTTCAGGATTCGGCGTAACGCTGGTGGCTCTCACTATGATCACAACGCTGGTAATTCTCGCGGTAACCTCCAATGTCGTTCTTTCCCTCGGTATGGTCGGTGCTCTATCCATCGTCCGTTTCCGTGCTGCCATCAAGGAACCTCTGGACATTGCTTTCCTATTCTGGTCGATCGCGGTAGGAATCGTCCTCGCCGCGGGTCTGATCCCCTTAGCGGTAATCGGCAGCGTGCTGATCGGCGTTTTCCTGCTGATTTTCGTCAACAGGAAATCTCACTTTAATCCTTATATCGTTGTCTTAAACTGCACGGATCAGGACAGCGAACGCCGGGCAAAAGAATACTTGGAAACGCAGGTCACCCGCTTCGTCGTGAAAAGCAAAACAGTACAAAAAGGCGCCATTGAACTGAATGCCGAGATCCGTCTGAAAAGCGACAACACGGATTTTATCAATACGCTGGCAGATATGGATGGCGTCACTAATGCGGTACTCGTCAGTTACAACGGCGACTATATGAATTAGGAGGCTCTTCAAAAGGCGGGCAGACACAAACGGTTACTCATTCGGCCTATAATAGAATCTTCCCGACAGCTCTTCTGTCCTGATTGCATTGACGAAAGCGCTTTCATCCGCTTTCTTCACGGCTGCTATCACCTCTTTACTCTCCTCCTTGGACACGACGGAGTACACCACTTTCCTCTTCTCGTGTTCATAGGAGCCCTCGCCGCTCATGATCGTCGCTCCATGCATGCTGACCGTATTGATCGCCTTGCAGACATCGTTCGCTTTATTTGTCACGATAAACAGCGTCTGTTTTTGATATCTCTTATAGAGCATATGCAGCATCTGTGTGGAAGCGTACTGATATATGATGGAATACAATGCCTTGTCGAAACCGAACAGTAATCCGGCAATCATAATGATAACCACGTTAAATGCCAGAATAAAATTCCATGCATCGACACCTTTTTTCTCTGACAGATAGATGGAAATAAAGTCCGATCCTCCTGTCGTCGCATTCATGGACAGGCACAGACTGATTGCGAACCCGCTGATGATACCGCCGAATATGCTGATCAGAAGAATATCGTATGTGACAGCGACCTCCGGTATCATATCCGTCATGATACTTGTCACCAGGATGGAGATACAGGAATACAGCGTAAACTTCTTACCGATAAAGCGCCATCCGATATAGATCGGCACCGCATTCAACAGCAGATTGACAGGCGTATACGGAATCGTAATATGCAAAAACATCTTGCAGATACTCTGGATCAATATTGTCAGACCCGTAGCACCGCCCGGATATAACCCGCCCGTACTGACAAACGTCTTAATATTGACTGCCATGATTGCCGATGCCAGACATATAATAATAATTCTTTTGCTGTCCTTCTTTAAATCAAATGTCATAATGTATATCCCCCGTTTATATCATGTTCTATATTCCGGCATCCATACCGCATACGTTACCCTCATCATCAATGATAGTCAGTATACCTACACCGTAATCCACTAACGGCGATATGCCCTTCAATTATGGGGCATATCGCCGTTTGACCGCCAGCCGAAAATCGGATTGCCCGATCTTACAAGCTGACATTTCAATACCGATTATCTTCTAGGCATTCGCCATCTCGCAAAGTTCATCCAGCATCTTCGGAAGATCTTCCGCCATATTCTCATCGCTGAACTGACAGGTGCCGACTTTCTTGTGGCCGCCGCCGCCGTATTTCAGCATGAGACTTCCTACATTCACGTCGCTGGTCTTATTGATAATGCTGTAGCCGACTGCTGCCGAACAGCCGAGACCGCCTTTACCGTTAACGATCCATGCGGAGATATTCTGTTCCGGATACATGCTGTAGATCATAAACCGATTACCTGTATAGATAATGTCTAAGCCTCTTAGATCCGTGATAATCACATTACCGCGCACCTCGGTATGCGCTGTAACCATCTCCTTGAATTTCTCGGTCTGCTCATTATAAACCTCAATACGCTCCTTAACATCCGACAGATCTAAAATCTCATCCGTAGTCATCGTACGGCACGCATCGATCAGTTTCTCCATAAGCTGATAATTGGAAATCGTAAAATTACGGAAACGTCCAAGCCCGGTTCTGGGGTCCATTAGATAACCGACAAGAATCCATCCCTTGGGATTCTGAATCTCGTCGATGGTAAGGTTTCCGGAATCAACCTTATCAACCGCCTCCATCATATCGTCAAACTGCGGGAATCTCTCTCTGCCGCCATAGTACTCATAGATAATTCTGGCACAGGACGGTGTGATGCGGCTCTCTCCCTTATATTTACCCTGTAACTGCAATCTTTCATGCTCACTGGAATGATGATCAAACCATAATCCGCATCCTTCCACATAAGGAACATTGGCAAGACAGTCATCCTCTGTAATCTCAATCAGCCCATCCTGCAAATCTTTAGGNTGTGCAAACTTCCAATGATCAATAATGCCCGCTTCCTTTAATAACGCTCCACATGCAAGCCCGTCAAAATCCGAACGTGTAACTAACCTCATAGCAAACCTCCATCTCAAACGAATTTGATTTCAGGGCATATCTATGTATCTCATGCCTGACAAAACNCTACTGAANTATATTATAGACACTTTTACAATTTTTTTCAATATGACCCAAAAAAATTCCAAAAACCGATTGAATNGGAAGGANAATCTATTTCTTCAATCTTCGCGCCCATCTTCCCACCGTAAATGCGATGCCGCTTAAAACTTTCGCGCAAGCAGTCTCTTTCCATCCGTTCTTCGTCGTCANCATGAGCATTCCCGTACCGTTATGCCATTCTCCCGAGAAAACCGTGGACAGTGCAATCACAATAAATACTGCCATGACCACACCGAAATCGGGCAGCATANAACCAAGAAGGGTTGACCATCCATCGATCCATTGATAACGGTAAGGCNCCTCCACCTTTTCATTCATCCGCAGCAGAAANTNCTTCTCTTCCTCCGTATGCCCGAACACNTCCAGAAATTCTTCTACTTTCTGCTGCCGTCTCTCATAGAATCCCGTTAATTTCTCAGGCTCTACATATCTGGTCATAAGCGANGGATACTCCTGCGAAACATCTTNCAGTTCGGGATACAGCANCTTGATCCAGCTTCCGACCGCGCTCTCATCCGTCNTGCGGGATTGTTCGATATAGTCGTGTTCCCGCTCCGCATCGCCTGCACTGTGTGCAGACACCGCCTCACGAATCANCCGCTGATAATCGCTTACCATATCCTGCAAAACTTCATCTGTCAGTTCCCCCTCCCACTGTCCGGCATACTCCTGANTCTTCCTGATATTTTCATACCCGTCAAAATAATTTCCGAACCCCGAATAAACTCCATTCGAGCTTCCGTACTGAAACCACTGATATGTCAGGAAACTTCCGAACACTACAANATAGAACACACACAGAAGAAAACTAAGCCGGACGCTTTTCTTTTTCCATAATTTCTTATGCTCCTGCAGAAATAATTCTTTGATCATATAAATCATCACGCCTTTCTCGAAATCTTACCTTAANCCTCTTTGTAAATTACAATCCNGCTCCCTCTTTCACCGGAAAATAATACAAATACAAGTCCTCCAATGCCGCCTGACACGCCGCTGCCTGCGACGACGGCTTTTCATCCGATACGATTCGAAGTACCACATGTCCTTCCTCATGGCGAAGATTGGAGATCGTCGCTTTCTTTTNCCAACTATGCACTTCCGCAGGGGAAACTTCCAGCTCCCACACTTTTCCCTGCGCCTGCTCTACCAGTTCCGGCACCGTGCCCTGCGCCGCGAAGCCGCCNTTTTTCATGATAAAAACATGGTCGGCTATGGCTTCGATATCCGAGACAATATGNGTNGAAAGAAGAACGATCGTATCCCCCGCATAATCCGCCAGCAGGTTCCGGAAACGTACTCTCTCCTTCGGGTCAAGNCCTGCGGTCGGCTCATCCAGAATCAATATCTTCGGATGATTTAACAGCGCCTGNGCAATACCGAGTCTCTGTTTCATTCCACCGNAGAANGTNTTGATTTTCTTGGATGCTACATGTTCTAATCCCGTTACTTCCAATAATTCCTCGCTGCGTTTCACCGCTTTTCTGCGTGGAATCCCCTTAAGTGCAGACATATATCTCAAGAATTCCATCGCNGTATAATCCGGATAATATCCGAAATCCTGTGGCAGATATCCCAGCAGATTCCTGTATTCGGCACCCATCTCTATCACATTCTGTCCATCAAAAAACACCTCTCCCGAAGTCGCCTCGAGAATCGAGCAGACCATGCGCATTAGTGTTGTCTTACCCGCACCGTTCTCCCCCAAGANACCATATACTCCCGGTTTCATAACCGCACTGACACAATCCACGGCAATTTTGCTCCCGTAATGTTTCGTCAACCGATCAACTGATAGTTCCATACATTTTTCCTTCCTTCCGCATTTGAATGATAAAGCATATTTCCCTGATAAAAAAAGAGGCGAACACGATAAACCCCNCGATCCACAGTCCGGTTGCCGATGTCTCATACAGCCAGGGAAAGCATCGTGCAGAAACTCCCCANCCCACACAAGCGATCAGAGAAACCGCCGTATAAGTCGTAGTACTCTTGTGCCTGCATGTGCNAACACTGCGCAATANCTCCACCATACATACCAGAAATGGCACGACAATGTATAAAATCATCTGCATAATTTGATCGGACNCACCCCACACCGATACCTCGACACAAAGCATTGCCGTCATNCACAGCAGNTCCGCAGCTCCCGCCAAGATTAGCTTCGCCAGTACGATCTGCGCGCCGGAAGCTCTTGTCACCGCCTCCATCTCACACATTCCGTATGCCTGCCCTCGATACAGTACCGGCATAACCGCTAATCCGAACAATGGCATGAATGCCGGAAGCGCCGCCGGAATATCCGCCACGGTAGCGATTCCAAGACAGCTTACCAAAAGTGCAAGTATNTGCAATCCGAAAATGNACAGCCCCTCAAAACGAAAAACATCTGAAAGGTANGTCCAGAATCCGGTTCGCTCTTCATATCCGGCAGACTGTCTGTGCATTTCAGTGATACATAACTGTATTGTCTCCTGCATTTTCTTAGGACGCACANGCGCCGAATAGTTCAGCCTGTCACATAAATATTTTTCTATTATTCTGTCCTCGGGTTTATTCCCTTTCTGTTGATCCATATGGCACCCCAACCTATCACCTTTCCNTTTGTCTGCATTCTCTTTCATCTCATNGCTTTCCTGCTTATTCNTACCATGCCTCATTGCCTNCACCCCCTTCTCATAATCTCAAGCGCACATCTTACCCNGCTCTGAGCCGTTCTCAAGGTACANTCCGTAACCTTTGCAATCTCCGCAAAACTTAACTGTTCCCCAAATCTGAGAATGACGGCCTCCCTCTGCTCCGGCGACAGTTTCCNAAGCANCCTGTCTATTTCATCCCTGTCCTCCAGTTTGGACAAAGCTGCGCACTCCCCGGGCAGCTCATCACTCAGCGTATGCCATGTCGTTTTTCTGCTCTCGTCAACACACAGATGATTGGCAATTGTATACAGCCACGATTTAAATCTGTCCCTTTTACCATATTGGGGCAAATTCTTAAAGACACGTAAGAACGTTTCCTGCGTCANATCCTCCGCCCGCGCATCATCAACACAGTGCCATCTGCAGTATCTTAAAATTGNAGCGTAATAGCGCAGAACNAATTCTTCTGCGCTATTATCGTCACCGTCTCTGATTCGTTCGATCAATTCATCATCCGTCATGGCCATCTTTACCCCTCGTGCTGTCGTTATATCGACATTATCACATACAATTATAAGACACTCGCCGCATCGCATTAATGCTTTCTGCTTAATATAACGTTCTAATGTATNGAAATGATCAAAGAATTTTTAATGAAAATATTTAATGCCCCGGAACCNCCTGCGTATNAACCACCGTCTTAAACAATGCCTTTTCTTCCAACACGCTTCTGAACTTCTCATCATCTTCCAATGCGTANGCCTTGATNTCATCCATATANTCATCATAATCACAGATGTAAACAGNCACCGTGGAGATATCACACCCGGCAATCGCCAGTTCATATGCATTGCTGCTGCCCGATGCCAGTTTCTTTCCATTCTTATCAAGCGCTACCGCAAATGTCAGCCTACTTGCCGGTTCAATCGTATGCAGCGTCAACTCTACCGGAGAGATTTCTATCATATCGAGTCCGATTCCCTGCTCATTCACTTCTCCAATCTGAATGGTCTGTACATCTGCTGTGCTTTTCTCAATCTTACAGGACGGGAATTCCCAATTTCCGCGTACCCTGTATTGATTTCCGTTCTCCGCATCTATCTCTTCCCTGCAATATCCCCGCAAAGATTCTATCTTGATCTCCACCGCAAATTCTTCCGGTACTTCATAGCGGTCCATATACAGATCCCATGTCTCCTCTGTGACAGCCGGAAGTTCTTCTCCCTTTTCCTCGGCTTCTCTGCACGCTGCTTCATATTTGCTGTCATCTACATTTATAGAATCATAATCCACACGCATAATTCCTGCAAATGTATGTGCATCCTCCAGTCTGCCTTCAATATTCCTGAAACCGCCTACCGCGGTATCTCTAAAGGAGTACCGTTCTTCTGTTCTTGCCTGAATAAGCTGATAATCTGTGTCTCCCATGGTGGCAAAGGCAGGGAATGCCTCCTCGCTTTCTATGCAGACACCAAAGAAAATTGCCTGATTAGATGCATAGTATTCCGTGAAAGTAACGGTGATCCCATTATCCTGATCCCGATAAATAAACCTTTCATCTTTCATTGATTCGCCGGAAGTATCGGTTTCCGATCCCGCAGCCTCATCGATTATATTCGGATCGCCTCCGACCATCAAATTCGATTTTTCTATCGCATTCTGCGGAGTCCTTACATTTTCATCATACAACCGCGTCGTTTCATCCTCCGGTATCCTTCCGAACGGAAAAACTTCCTGCACTTTTGCAAAAATATTTCCAAGAATCGGAATGTTTGCCGCAAGCGACGGATTTGCAACACAGATACCTATGGATACAATAATTACCGCCGCCACAGTTCCGAGGCCATAAGCAAGCTTTTGCCATACCGTATGATTCTTGCCGTGTGCCTGATTTTTCCGTGCCGTGTGATTTCCGTTACGCATCTGCTCATTCCATGCTGATCCCGACCGCTGCCTATTCATTTTCTCCTCCCGTGCGCCGGTCCCCACTTGCTCTTGTCTGATACTCTCCAATGTTTCGTGGATTCTTGTATCTATTACTTGATTTTGTATGGATGCCGTACCCAGAATATTTCTTAAATCATCGTCAGAATATTTTCTCATAATCATGCTCCTGCCCCTTTCCAAAACTTTTCCGTCCCTTAACGTTCTTTTTCCATCTGCTCACGAAGCTGTATTTTTCCTCTGCGAATTTTACTTTTCACAGTATTTTCTTTCATATGTAACATGTCCGCGATCTCTGCTGTCGTAAATTGCTCGCCGAAATACAGCTGAAAAATCACCCTGCTGTCTTCGGGAAGCACTTTTAACAGATCAAAAAACTCCAGATCAGCACTTATTGATTCCGCAGACCCGCTGATTTCCCAACGATCTTCCGTATACTCATCGGCACTCACCTCAAACTGCAGATGATTCTTATTTTTGCGGTAAATCTTCGTACAGTTATTGATCAGAATCCTTACAAGCCACGTTTTAAAATATTCCGCCTTCTTCAACTGTCCGATATGCTCATAGGCATCCAGTATCGTATCCTGTATGACATCCGCAATATCGTTTTCATCCCTCAGCCATGCGACGGCAATTCTCTTAAGCGCCTCCTGATTGATCTCTATTAATCTGATAAATGCATCCGCATCTCCTTTTTTCGCTAATCTGACCAAATGCTCCATTTTTCGATCACACCTTTCTTCCGACTGGTATAACAGGTATTTTATCCCTTCTACTTGATTAGATAAATAGAAAATCTGTTTAGTTGCCGGAAAATTCACCCTCCATCCGTTTTTTATTATCGTAAGCACGGAAGCGCCGATATCTGTATTAAAATTGCACATCCAAAAAGTATTGTAAAAATGGGCGCAGCACCAAAATGATTGAATTAAATAAAAACGTATATTATAATAATTGAAACGAAAAGAAGATAATTGGAGGTGCTTATGAGTACGTTAGAATATACGATTTCTATGCTTGAAACAATGCCGGAAGATAAATTAAGAGAAGTTCAAAAGTATATCCAATATCTTATTTTTAAGGATATGGGTGATATGCCTATGGAGTATCTTAGTGAGGATGTCATTGTCAGGCAGCTTACTGAATCGGTTCAAAAAAGCGATATGGGTGCGACAACACCTGCCAATACAGTGTCGCAACGAATGAAGGAGAAATATGCAATATAAAGTAGAAGTGTCTGAGCTGGCAAATCGACAGTATGATAAATTCTTGAATTATATTTACAATGTACTTATGAATCCACAGGCAGCGGGCAATTTAATGCAGGATTTTGACGATACAATAAGAATACTTGAAGGATATGCGGATAGTTTGGGTTATTGTAATAGCGAACGCTTAAGGAAGTTGGAACTTCATAAAATCCATTTTCAGAGACATAAATATCTCCTGGTATATCGAATAAAAGGGAAAACCGTGATAATTGAAGGTATGTATCACGAATTACAAGATTATGAAAATGCAATTGGATAAGGATATGTGGGATATATGACGGCTTGCTTAAGCAAACCGCCTCCTTATCTCTTTTTTTATTGAACAACCCAATCTTAATAGCGCTTACTCCTGCAATTCAAACGTAAAGTATAGCGCCATTTCTCCTTCATAGTTGGGCTCATCACCCGCTTCGACACAGGACATAACTTTGCTGTTCACATTAATATCAACAGACTGGGAAGCATTATCCGAATACTGCACAGTACAAGTAATCACAGTGTTATCTAGCACCTGCTGCATACCGCCATTCATCTCCTCCAGACTCCTCCCCTCTCCCCAGATTGCGTCATATATATCTTTGCTAACAGAACGATTATTACAAATATTTATCCATGTATATTCATCCGACTGCCTATTATAGTCCAGCGTGAAGGAGCGGTATAAGACCGTTTCAAAAGGTCTGGACGGCAAACCATTATTTTCCTCATTATAATCTCCGCCAATCATTCCGGTGTTCAATGTGCCCACGTACAACTGCCCATCGACTATAATCGTCTCATTCTTCGGCTGTACGATCTGGAAAGCTCCGTTATTGATACTGTATGTGACCTTTTCAATATGGTCGCCCACGCAGGTAAACGGCATACTTATACAATAATCTACAGCACTGGCTTCCAAACCATTTCCCCCGAGTACCCATGAATGTGCTCTATCACTGCTAAGCAACGGAACCGGCTGCCCGGCCAGCAATTGAGTGGATTGTTCATCTCCCGTCTGCCCTTCACTATTCTGTTCTCCATCCGCTTCGGCGGCTCTTACGTGCAGCGTAAACATTTTATCAATCGTCGAAAGCACTCCTTGACCTTTTCCGTCCACTGTTTCCTGCGTTGTAATATCTGATACTCCTAGGGACGCATCTGCACTTTCTATGCCGGAATCATTCGAAGTTATCCCTGTTATTTCTTGATCTTCCATATTGCTGCGTCCTGATCTTCCTACAATAACATTTGCTGTTAAAATGATTGCAGCGCACGCTGCTGCCGCCATAATCTTTGTAATCTTCCGATTCCGCTTTGTATTTCTGACCCCGTTTGTGCTCCCATCCTTAACTTTGTTTGTCTCCATCACACTTTTCCTTTCCGCAATAATGATCGAAAAGGCCTCTTTCGCTTTATCCTGAACGATTTCTGGTATATCGACATCATATAAGAAAATATTCTTCTTAGCCATAAAATCTACACCTTCCTTTCAATTCCGTAATAGTCCCTTGCCAGCTTCTCCCGTGCTCTATGCAGACGGGTCTGTACCGTACTCTTGGGAATATGTAAAATTTTTGCAATTTCATCAATATGATATCCCTCACTGTAAAACAGTGTCATAACAATGCGATACTTCTCATCCAACAAAGCCATTGCTTCCTTCAATTCAAGATTGTACTCATCGCACGCCGACGGCTCTTCATGCTCTTCCAGTTCCCCTAATTTCTCTGTGGATTTTCTGATCTTATAACATTTATTAATCAATATTCTCGTCATCCAAGTTTTAAAATATTGAATATGTCTCAGAGTATTTATTTTTTCCCAACAGACAAGTATTGTATCCTGAATAGCATCTGCCGCATCCTCATCGTTCATTAAAATCGCCAACGCAACTCTATACATATCTGTCATATACAGCTGCATAAGTTCCGTAAAAGCATTTGGGTCCTGCCTTTTCGCCTTTCTGACCAAATCATCAGTTCCTATACCTTGCATAAAAAGACTCCTCCTGTGCGCACAGTTGGCTGCGGACTATTCCGGAGCGTCCTCCCTTTCGTCCTACATACATTAGATATCATACTCCTCTAAAAAATCCCATAACTTCTTTTAAATATAAAAATATAGGAGCTTAAGATCACATCAATTCAGTTATGCGCATAAAAAAACAGAGACAGACAACAAATTCCATCTCTGTTTTACCGTTATATAAAATCAAGTTCATTACAAGACAAACAAAATGCCTGCCTCTATTTTATCCTCATTTTCCATACATTCTCTTTGGCAGACCATGTTCCGGAAAATTTGTCCTCCTTTAATATTGCTTCATAATTTGTAGCAATGCTCATACATATCGCCTCCAAATAACATTGTACAACTTTCTAATTGATCTTGTATCAAGTTGTATTGTGCATAAATAAATACAAAATATAACTTGGTACAAAATATTATAAGTTTTTGTAATTTGTTTTGTGATGAATTACTATTTTGGTGATTTCTCGAGAATATCAAAAGATCTTTATCTCAATAATTAATAGTAACAAGACTTTTGGATTTACAAAAAAATAATCCCCAAATCTATCGTAGTATCGGTATCAATTTCAAACTGTCCGTTTTCAAAATCTTTGATTTTTTTCCCTGTAATTTCCAGATTTTTTATTCTAACATTCCGAACTTTATGATCCGCATCAAACCCTTTGATGCGGGATTTCGGCGCATAACCTGCAAGCACATTCACATTTTCAATGGTAACATCGGATATGGTTCCCCTTTCCTTTGTTGTGGACCAGTTAGAATTCTGCGTAATATTAATATCTATCAGATATGGCATTTCATCCGCATCACCGCTCCCCACCAAATTATACTCGACCACGATATTCCTAAAAATAATATCCGATACTGCTGCATCGTCTGCATTATGCACTGATATAACCGGTTTATGGAAATTGTTCAACACTGCTATATCCTCAAATATAATATTGCTGATAGAAGCATTTTCTTTACTACCTTTGTTCGTCTCATATCCGATTTCCATGGACTGCGCAAAATCCGTCCAAAGCTGCATATGTGTAAATGTAATATGATCAGAATTCCCATCATAGTTTTTTACTACAAGAGAATCATCCCATGTTCTTATAAAACAATTTTTTATTTCGTAATTTTTACAAGATTGCAGAGTAATACCATCCCCATTAGGTCTTGCGGAAATGATTCTAATGCCGTCTATCACACCATTTTTAGAATCAAACCCTTGACATACCCATGCATTTGCGTTCAAAACAATGACATCCTCTATCTTAACATTTTCACAGTGGTCGAATTTTAACGGGATATGATATGTTTTACCCATCCAGCCCGACAAATGGGACCCATCTATAATGCCACGTCCTTTTACCGTAATATTTTTGGCAAAGTCAGCATTTACAACGCCATGAAGAACTGCTCCGCCCGCAAGATAGAGTGTCTGCCCATCCTTTAACATGATTGTTTCCATATCCCACTCGCCGGGACCAATATAAACCACATTTTCATCTTCTGGTGAATAACTTTCCGTCTCGATCGGATTTGTAAAAATATGTACCGCTCTCTCCGGAGAGTCATTAAAAGTAACCGTATAGTTGTCCGGTCGTTTAATCATAAAAGTAACTGTAGCATTTACTTTATCAATCTGTGCTTCTATACCATAACTAACGGGACTAATCTTAACTGCCGTCAATTTTCTTCCCGGAACGGTAATCTGAACTCTTACTTCTCCTTCAAAATCAAAATAAGTGATCGGTGTTCTGGAAACAGGCGGCATATAGTTGTCTTCCCATTCCCTTGTATGATTGACATTTGTGTCATAAACATAACAATCATACCCGTTTACCGTAATCTGTGTATCTGTGCAATGCATCAGCGCAAAATCCCTCTGGTCTTCCGAAACGCTCTTCAAATCCTCTTCTCCCGCATCCCTCAATGACCGTGGGCCATCATATAATACCAGTTTTGTATTTTTCAACATTTTCTTATCCTCCCAAAATTTTAATTGCACTTCTTTTCATTTATTGATAGACTATTATAAATAAAAGTTTAACCTTCAATCTACCGGAAAGGAAACAACTTCATGGTGACAATAAAAGACATTGCGGAGGTAACAGGTGTAAGCTGTACTACCGTATCTAACGTAATACATAACAGACACCATCGTGTATCTGCCGAAACCATAGAAAAAATCAATACTGCAATCAAAGACCTCGGTTATACTCCCAATATGTCCGCACGTGCCCTTGTTTCCAGTTCTTCCAAGGTAATAGGGTTTATTAATCATATGGTAACCGGCAAAGACCTCAATTTCATGGAAGATCCGTTTCACTCTGTTTTCATTGGTATTCTGGAACGCAAACTGCGTGAACATGGTTATTACTTAATGCTCCGCACTGTTGACACCTCGGAAGAATTACTTGCCTTTCTTCAAAACTGGAATGTAGACGGCCTATTTCTAACCGGTGTATTTCAAGACACTTTCTTTGATAACCTCAGCTCATTGGATATCCCTGTTGTTTTGATCGATAGTTATGTCAAACAGTTAAATGTCTTTAATATCGGTCTAGAGGACTTCAACGGCTGTTATACCGCAACCAATTACCTCATCGGAAAGGGACATCGGAATATTGCGTTCGTATCTCCCAGCGTGTATGAAAGCGGTGTTACCAAAGAACGTTTCAACGGGTATAAGCAGGCTCTTGCCGATGCTTCTATTCCTTATGACGAGCAGCTTGTTATTAAAAGCGAAATGGACTATGCCTCATGTAAAATTGCAAGCGACAAATTATGTGCCCTTCCACAAGTGACAGCAGTTGTGACAACTGCCGATATTCTAGCCGCCGGAATCATGGTACATCTTCGTAACAATGGGAAATCCATTCCTGATGATATTTCCGTCATCGGTTTTGATGATATTGCGATTTCTCGTCTGGTCACACCACCGCTTACCACAATTCATCAGGATATCAATCTAAAAGGTTCACTTGCCGTAGATATGATGTTACAAAAACTGGAGGGCATAACCCCCCAGCAATCACAAATTATACTGCCGACACAATTAATTGAACGAGGCAGTGTCCGCATTTTGTAGTGCTATTTTTTCGGTGCATAGATCTCGATCTCGGCGGCCTGACCGGCGGTAGCGCCTGTATTGGCATAGAATACAAAACGAATATACCAGGCTTCTACCGGTGCATCAAATTCCATATAGGCATAATTGCCGCTATTCGGATCAAAGGACAGCGTGGTTCTCGGATAAACAGTAGTAAAATTCTCATTATCTTCGCTGATCTGTACCTCTACATCCTGCGTGCGGGCACCCCAATTGGAACGGGGATTCAGCAGTATGCGCGTACCGGATATCGTCACACTTTCTTCCATATCGAATGTAATTTCATTGGGATAATCATCTGCCCTGCCCTCCCAATAAGTCAGTGTCTCTCCGTCGTTTATGTTGCGGCAATGATACACCTGCGTGTGCCCGTCTTCACTTACAGTCCTGTCCAAGGCGATGTTTTCACCGTAATCAACCGGTTCTTCTTCAGGCAGAACCCATTCAGGGTGCACTTCAAAATCATCCTGATCCGGAGCTGACACCAGCGTAACATTGGTGTTGACCTTTTCGACGGGTTTACGTGTCGAAACAGCCCAAAAACCCACACCGAGCGTAGCCACAATGATAACCGCCAGCATTACAAGGATCATTTTTTTGTTTTTCTCTGTGTTTTTCATGGTAAAACCTCCGTTTGCTCTCAGTCAGTCTTTGGGATCATCACGGCGACAGACTGCGGCAATTCGCCGTCGTTTGTAAAGCTGATACCCTCCGTGAACTTATCGATGGAGGTAGATGGATTTTCGTCCACATTTGCATCAGTTACTACCTCACCGAGCAAATATAAATCTTTTACTGTAATATTGCTGCATAGGGAGGTTTCGTCAAAGCCCTGAATGCGAATTGGGCAGAAGTTCCCCTCAATAAAGTCTATTGTATCATCACCGTCCAGCACATATATTCCTTCAAAAACAACATCGCTGATACGGCCTCTGTTCTGAACAGTAGTCCAGTTGCTCTTTAGGTTATTGATGTCGATAAGCTGTGCATTATCTCCGGCATCACCTTTACCCATGGAAGCGTCCTCGACAATTATATTGGCATACCGAATACCGGAAATGGCACAGTTGTCGGCATTATGAATACTCATTACCGGTTTATGGAAGTTATGCAGCACCGTAATATTCCGGAACGTGATATCCTGTATTATTGGATTGACCTTATTACCCTTGTTAGTTTCGTAACCAATCTCCATCGACTGAGCGAGATCGGTCCAAACCTGACAATTATCAAAGGTAATATCAACCGAATCAGAGCCGGATTCGGTAGCATAGTTCTTTACTACCAGACTGTCATCCCATGTACGTATAAAGCTGTTCTTTACCAAAACATTCTGACAGGACTGAACAGTGATACCGTCACCGTTTGGACGGGCGCTGATCAGTTTGATGCCATCGATGCTTACATCGCTGCAGTTATACAGGTTCACACACCACGCATTGGGATCCAGCACTGCCACACCGCTGATATCCACGTTCTTACATTTACTCAGATTGATCGGCACATAAGCGGCATAGCCGTTCAGCATCCAGCTCTCGTTGTTGGAGCCGTCAAAAAAACCGTGACCGCTGATTTTAATATCACTGGCATCCGTAGCATTGATGGTTCCCTGAATGATCGCCCCTCCGGAAATATAAAGCTCCATGCCATCCGTCAGCGACAAATTATCAATGCTCCATGCTCCGGGACCGATATATTTAACAGTATCCGAGCTCTCCGTGGGAGCATCGTAGTCAATGGCATTAGCGAAGATATACATAGCCGTCATTGCATCGTCATTATATTCAACGGTGTAAATGCCCGGCTTTTCAATTTCAAACTTGATTATGCTTCCTTCCACCTCCGGCACAATACCTTCCACCAGCGGACGAACCACCACATGATTCAGTTCAGCCTCATCATCTAAAATCGTAATCTCCATTTGAACCGAACCACCATCATAATCAAAAGAGGTAACCGGCGCTGTGGAAAGCGAAGGCAGATAATTACTCTTCCAACTGTGAGTATTGTTTACCGCAGTGTCATAAACAAACAATTCATTGTCATTGACCCTCATGGAAACAGCCGCAGATGCCGCAACGGGCTTTGGACCTTCATATAGTATCAGGTTAGTGGTCTCCGGCTCTGCGTGCGGCATAAAAAGCTCTGTTGTCAGTGCAAGCACGCAGAACGCAATCGACAGAACTGCGCCGACAGACAGAATAACCAGTAAAATATTCTCGCCCTTGCTGCCGTATTTTTGTGAAACGTCTGAATTCATAAAATGCAGCCTCCCTTTCCCATATCATATTTTGAAAACTTACTCTGCGATTGTCAGCAAATCACCAAAAGATTTCATATTATAGGTTGCCATGCCGCTCGAGGCAGCAGGACCGAGTGCGGCGCTGTCAAATCCGCCGGCAATAGCACCCTGAATACCGGCTTCGGCATCCTCCACCACCATACATTCCTTAGGGTCCAGATGCAGCATATCCGCAGCCATTAGGAACACCTCAGGATCGGGTTTGGATTTAGTGATATTGTTACCGTCAGAAATTGCGTCAAAGAAGTCACCCAAACCAATGCGTTCCAAGATCAGCGGTGTATTCTTACTGGAAGAACCGATTGCCAGTTTGATTCCCTTAGCCCGCAAAGCATTCAGGGTATCCCTAACCTCATCGGATAAATCAGCGGGACTCATAGATTGGAGATAGTTTCGGTAGAGATCATTCTTTTTGGCCGCCAGAGCAATCTTATCCTCCTCACCGAGTGCTGTTCCCTGATACTCCTCCAGAACAATCTCCAAACTGGCCATACGGGAAACACCGCGTAGCCGGTCATTCTTTGTCTCATCGAAAGGTGCGCCAATGGAATCTGCCAGAGCTTTCCATGCCAAATAGTGATAGTGGTCAGTAAAGCATATCACGCCGTCCAGATCGAATATAATTCCTTTATATTTCATATATTTTTCCTCCTCATCCGCTTCCGCGGACATCCAATTCAATCGCTTGAAAATGTTTTTACAACTCCGTTATTTCTGCGGCATCAAGCTTCACTTCCGCCCGATACCATTTCCCTCGGCAACAGAACCGAAACGCCACACGTTTCCAGCCTTTGGGCATGCATGCACGCAGTATCGGTCCATTATCTGTCCACTCCAGACCGGCGAAGCCCTCCGCAAGCACCTTCCAAGCACCACCTTCGGCCGCCGGATGAGTGCCGCCGATGTACACTAGCCCTGCCCATTGTTTACCGCCACCCAGCCAATCAGCTTGAGCCGATTTCATGAAAAAGGGATATGCCTGGTCGGGCTCACCAAACCGACATGCCAGCAGCGCATACATGCAGGCGCTCAAAGAGGATCCATGCTCTGTGCGCGGCTCATAGTAATCCCAGTTTTTTCTCAGTATCTCCTGAGAATAATCTCCATGGAACATTTCCAGCATAGTCACCACATCCGCCTGTTTGATGACCTGTGTATGGGAAGCCACGCCGTAAGCGCCACCCCAATACTCCCTGGGGTCCAGAAGTCTGTTTCGTACCTCCTGTACCGTGGTATCCTCCAGATCCACATAACCGTCAAACTGCGGAATTACGCCGGACTCATTTGGCTCCGGCACATATATGCTTTTAACTGCCTGTGATAATTTTGGTAAAAACTCTTCCGCATCGGTTTGTACACAAAATTCTGCGTAAGCTTTTCCGTCAGATTCCTTCAACTTTTCTGCCGCCTCAATCGCCCAACGGCAAGTTTCCGCGGCCATTTTATTAGTGTAAGCATTGTTGTTCACACGCTCATGATATTCATCGGGGCCAATCACATCGTGAATCTCCCACCGGTCATCGGTTGCCCGCTTTACAAGTAGAGAATAATAGAACCGGGCGCACTCCAAAACCGTTCGCGCGCCGCCCTTCGCAAGCAAGCTCATGTCCCCAGTAACATCCGTATAAAGCATTACTGCATGAGCTACCGCAGCCGAAATATGTACCTGCTTATCCCGGAAGAAAGTACGCATAGGACGTTTAGTAAACACGTCAGTTACATTGTAGTCGGAACAGCCGTCATAACCGCCCTCCTGACTCTCCCATGCATAGAACGCACCCTGCCAGCCATAACTCTTTGCCTTCTCCAGGGCCCCAGGTAATGTATCAATGCGATAACGCACCATACTCTTTGCCACCTCGGGCTGGGTATACAGGAAATAATCCAGAATGAACATTTCGCTGTCCCAGAAGACGGCGCCTTTATATGTCTGACCGGATAATCCACGCGCCGGTATAGACAAGTCATTCCGATGTCTTGGCGCAATACAGTTCAGATGATATAGAGAATAGTTGATGCAGTCTCTTGCCATATCATCCCCTTCCAGTTCTACTTGTCCCACGGCCCATATTTTATCCCATGCTTCTTTATGAGCATCAAGCAATGCGTCAAAATCATGCTCCTCCCTAAGCGCTGCCTGCACTGCTGCCAAGGGCTCTGCTTCATCATTTGTGGTATAAACGGCGCAGACGCTCTTTAAGGTAACAGGTCTCCCAGGTTCCATATGCAGGTCATAGATAAAAGCCCCGGCCTTTTCCCCGCGCTCGAATCGGTCGTTTTGGTCGGCCTGACCGGAAATCCGGCATTTTCTTCCCACTGCAACCTGATCCCGTCCATTCTGTACATATGCCAGACAGTAGAGGTTATCTTTCTCTCTGCTGTATTCAATTTTGTTATAATGGGGACCGTATATTTCCCAAATATCCGTATCGATTTCTGCCAGAAGTTGAATCTCCATAGGTGCATCCACGGATACGGTATACTCCTGCCCGATCAGATGGGAATGCACCATATCCGCAAAGCGACGACTTTCCACCATAACAGCGCCTTTAGGTGTCTTCCACGTGGTCTTTCGCATCAGAATAGCATGATAAAAATCCAAACTCTGTACATGGTGTACAGCTTCGAATTCCGGTAAAGCCAAAGCATCCCCCTCGGCATATATAACCGTATGCAGCGGATTAGGCGCATTCAGAGGTTCCCGCCATCCGTCTCCCACCCGGTCATATATACCCGCCAGATTCACTGCAGCCAACTGGTCTCGTCCGTGTTCATCCAGCGTTCCCCGAATACCCATATATCCGTTGCCCACCAAAAAGCGATTGCCGTTATCCGGAGCCGCCTCCTGCGATGAATTATTGTTTTCAATCAGCCACTGCATACTTACTCCTTTCCCGCCATAGCGTAAGAGACGGATGAATCCGTAACCATGATATCCTTGTCATACAATCGCAACGCCACAGGCGCCCCTTCCACACAGCGCAAAGTAAGCTTTTCCTGCTCCACTTCCACGCTGATGATACTGTCCTTTGCCCGGAGGGAGAAAGTATACTTCTTCCACTTCTGGGGAATACAAGGAGACAGGCTTAATTCATCACCGTCACTGTTCAGTCCGCCAAAGCCGTATATGATGTTCATCCAAGCGCCGGCAATTGATGTAGTGTGCAGACCTTCTCGTGTATTTCGATTGTAGTCATCAAGATCCATTCGAGTCGCAAACCCAAAGTAATCTTCCGCCTTTTCCATCCTTCCCAGGCGACAGGCCAGAATAGAATGAATAGAGGGAGAGAGGCTGCTTTCATGGATACAGCGGGGTTCATAATAATCGAAATTAGCCGCAAGCTGTTCTTTGGTAAATTCAGAGCCATAGAGCATCATAAACATAAGCACATCCGGCTGTTTAAGCATGTCGTTGCGGTAGATTCGCTCATAAGACCAATGCCCATACAGAGGAAATTCCTCCACCGGAATGTCCGAGACATCAATATGCGGCAGATGAAAAAACCCTTCATGTTGTTCGAAGAGCTTCGTCTCACCGGAATAGGGAATATACATCTTATCCGCCTTGTCCGCCCAATCCTTCACTTCCTCATCGGTCAATCCCAGTTTGGCAGTTAAAGAATCCAATGCCTCGGGAACCGCGCCCTTCATCTCTTCTAAAGTGTCTAATGTGAACTGTAGAGTTTTCTTACCCATAAAGTTCGTATAGGCATTGTGATGCACCATCATCTGAAATTCGTCGGGTCCCATAACGCAGTAGTACCCATATTTTCCGGTAGCAGGATCGAAATTACCTCTTGAGGCCAGCATGCGACTGATTTCCACCAGCATTTCGATGCCTTCTTTGTAGAGATAGTCCCTGTCACCGGTCAGATGAACATAGTTCCACAACCCGTAGGCCACACCGGTAGATGCCTGAAGCTGTAAGCTGGCATGCTGCCACAGATCGCAGCATTCACGACCGCTGATAGTTGCGATAGGATAGAATGCTCCTTCGCAGTCCAACGCCGCCGCACGTTCCTTTGCCTCAGGCAGAGTATCATAACGAAATTGCAAAATACTTTTTGCCGCATTAGGATTGTTGAACAGATAAAATGGCAGACAATAAACTTCACTGTCCCAAAAAGTATTGCCATTGTAGGCCTCACCGGTCAGCCCCTTCGCGCCGAACACTGCGCCGTATTTAGCCGTATGAAGTGTCTGGTGAAGCTGGAAAATACAAAAGCGTATGCCCTGCTGATTGATCTCGTCGCCCTCAATCATAATGTCGGAAACCTTCCACTGGTTCTCCCACCATCTTGCAGTAGCGCTCTTCATGGTCTCAAAGCTACATTCAAACATATGCTTTTTATTTGCAGCCTCCCGCTCAGACAAACTCTCGTGCTCCGAAGCGTTTCTTGCACAAACCAGAGTCACTACACGTTCAAGCCAGGCTGTCTCACCTGCGCAAAGGCTTGCAGAGAACAAATTAGAGACTACTGCCTCATCATCAGGAAGCGCCTGTCCCGCCATGCCCCAGAAAGCCGCGGCGGCATATACCGTCTGATTTGTTTTGCCGGTAGTTGCCTGAATCTCACAGCTTACACCATCTGCCTGTTGAAAATCCACATGAAACATCGGCTTTTTCATAAACACATGCGGACGGGAAAAATCCAGACCCGCCCTGATGGTAAGCTCCGCTCTACCGGACAGAACATGAACCGTAATTTTCTGACCGCAAAACTGCTCCTCCTCCATAGAAGTAAAACGCTCAAAGGTCAGTTTAACTGCCGTAACATCGTCTACATGCCATACAAATTCCCGCGTCATCAGACCCGTGCGGAAATCCAGCACCCGACGGAAGTCAGAAAATCGTACTTTTGCCAAATCCAGAGACTGCCCGTTACAGGTGATGCGGGTATACACCCAATCCACTGTGTTCACCATAAACTCTGTAAAGGAAAGCATACCCTTATATCCGATAGGCGGAAGCTCCCTGCTCTCATACACACCGTTCAGATAACATCCCTGAAGGCTTGCTCCGGAGTATTCCTCATCAAAATAGCCCCTGATCCCTGTATATTCATTACCCAGAGAAAAGATGGACTCGCTGACCTCGCTGTGAGCGGGATCAAAGTCCTCCTCCACCACCTGCCAGGGGTGGATATGAAAATAACGATCAGCAAATTTCCCCATAATTACCCTTTAATACCTCCTGACATAACTCCATCCATAATCTGTTTCTGGAATACAGCAAAGATAATGGTGGGCGGAATAAGTGAATACAGAACCGCACGGATCAAATCAATCTGGTTGGTCTTGATTGAAGAGTTAAAGGTAAACAGTTTAACCATAACCGTCTCCTTACCGTTCGTACCGTTCAATAACAGGTAAGGCATTAGGAAATCACTCCAGGCTGCAGTAACGGCAAAGATGGCAACAACCATAATGATGGGCTTGGACAGCGGTAATACAATGCGTAAAAATACACGAAAACTGCCACAGCCGTCTATCCTCGCTGCCTCCAGGAAATCTTTGGGCAAGCTCTCAAAATAGTTCTTGAACAGAACGACCCAGTAAGCATTGGCGCCCATCGCCAGCCATAGGGGAATAAAACTGCCCAGCAGCCCGATGCGCTTAATGTTTACAAACAGCGCAACAAAGCTGGTGGTAGGAGGGATCAGCAGACACCACATAACTAGCATCATAACTACCCTGTGCCCTTTGGGTTTCAGAACGGCCAGAACATATGCCAGCAGACCATTGAAAAATACGGCGCAAATCACACCACCGACAACGGTAATACCTGAATTTATGTAGTATTTGGTAAATCCAAAGGCGTTCCAGGTATCCACCCAGCCTTTCCAATCCGGGTTTTTGGGCAGAATCTGGGTAGTACTCATATATTCCGTCAAATCCTTCAGAGAAGTACATAAAAGCCAGAATACTGGAAACAGTGCGATTACTGCAATGGTAATACAGGCAATGAACATTAATATGACCCAGAATTTTGTCTTCCCGGATTTCACATCATAGAAACGAATGGCACCATCTTCCTTGCCTTGATAATTACTAAAAAAACCCATAACACACCTCCTTATTCTTTCTCGCCGCTATTGGCAACCATATAGTAAATAGCAGTCAGAATAATCAGAATAATACATACTTCCACGGACAATGCCGCTGCCTGAGACATTTTAAGCTGTTCAAAAGCAAGTTTATAAACCAACTGCATGATGGAAATACTTGCATTATTCGGACCACCATTCGTCATCATCATAGGTTCGTACAAAATCTGGAACACGGCCAGTATCTGCAGAATTAACATAGTCTTACCGGTTCTTAATATAGTAGGCATGGTAATGGAAAAAAAGCGGCGCAGGGGAGATGCTCCGTCGATAGTGGCAGCCTCATATAAATCCGGGGAAATACCGGCCATGCTGGACATATACACCAGTGCCGTGCTGCCCGCTGCCTTCCAAGTCATGGCGACCACAATCCAGAATATGACCCAAGCCTTGTCTGTCAAAAACGCCACAGGCCCGACACCTATTTTTGCCAGAAGGATATTTAATACACCTCCGTCTCCCGAAGTAAAGAAAATCGAATAAATCATAACCGCGGCAATACCGGGAATTACATTAGGATAGTAAGCCGCAAGACGAAAGAATCCCCGAAAGTGAGTCATCTCCGTAATCAGAGCCGCAATAATAACAGGTACCGCCAAACCTACGATCAAAGAACACAGCGTATACTTTACGGTATTCCCCCACGCAATACTGAAAGCAGGCTGAATAAAGAGTTTCCTGTAATTTTCAAATCCGACAAATTTAACAAGCGTAGTACCATTGACTTCATAAAAGGACATTCGTACGGTTTCTAACAGAGGCACCCACACGAAGAAGGCAAACAAAACCAGGCTCGGGAGCATCAGCATCCATGCTCCTAAATCACTGCGGAGCTTTGCGTTGTTACCGGATCGTGGAGTTGCGTTATTTTTACTTTTCTTTTTCATCCATTAATCACCTCTCACTTACGCATATTCAGCTATATTCAAAAAGGCCGCCGTAAATGCGGCGGCCCATAATTTATAACTCGTTTAGAACTATATATGATTTACATTGCGTCCAGAACAGCCTGATAAGCATCATTAGCAGAATCCAATTCAGCCTGAATATCCACGCCTGACGGATCGGCAATAATCGCCTGCAGAACATCATTCAACAAGGTGTACATCGTCTGTGTATCGCCGGGTTCCTCGGCACGAAGAGCTCCCTCTTCCTTAGAGAAATCAAAGTATGGCTGCCACAGATCCATATCAATATTCGTATACTCATCGATAACCTTGTTCTGCTCATCAACAACAGCACCAACCCATGCAGGGAATGTAGGGATTACAGGAATACCCTTCTCAACACGGTATTCAGCGTCAGCAGTCCAACCGTCACGTGCGGCGTCACTGACTTCGGGAGATTTACCCATAACTTCCAGATAATCCAGAGCCCAACGCACTTCATCATCGGTAGCATCCGGAGAGAAGAAGTAAGGTGTACCACCCATCAGAGTAAAGTGTCCGCCAGGACCCGCCGGCATAGGAGCCAGGAAAAATTCATCCGGATTCATGCCTCTGTAGGAAGGCTGATCAACGGCATCGTTAGCTGCAATATACATAGCTGCAGTGTTCGTACCGATACGATCAAAACCGGTACCCCAGTTTTCCTGAGTAGGATCATCAGTTACACATTTGTCAGTAATCATCTTCTGAACCCATTCCATAGCTGCAACAGCCTCAGGACTATTCAGATTAGATGTGTAAGTGCCATCTTCATTAGCGAAGCAAAGTGTAGCGCCGTAGTTCCAAGCGATGTTAGACCAATGCCAGCCGCCGCCGCCATCGGAAGCCTGCATACAGAAACCTGCCTCTCCGGTCTTCTCGCGGATAATCTTGCTGTCCTCATAAACTTCTTCCCAAGTAGTGGGATACTTAACACTTCCGTCATCATTTACCAGACCGGCATCCGTGAACAACTTAACGTTGATCATCAGACCAAGTGAATAAGCATCACGAGGAACACCATAGATACGCCCGTTATCATCAGATAAGAGATCGCGGATAGCGGGGCTCATGGAATCAGCCCAGCCGCGCTCATTCAAAACATCGGTAATGTCCTTAACCAAACCGTTACGAATCAGTTTCTCAGGCTCAGTATACCATGACTCAAATACAGTAGGTGCATTGCCTGCCGTAGCCATAGCCACATAGGTGTCAGGCGCATACTTGTAATAAGCAGGAACGGCCTCCACATCAGGATGCATCTCGTTAAACGCAGGAACATAATAATCTGTGTGTGTTGCGATCGCTTCGGTTTCAGTGTCCTCAGGCCAGATACCCAGAGTAATGGAACCTGACTCCCCACCAGACGCACTGTCATCGGCCGCACTATTGGCAACGGCATTGTCGTCGGCTGCATTATCATCGGTTGCACTGTCGGCAGCGGCATTGTTAGTTTCTTCTGTTGCAGGTGCGCTCGATCCGGCAGAATCACCATTGCCACATCCGGCAAGTGTGCTCATAATCATGGTGCTCACCAAAATCAAACTAAGAACTTTTCTCTTTTTCATACTTTTCCTCCTATTTTGTTTAGTTTTACGACAAACTATACTATACTAATCCTTTTTTCAAACGATATTATGTATAATTTGTTAGTTTAACGCTCAACTGTATAATAGCAGAAAGTTCAAAAAAAGTAAATAGTAAATTTGTAAAATAGTAAAAATTCACAAAAATTTTGGCAGATACCTATTGAACAATATTAACTCCCACCATTGTTTTATTAAATAGACGCATAAAAAACAGAGACAGACAAAAATTCCATCTCTGTTTTACCTCGCTATTTAATTGTATCCGGATTCATTTTATCCGCGATGAAGTATTTTTTTCTTAAACGCTCTGACCTTGGACATATGGCGGCTTGTGTACAGAACAGAAACCAGAAGTATTCCGAAGGGCAGTCCCAGACAGAATGACGCTATGTCCTCGGTAACTCCACTGTCCGCCAGACCCATTGCCTCCAAAATGAGGAAAATAATAAAACTCACCACACCGATCCAGCAAATAATGTGCATCCTTCTCATAATCTTCATCTTCTCATCATTACTGTAGTCGGCAACCTTTAATACAGTTTCTTCTAAATCCTTATTCATTTTCTCACTCTTCCTTTCTCCGTCCAGCAGTTCTCTGAGGTCCACCTCATAGAAATCTGCCATCTCAATAAGAACATCCAGATCCGGCATGTTACTGCCTGTTTCCCATCGTGAAACCGTTCTGCCGGAAACACCGAAATGCTCTGCCAGTTGTTCCTGTGTGATCCCTTTTTCACCTCGTAGCTCTTTGAAAAAGCGCCCGGTCTTTTTTTGGTCCATTTCCTGTTCCTCCTTCACCGATAGGATAGCTCAACGCTGCCATGAACAACACGACACAGAGTGAGAAATGCCGTATTTTCCATGACCGGACATACGGTGTCGGGTATGTCGGTATCCAGAAATACCATGCAGGGGAGCGTTTTGTCCCGAACATATGATGGAATCATACTTTTTGTAATTTTTGTTCCTGTATTCTCCTATGAACCTCCAGACCACGACTATTGTAATAATCCATACGCTCCTGCGGTGTCATATCTTTTGTCTGATAATAATTGTATTCCCTTAATTTATGGATGTCCTCAATAGTAAAACTCGGACTTAAAACCGGTTTATCCATAATCATTCCTCACTTTCCAACAATACAGACGGGTTTAAAATCTCAATCGGTTTGTGACCTTTCAGGTTGGTAATTGCACGTACACCCCTAATTGTCTTAATATTTACAATATGCTTAAAATTCCATGATACAATACAATCACATTCATTGATGATGGCTACTCCGATATGCTGACAGTCGTCATAGCTTTTCTTTGTCAATATACCCATTTCAATAATCTGTGTAGCTATTTCTGATACATCATCATCAACGCGGAGTAATGTATAATCAATCTGCTTCAAATAATCATAGAGTCGTCCCCGTTTTGGTTCCGGGCAATCATCAATTTCTTCAAGCGTTACCGTAGACAAATACACATCATATCTTCCGCTACGAAACATTTCCCACAGTTGTCTGGTATCTGCCATTTTTTCAGGGACATCTTCTTGAATCAAATGACTGATGACCGATGTATCCAGATAAACTTTCAATTTCTTCACATTATCAACTCCCAATAAATCTTCTCTTTAGTTAGAGTATACAAAAAAAACGATATATAAACAACGAGAAATCTTAGTATTTTCCAAAGAAAAAAGTTCCTTCAGACATACCGAAAGAACTCTTCACCATATCTTTATAATGAGTGCCGAAAGACTATCACACCAATACACTAATTCGCCAACCCCATCACTTCATCCACCGGCAGCGCCAGCACTACCCCGTGTGCGTCTGTTCCCAGTCCGCACACACTCGTGATTGCCGCCATCGTCTCGCTTTTCTTGTCCCGTGGAACCACGATCATGACGAAATCCTGCTCTTCCTGCATGGAGATGCCGAAGTGATGACTTACCTGCTCAGAACTGCGCCGACGCCCCTTCATGACCGTACCGCCCTTTGCCCCTGCATTTCTGGCTGCGTCTACCACATCATCGCTGTAACCGCTCGCTACGGAAACCCATATTACGGCATATTCTGATTTCTCATTCATCTCTTTATCATCTCCTTTCAGCGCCTCTTTCATCTCATCCTGCGCCGCGTCATTTAGTACTTGTAAAACATGGCTCTGACATCCGTTCACCGGAACAGTAATTGCAATGCCGCCCCCTCTGTGCCGGAAAGAAAGCTGTCTGTTCATCGTCTCAAACAGCGGCTGCACCTGCGCTTTAGATACCAATGCTCCCGTAAGAAGTCTTGTAGTGCCCCGCAGTCCGAATATATCCATCATTTCCGACGGCGCCGTTCCCTTCCCCCTGAACTGAAAACACAGGGGAACGTTCATGGAATCGAGAACCTCCTCTAACTTTTTCTGATCCTCCTCCCGCGTAATCGTAATGACCAGCCGCGGAATCATCTGCAGATTTCTTTGATCTGTCATATTCACGCTTCCTCCAAATCAACTACTGTATCTTCCAAATCAACGATGATGTCATCTAAATCAACAATGGTATCCTCCAAGTCGATAACCACATCCCCCGGAAGCGCCTGTTCCGGTCGGCTAACCACTCTGCTCCTGCGCGCATATACCATGCCCATCACCTGTATCGCAATTAACGGAGCCAGCGCAACTAACGCTACGACACCGAACGCGTCCGTGACTACATTACCACCCAAAGCCGTACATGCTCCCATCGCCAGCGGCAGCAGAAATGTCGAAGTCATCGGTCCGCTGGCCACACCACCGGAGTCAAATGCGATACCGACAAAAACCGGCGGCACAAGTCTGCTTAGGACAAGCGCCAGCAAATATCCCGGAATAATGATCCAGTAGATACTGATTCCGGTCAAAACCCTTGTCATGGAAAGAGCCACCGCACACGCCACACCGATAGACATGGAAGCATTCATCATCTTATAAGACACCATGCCGCCGGTAATCTCTTCAACCTGTTCATTGAGCACCCTTACGGCCGGCTCCGCCTTTACAATATAATATCCTATCACAATTCCGACAGGAACTAAAGCCCATTTAAACACACCTCCGGCAAGGCCCTCGCCAAGCAGACTTCCCACCGGGGCAAACCCGATATTGACGCCGGTAAGAAACAGAATCAGCCCGATTACAGTATACCCAAATCCCACGGCCATTCTCTGTACCTGACGTTTACGATAGCTGCGCGCGACAAGTTGAAAAATCAAGAACACGCCGACCACAGGCAAAATACTGCGCAGCACTTCTTTAGCATAATCGGGAACCGATTTTATAAATTCCCTGACTACGTCCTGAGTTGTTACCAGACTGGGGATCTGCACCGCCGTATATACCGCCTCTGTGGGGTGATAGAATATCCCCAGAAACAGAACCATCAGGATCGGACCTATACTGCACAGTGCAATCAGACCGAAGCTGTCGTTACCGCTGTCTTTATCGCTTCGTGCGGCGGAAAGACCCACACCAAGCGCCATGATAAACGGTACGGTCATCGGTCCTGTCGTGACACCGCCTGCGTCAAATGCAACCGCAATGAATTCCGACGGCGTAAAGAAAGACAATATAAACATAAATATGTACAATCCCGCAAGAAGCAAAGGAAGACTTATCCGGAACAGAATACGCAGAAGCGCAACCACGGTAAAAACGCCCACTCCGGCTGCCACTGTCCAGATCAGCACCATATTAGGTATCGCCGCCACCTGATTCGCCAGCACCTGCAGATCCGGCTCCGAAATTGTAATAATTGCCCCCATCAGGAAACAGACCAACGCCATCATCAGGACGCTTCTAAATTTCACCAACCTGCCGCCGACGCCCTGCCCCAGCGGCGTCATCGCCATTTCCGCGCCCAACTGGAAAAACCCCATGCCAATGATCAGCAGGACTGCGCCTGTGAGGAACAGCACCAGCGTACTGATTTCCATCGGCACTAACGTGATACTCAGAACCAGCACGATCATTGTAATCGGCAGCACGCTTGAAAGGGATTCTCTGATTTTCTCTTTTAACTTTTCATTCATATAACCGAAACTTTCTCCCTTCCATAGAATCTATATAAATTATCTTATCGTAAAACTGACATCCTGGGAACGAAAAGCGCGTCAAGAATTTGCTAAGATCTGTCGGCCTGTTTATAAGATATGCTTCCCACAAAATAAAAAAGAAATCGCTTCGCGATTAACTTTGCGAGATTCGCCTTGCGTACTCGTGCAGGAACATAGGAATTTCCTATAGTATAAAAGAAGGACAGGGAAAATCGCTTTATTTCCTCTGTCCTTTTTCTCATTGATTATATCATTGCTCACCAAAAAGAATTTATTCCGCCGTACTATTCATCTTCTCCGATATCCTGTGAGGCCGCTATCGCGGAGACAACCGAAGATACTACCGCAATCACAACGGGAATAATCACAACTACCAGACCGCCTGCCAATAATAAAAACATACTCTACCTCCTGTACGCCGATATCTGCCGCCAGATATCCTTTGTAACATAATTGCTATATATATAAAATATATCTTAAGCTCTGCCTGATATTTATTTTACACGCAAAGTCTCCGGATTGCAACCGGTTTGTTAAAACACTCTGCCTCTTTCAGGATACCCTTTACTCAATCGACTTAAGCGACTCCGCCATATTGATTTTCTCCAACTTAAAGAACATGATTCCGTTCACAAACATCGCGAAGACAAATGTGAGCAGAAAACTCAATCCGTAGCTGAGNGGNNTGATAGAATTCTTGAAAGATATCATNTCGATATTAATGTTATACATAATAAACCAGTGAAGCAGTTTGCCCAGCACCAGTCCAACCNCNGCTCCCAATCCCGTCAGAATNAGGTTCTCCCGGAAGACATAATCCGCCGTCTCTTTCGCATAGAANCCCANCACCTTGATCGTAGCGATCTCACGAATCCGCTCCGTGATATTAATATTCGTCANATTNTANAGCACAATAAAAGCAAGACAGCCCGCACAGAGAATAATCAGTGCAACAATATAATCCATACTCTGCATCATGGTGGAAATTCTGTCCNTCATGTCCTGCACAACAGANACNGCGAGCACATTATCACTNTCCGACACCCGTGCGGCGGCAGCATGAAGATCCGTACCCTCCGTAACGATNGCATACGCGCTCTTGCATTCCGGNTCTNCACCGATCTGATCCTGATATGTCTCCTGATTCATATAAATATAATTATAGACAAAGTTCTCACACANCCCGGCAATTTTCACCCGNATCCGGTTCATGTCATTGTCCCGGANGACAACCTCATCTCCTACNCCGATTCCCAAGNCCTTGGCCACCTTAGCCGTTATGACAGCTTCCCCCTTGGCGGGATAGGGTATTGCCTCCCCCTGCTCGGTATGCAGNTCTATAAACTCCTTAATTTCCTCCGCATTTTCCGGAATCACCATATACAGAGACTTCGTCTTCTCTCCGAAATCTATATCCACACTCTCTTCATAGCGGTATGCAATTTTAGCAAAAATATCTGCCGTCTGTTCTGTAAATGCAGTCATTTGCGCCTGCGTCAGCGCCTCGTCATAGGTAATCCCGATATCGTAAATCTGGATCTCCCCATACTGATACTCTGCAATGTTGGCCACGGAATCCTTAATACCGAAACCGGCCACAAGAAGCGCGGCGCATCCGCTGATTCCGAGTATCATCATGATAAATCTCTTCTTATATCTCACCAGATTCCTGACGGAAACTTTGTGCAGGAACTTAAGTCTTTTCCAGATAAAAGTGACCTTCTCCAGAAAAATGCGCTTGCCACTCTTCGGCGCCTTCGGGCGAATCANATTCGCCGGCACGCTATAAAGCTCGTAACGACAGGAAAAATACGCCGCACCTACGGAACACAACACNGCCGCNAGAACCGAAAAGAATGCCAGCCATCCGTTAAAGATATAAGTAATCTCTCCCAGATCATACATGATCTTATACCCTTCCCATATTGTCTTGGGAAACAGCCATGTACCGCCGGCAAGCCCCGTCAGCGCACCGATAATAGCGGCGCTTCCGGCATAAAACATATATTTCGCCATGATCGCGGCATTACCGTAACCGAGCGCTTTCAGAACACCAATCTGCGTCCGCTGCTCCTCCACCATCCTGTTCATAGTCGTCATGCAGATCAACGCCGCAACCAGGAAGAAAAATACCGGAAATATATTGGCGACAGCCGCAACAATACTGGAATCACTGTCAAAACACGCATATCCGATATTCGTTTCTCTCGTCAGAACATAATAATCCGGCTGCTCAATATCCGCAAGCTCCGCACGGGCATCATCGATTTTCTCCTGCGCTTCCGCAATCTCTTCCTCGAACTCTTTTTTGGCATCTTCGTATTCCGCTTTTCCCTCTTCCAGNTCCTCCCNCGCCTGTATCAATTCTTCCTCGCCCTCAGCCAGTTCCGACTCCCGTGAGGTCAGCTCAGCTTCCGCCGCCACAAGCTGCTCTCTGCCTGCCTGTATCTGTGCTCTGCTCTCCGCAAGCTGCGCGCCGTATGCCTGCATCTGCGCTCCGCCTGCCTGTATCTGTNCTCTGCTCTCCGCAAGCTGCGCGCCGTATGCCTGCATCTGCGCTCCGCCTGCCACGAACTGTCCGTCGCCCGCTTGCATCTCTGTTNCGCCTGCTNCGAACTGCCCGCCTGCCGCTTGCATCTCTGCTCNTCCTGCTGCAAACTGCNCCCCNACACCGTACTGTCCCGATGTCATCATCGCCTCCATGGCCGCAAGCTGCTCCTCCTGNTCNTCCANNGCCGCTCTCTGCTNCTTTATCGTATCCCGCGCCTGCGCAATCTGCTCTTTCCCGTCGGTAATCTCCTGCTCATGCTCCTCAATCTCGGCTTCTCCGTCCAGAATCTCCTGCCATGCCTTATCCAGCTCTTCCTCGGCTTCCGCACTTTTATCATNCAGTTCGGTCTGNGCGTCGTCGATCTTCTCCTGCGCTTCATCAATCAGNNCCTGATATCTCTCANCNACAACCTCTTCCGTCTTCTGCTCGANCCCATCCTGNACGGCATNNATATAATCCTCGTACTCGTCCGTATAGACATCATATTTTTCATTTAAAGTAACAAACACTTCCGTCAGATACTCACTGTCAAAAGCCTCCATCGGCACATAGGCAAAAGCCTCCACCCTGCCCTCGCCNATAGAGGTCGTACCACGCTCNAAATTCATATAATATGGNGACCNCGCAATACCNACCACTGTGTAAGNACGATTCCGGAACATGTCCAACGTATCCTCATCGTTATCATCCGTCACGGTAAACGCCGAGCCGAGCATCTCAATTGAATACTTCGCCGCATCCAGAACACACTCATTCTCCGCCTGCGGCATACGCCCCGCCGTCAGTTCNATCTTATTGATNTTCTCNGGCAATGCATGTATTTTGTANACCGCCTCGNTTTCCCCANCNATCGCACACAGTGCNTCCAGCGAAATCGTCCCCTCTATATCCGCCACCTCATCCATGTGTGACAATTTCTNNACATCATCATCGGTAAAACCAATCGTTGACAACAGACGGAANTCAAAAAAATTCTGCTCCCGCAAATAAGCGTTCTGNGTNGTAATCATTGCCGGCTTTGTGATTTTTANTCCTGCAAAAAGTCCGACACCCAGCATGACAATCGCCAAAATTGCCAGATACCTTCCGAAACTTGCCTTTATTTCCCTGATTGTCGTCTTAACCATTCCACTGCTCATCNGTCCGACTCCTCACATATTGATACGGCACATCTTNATGATTTATTGCGCAAATTACCACTCAATCTCCTCTACCGGCACAATATGCTCATTCATCTCCATCTTCTGAACNGTTCCGCTCTTCACCGTGATGACCCTGTCNGCCATCGCCGTCAAAGCCTGATTGTGCGTGATGACCACCACCGTCATGCCCTCTCTGCGGCACGTGTCCTGCAGCAGCTTCAGCACTGCCTTACCNGTATTATAATCCAGCGCACCGGTNGGCTCGTCACAGAGTAACAGCTTCGGATTCTTCGCCAGNGCCCTCGCGATCGCCACCCTCTGCTGCTCTCCGCCGGAAAGCTGGGCCGGGAAATTNCNCGCNCGNTCNTTTAANCCNACCATCTCCAGAACNGTCATNGCATCCATCGGGTCCTTACAGATCTGCGCCGCCANTTCCACATTTTCCAGTGCCGTCAGATTCTGCACCAGATTATAGAACTGAAATACGAAACCGATATCATGCCGTCTGTAAGNAGTCAGTTTCTTCTTGTTATATGCNGANATCTCNGCGCCGTCCAGCATGACNTGTCCGGAAGTAAGNCTGTCCATNCCGCCCAGAATATTCAAGATAGTCGTCTTGCCNGCNCCCGATGCACCTACNATGACGCAGAATTCNCCCTGCTCAATTGTAAAATTNACATCTTTAAGCGCCTCTATATCTACCTCACCCATATGGTATGTTTTNCTGACNTTTTTAAATTCTACGAATGCACCCATNNNCTNNNCTGATCCTTTCTGCAAATCCGCNCCGATATTCATTCCNTAAACCGCTCTTTCCTATGAAAAGCTGTTCNTCCGATTTCTTTCTTAGAATTTTATCATAGGAACTCCCCGGCCGAAACC
This sequence comes from Lachnospiraceae bacterium, assembly GCA_014804485.1. GTDB lineage: Bacteria > Bacillota > Clostridia > Lachnospirales > Lachnospiraceae > UBA3282. The sequence continues at coordinate 68,322 of JAAUZT010000009.1, forward strand.
GTTTAAATGTGAAAAAAGTGTTAAAAAANTAAGCTTCTGAAATTTCTTCCCGCTCCGTACCGACAATCTCACTTCTTCAATTTATATTTTTCAAGAGNCTTAAAACCGTATGGCAGACTGGAAAATTTTNAATGGATTGTTTAATANAACTATATAGGCTGGTGTGATACAATGTAGCTGTTGGATANTTNGATAAAATGAGATTTTATAAGGAGCAGTTACGNTGGATAAGAAAGTTGATATTATAAAGGACGCTGACGGTAAAAGTATTGTAGTCATCAATGATCTGCGTTTCAAAGGAAGGCGGAGTGTGGACTGGAACATTGTTGAGGANTGCCTGAAANAATATATCGGGGAGTGTGCAGAAATTACAGAAACATCAGATGTGGTATNCATAGGTGCNGATTTTCCGGACGAGTTTGCGCATTCCAAAGATACAAANGAGTTAAGGGGCGCAAATATGTATGCAAAGGCAAATTCTTCANGCATTATCAAGGAGATGATTNAAATTGCCACGAATAAAACTTTTGCAGAGAATTATGCGCAAAAGCATAACACAGATGCAAAATTCGGCTGGTACAAGTANGACACACGTTTTGCAATACCTGTTTATGATGATGCAGGCGAACTGGTCAGGTACAATGTTTTTAAGGCAAGAATACTTGTGCGCCATGCAAAGGATGGGAAACTGTATCTGTATGATATTTTAAGAACAAAAAAAGAAACGAGCAAGCCGCTTGAGCAATAGCTGTACGGTCGAAAAACTCATTTCTTTNTATTTTATTTTAAGGGCATATAGAAGTTTTGTCAAGTGTAAAAATTTTATAGGATACTTTTTATTAAAAGACTTCTCATGTCTTGGGCGTGACTACAGTCTGAACGGACCGGACGGATGCACGCCGCACCACATCAAGGAGCAGGACTTATATGATACTGTCCTCAAAGACATAAGGGAATGGGCAGCAATGGCACTTGCGGAATTGAGGGGAAAAAGCGAACGTGGGATATGCCTGATCCGGCAGTACAGTGACCTACAGGNATTAAATTCATGTATCATCAATGAACTTATCACAAAGATTTTAGTGAGCNACAAGCACAGGGTAAACGGTGAGAAAGTTCAGTCTATCGTAATACATTACCGTTTCATGCTTATTCAAAATAGCGGAAATAGAAACCATTAAAGTGGCACTGAAAATGGCTCTCTATTTTTTCTTAAGTTTTCAAACGCAGAAGAGGATTTCCCACTCAGGAAATCCTCTTCCGCATACTTACTTATTTATTTCGCTCTGCTCCACACTACTAGAACAGATTGGAGAAGAATGTAGCTATCGTTTCGGTCGCTTTTTCATACCACTTCATTTCTTTTGATACAATCGAGAACTTCACGCTCTTAGAGCCGCCGTAGCCGCCACCGATACCAGTTACTGTTATTGTGGCCTTGCCCTTGTTGATATTGTTGGTGTATCCTACCTCGTAGTCTACGCCTTTCGTCAACTCCTGATCGGTTCCCTTTATCTTTACGGTCACCTTCGGTTCAATGGCCTTTCCCGTATAGTACGGATTTTTCGCCTTCGAATTATCACAGGAAATCGGTGTTTCACCATCCTTCGCTACAGTAGTATCGACAGTTACAACCAGCTTGTTGCTCGTCATCTTCNNGTCTTTATNATATACCCTGAANTNCGCTNTCACATATCCGGGAGNCTCCGTTGTTCCCGCATAGCTGCCGGTACCCAGCATTTCGATCTTCGCATAGATNACCTTATCGACATCTGCTTCCGTCGCGAAGTTATCCGCCGTGATCTCGTTCGTACATCCAGCATCACTGTAATACNTGATGTTCTTATTATAATCCGTTCCGGCCTTCAGAGCCTTATCTGTTCCCTTCTCAAATACCTTTATGGTTGACTTCACCTGGTTAATCTTAGCAGGCTTCACGATATCCACTGCTGTCGCATACACATCATCTGCAGAAGCGATTGTCACTTCATACGTATGCTTGAGCTGCCCCTTGAAGTTGCCCTTGCCCTTGATGATCATGGTTGCGGACTTTTCACCGGATTTCACCTGACTGTTTTTCTGACAGGAAAGCGTATAATCCTGTTTCTCTACCAGCTCATCTCCATTAAACGTCAGAGTTGTGATCTCAGGCTTCGCGCCTGTCTTCGTGTACTTCGCTGCTCCATCTGCTGCAAATTCAAGCCCTGCAAGACCTTCTGGCATATCGAACTTCGTCAGGTCAACCGGTGTAATCTTGAAAGTCGTCTTCATCGAACCGGTATATGCGTTGATACCGGTAATCATCACGGTAACTGTACCTGCACCAGTATGTTCTCCCGCTTTCTTGCCTGTCGCATAGGATACGGTATAATCCGTTCCCTCTGTCAAGGCTACATCGCTGTTTTTAGGTTTTACCACCAGCGTTCTCATGTTGGCATCTTCAGCTTCTTGGTTGATATAGATCGGACTGCCTGTGTACTGATATCCGTCCTTGTTAATACCTTCAATCGCAAATCCTGCCAGCTTGGTGCCGTTTACCGTATAGGTCACGGACTTGCTGCCGAAATACTTCGTAGTGTCTTTCGCTGTGACTGTGACAGTCGCTTTACCGATCTGGTCCCAGTTCTCATAGATTACCTTATAATCAACATCCTCTGTCAGCGTATCATTACCCATCTTGACAGTTACTGCGGGTTTCTCTGTTCCTTTACCATACTCACCCTGATCATTATTCTTATAATCTACTTTCGTCTTTGCAAGCGTTACCTTGGCCTTGCTCAT
>JAAUZT010000010.1 GCA_014804485.1 Lachnospiraceae bacterium
AAGGGACGTGCTTATTACCCTAATGGGCAATAAGCCTATGTCCCGAAAAGCCCGAAATGAGCCCGGATGGCGAATAGAGGGCGGTTTCGTCCGCATTCTCAACGCAATCGGAATATTTTTGAAAATCCATATGACGAAGTCGGCAACTGCGAGAGCATTTTGTCCAATCCGCCTCTCTTAAATTTTATGGATACGTTTTTTAGTACTCCACCGAAAATAGAGCCTCAAAATCAAACCGCCCTATCATATCCCGTGTCTCATCCAGCGCCACCGCCATCTCTTCCGCACATGTCACCTCGCAGGTTCCGTTTGCGAAGCACTCCGTCATATAACGGTTGATATCACTGTGGTAGTGGGTATAATCCGCATAGTTGTTTAAGTCCGTCACGATCTCCTCCTGATTCGGGAAATAGAAGATCCGCACATTATCGTAAGCAAGTAGCGTCTCGGCTATATGTGTATACTCCGCCATGGTCGCTTCCAGATGATTTTCCTGTATCACGTCATTCCAGTACAAAATGCTGTAGGGCGGAAAGAAAATATAGAACACCGTATCCGGATTCTGTTCAATATACGGGCACAGATTGGCTCGTAAGTTTTTGTCCGTGCTCTCAATATATGCCGCCGGCGGTGTCTCCCCGGACACCGGCGCAGGTGGCTCGTAGTTATGCATAACCCATTGGATATTATAATATTCATCCGTCCACCAGCTCTGATACACGGTGGCAAGATCAGTCTTATCCGGATCGGCAAGAGGTCTTAAGATATAGTTTAAGACCACGTCCTTGTTAAAAACATACTGCACGTCATTCAGGTAGTTGTCATCATAAAGATATTCCGGAATCGGGTACTTCGTCTCTTCCACGCCGCCGGTGTAAGTCGTCACGTCAACTCCCAGAAAGACCGCCTGCACATCATGTCCGCTGCCAAACACGATCTCCATGATATTGGCCTGATCTTTCGGATAAGCGCCGCTGTAATTTAACTTCAGCGCTTTCCGCCCCAGCAGTTCCTCAAACCAGTGCGTATTGAAATTCACCGTCATGGAAGAACCCAGAATCACACTGTCATACTCCATATGTTTTGCCATTCCGGGATTCTGGCTGAGCTGATTATCCACCAGATAGGGGAACTTCTCAAGGGGTGCATGGTACTGGAAGAAAGGATCCACGAAGACCACCAGCGCCGCCACAAGGACAAACAATATTAAGATTACGGATATTGTGGATATGACCCACTTTTTAAATCTGTCCATAACTTATTCTCACAATCTCTTTTTATCCCTTTGCTTCAGAAATTAAAATACAGAAACGTGCTGACCTTGGAAAAGGTGAGTACGCACCACAGCGCGAGAACGGCGAATGCCACCGTCGCTCCTGTCCGATACTTCATCTTTTCCATCCGCTGTGCCGCATTCCGGCCAATCAGTGCCAGATATAAACCTGCCGCCAGTATCACCCACATAAGAATATATCTGCTGTATGCCATATTATCCAGATGCAGCACTTTAATGACATACCAGAACTCATCTACACGAAAACACTCCGCCAATTCCGAAGATACTTTCTGTACTGTTCCGCCTACAGCAGTCGCAAGCATACGATTGGCCTGTGCAATATTCTCTGCACGGAAATAGACCCACGCCACTGCAACATAGACAAATAGTAAAACACGTGACACAAATGTCATAATTCCATGCCCAATCTGCGATATCCATCCATTTTCCGACTTCTTTGTCGGCATTTGCGCATCCTGCACCGCTTTCTGCTGTGACGGCATTCCTGCATTTCGGCGGGCAAAACACGGTTTTATGTTCCTAAGCCAAAATCTGGTCAGCACGTACAACGCGCCGTGCATGGCACCCCAGACAAGATAATTCCAGCCGGCGCCGTGCCACAGACCGCTTAGCATAAATACCGCAAACAAATTGAAGTACATCCTCACCTGTCCCTTACGATTGCCTCCAAGCGGTATATAAACATATTTCGTGAAAAAGCGGTTTAAGGTAATATGCCATCTTTTCCAGAAATCTACGATATTCACCGCCTGATACGGCGAGTCGAAATTGACCGGAATCTCTATGCCAAGCATCTTGCCGATACCCCGCGCCATGTCACAGTAACCACTGAAATCAAAGTAAAGCTGCAATGCATAAAACACGATAATCAAAACCGCGTCCGAACGTCCAATAAACTCCAAATGTGAATATCCATAGTCAACTCCGCCGCCGAACGTATCCGCAATCAGCACCTTCTTCGCCAGTCCCAGAATAAAGAGTCCCATGCCCTCCGCGATCCGCTGCCACTCCACATTCTCCTTCCCCATGCGCGCAAACTGCGGCAGCATTTCACTGTGATTGACGATCGGTCCCGCAATCAGCTGCGGGAAGAAGGACACGAACAATGCGTAGTCTGTCAGAGAACAATTCCGCACCTCCCCGCGGTACGTATCCACAATAAAAGAAATCTGCTGGAACGTAAAAAAACTGATTCCCAAGGGCAGAAGAATATGACGAAGCGCCACGGAAGTACCGAACAAAGAATTCGTGGTGGAGATGAAAAAGTCAAAATATTTAAAATAAAACAGCATGCCCAAGTTGAGCACCACCACCATGATCATGACTGCTTTTCGCCAGAAAGCCGTCCGCACCCGGTCCGCCCTATTTGACAGCATCCTGTGAAACAGATAATTGCCGCCGATGCTGCCCACCATGATCAGCAGATAAGACACATTAAACCAACCGTAGAACCAGAAGGACATGGCAATCAGAAACACCTTGGCTGCGGCAGTCCTGTGGGCACGCAGCAGGCTGTAATAGCCAAGCAGACATATAGGAAAAAAAAGAAATACAAAAATGTATGAATTAAATAACATCGGTCAGACCTCCTGCCTCCATAACCGATCCCCTGCCGTCACGAACCTTTGCAACAACTGTCGAAAATATCACAAAAACATCACTGCACCGTCCCCTGATCCTGATAGATCAGGTAGTCTCCCACTTGATCATACAGCGCAAAACCATAGTCTGACAAAGGCTTCGTCGTTTCTCTGTCCTCTTTTAGCACCACATAAGCACAAGGATACTCCCGCGTCAGCTCCACAAAACTCTCCGTCTCGATCACTTCCGCTTTCTCCATCGCCTCATACATGGCATGGTGATAATCCCATCTGGCAATCAACATTTCCCTGCCGTATGGCAGCTCAATTTTCGTGCTGTACTGTCTCACATAGTAAATCAGATCCGCCGGAACGAGTACGGTGATGCGCCCCTCTTCCGGTTCGATCAGATCCACGATATCCACTGCCTCCTGCGGAAGATGATATGCATTCTGCGCCTTCGTAATGTGCTCGCTGTCATAGACATAATTGCCGCATGCTATAATTGCCACACTTATGACTACAAGTCCGATCCTGCGGTGTCTGCCGCACAACCGTATCAACCCATAGGCGCTGACCAGGCTCATCTGCAAAAGCCATAACAATCTGTAATAAGTCTCCGAATCATCCAGAACGCGCACGAATACCTTGCGAAACAGCGGGCAGAAAAACAGCACCAGCAGAAGCGTGGGCGCGTAAACAAAGACCGCACGCCGGCTTCTGTTCTTCTCCGTCAGCCACAGATACAGCAGGGCAAAGAGATAGATGCCCACCAGATAACCGTTCTCATGAAACCCCATATAATTTTTAAAGATTACCACGCTCTCTAAAAAAATACCCCACATAGACTACTCCCTGTTTTGCTAAAACGTGCAAGCCCGCTTGTGCATAAACCTCTTCACAGACACGGCTTTTGTACCACGCAAAGGTGTACTTATGAACACAATGCTGCAATGCTACAACAGATCCGTGTACACCACGATCACATAGACCGCCATATATATGACATTCGGGATACACACCGCACCCATTTTAAGAATCACTCTATAGTCCCGATCTGTTATCGCCAGACAAAATGCCGTCAGCGCCATCAAAATGCAGACAAGAAATACCGCAATGGAACTGCACACGCCCGCCGTCATATTAATACATACAAACACAAACCACAGTCCGGCATCTCTATATCTTTTCCCATCATAAATCCACAGAAACATCCAGAACAGTGCCGGAATCACCAAGGAACCCACCACCGCCTTGCCCTGCCATGTTCTGGTCAGGAAAAAAGTCTCGCTCGTATAGATCGACACGTTTCCGAAGATCTGGAACATAGTCATCAGGAGCATGAAAATCGGCAGATTCTCCCTGTCAAATATATTTCCGTCGTCCGCCCGGTTCCTGCCTGTTTTCTTCGGTGCCGATTCCTCTTTTTTCATGCCGTATGCATTTGTTTTAAAAAGCTGCCGTCCGATCTCATAATATACAAGATAACTAAGCGGGATCAATACAAGCGGCATGATCGTGTGTGACACGATTGTCGCATGAATGCGGCTCCGTGCTGCCACAAAAGCGATCCACATCGGAAATACCGCAAGCGCATGGCGGATGTCCAGATCCGTGGGCCGCCCCGTATAGGGCAGAATGCGATACATCACATCGGCCTGTTGTGCAATCAGGGATTCCACCACATAATAAGCATCATCGCCGTCGAAGGAAGCATAAGCCGCTGCCTTATATAGCTGGAAACCGAGCAGTACAAAGAACAGTAACCATTCGATCCGCTCCGCCCATGACATTCTTTTCACTTGCGCAGCGATACACTCCTTTATTCGGTTTACAAAATTGACATTAATGTCATTTTTCTGCCGTCTATCACCGCTTTTTCCGGCTTTTGCCCTCAAATAACATAACCACAGTCCTGCCGCTGCACACAGAATACTCAATACCGCAAACAATACCGAAGCCACCTTGAAGTTGTCATACTTCACAAAAAGCACCGCCGGCATTGTCACCACCTCGAATAACGCCCACATGCCGAAATACCCCGCAAGCAGTACAAATCCCGGTCCCCGCTTCTTAGCCGATATGAAATTCGCCGGTATCAGACCGATACAAAACGGTATGACCGCAAGCCAGAATAACAGGCTAAGTAAACTCAATATGCGTAACATAATCCGCCTTTCTCTTAAATCCCCGCTTCTTCCAGAAATCGATCCGCTATATTCTTCAGACCGTATCGCTTTGCTGCCTTCACGCCATTTGCTGAAAGCCCGTCCGCAAACGCATTATCGCCTGCGATCTTCAGCATGGCCTCCGCCAGTGCCTTCCAATCTCCCACCGGTGTCAGCAGACCGCTGACTCCATTTTCGATATACATCCGCGAACCGCCCACCGGACAGTCCGTAGAGATCACGGGAACACCCATTGCCAATGCCTCTATCATGGAATTGGATATGCCTTCATAATCCGATGACAGCACGAACATGGCGCTGTCTCTGATCTCCTGCTGTACATTGGATAAGAACCCCCGAAAGACGACCAGGTCCCCGATCCCAAGCTCTCCAGCCTGCCGTCGCAGCTCCTTGTCCAGCTCGCCGACACCGAATATATGAAGCTCATATTCCGGATAACTCTTATGAAATTCGGCAAAAGCAACTAACAATAATTTATGATTCTTCTGCGGCTCCAGTCTGCCCACCGAAACGATTCTTTTGCTCCGCTCTCCCCTATAAGGAGCCGGCATATCGTCCGAGATCGGATTCGGGATAACCGCGGATTTCTGCTGCAGGTCCTCCGCAAAACACCGACGCATATCCTCCGTCTGCAATATCAGCTTCTCCGCCTTGCGATAGGACCAGTCACGAAGCCGCTGCCCTGTAATGCGGGTCGGGTCATTCCGCTCCGACACCAGTAGTCTGTGAGGAATCCCCGCGGCGGCGAGCACTGAAAAAATGGTGCCTCTCACACAGAATGAGAAAATATAACAGTGCTTGTTCTTCCGGTAATACCGTCTCATTTTAAACAGCCTTTTGATCTGTATGAGCGGATTCCCGTCCGAAGGCTGTCCGGCTATAAAGACTTCTATTCTCTCATCCAAAGGATAGGCCACATGATCTCCCGCAAACAGTAAGACCGCCACCTGATATCCTCTTTTCACATATTCATTCGCCAGCATCGCCACGACACGCTCCGAACCACCGCCCGGCATATCCGGCAGAACAAACACAATCTTCATGATCTATTTCCTCTCGTTTTCCCTTTTCCACTTATGATATAACAACCCGGCCGGCAGCACAGACACTGCAAACATCAGTTTCCGCGATGTTCCCGCATACAACCTGCCGACGGGAATCCGTGCAAATCTGCCATAGATAATATACAACAGCATCATTTTCAATTTTACCTTCAGATACACGCCGTCGTCATCTAAATATACAGTCGAACGCTGCATCATTCCTCTCGGCGAATAGATCTTCATCGCGCGGCCGGTTCTGGTAAGGCCTCCCTCCAGATATTCACCGATATAGATGCATTTGTTGATATGCACCATACGGTACGGACCTGACATCTGCATCCAGACCAGATCCTCCGGCAGAAACCGCTCCCCCTCATATTCCGGAAAGGGAAATTGCTTCAGAATCCTCGTATAGAATACCTCCGCCTTGTCACCGCCTATGTCGCCGTTGATCCGGACATCACGGTAGGTTGATATCTCCTCGTCCTGCTTAAAATATGACGTGTTGACTCTCCCGTCCGGATAACACCGAAGAAAGGAATAGCCGCACAGCCCTTCCCTCCCTTTATACTTCTCATGATACGCAAGTATCGTTTCCACCGCATCATCAGGCAGATAATCGTCACTGTCCACAATAAAAGTCAATTCCGTATCTATCATGGAAATTCCTGTATTTAACGCCCTGTGTTTACCGCCGTTCTCCCTATGCAGATATCGGACCCTAACCTGTTCCTGTGTGCAAAAATCCTGCACCGTCTGCCTTGTCTGATCCGTACTGCCATCGTCTACGATCAGCCATTCAAACTCCCGCACCGTCTGTCTTTTCAGGCTCTCATATAAATCCTTTAATCTATCCGCACGATTATAGGTCGGCGTTATGATCGTAACCGCTGCGGTTTCCTTACCCATTCCTTTTCTATCCCCTCTTTGCATTCTCCCAAACATGACTTAGTTATACTTAGACGGCGTTCTTTGACACCTTAGCATAACTTCATGTTTTAGTATACCATACTGTACAATTTCCCGCAAATATGGTACACTGATGTCTGTCAGAGTCATTCGTCGGCCAACATGCCGTCAGATGCGAACAACAATACAGAGTGCGAGGTATTCCATGAAAAAAGTATACATTATCGGCGCAGGCCCCGCCGGTCTTACCGCCGCGTATGAGTTATTAAAGCAAAGCAAAGATTATGAGGTCGTTGTGCTGGAAGAAAGCAATGCCATGGGCGGTATCTCCAAGACCGTAAACTATAAAGGCAACCGCATGGACATGGGCGGACACCGTTTCTTCTCCAAGGTACCGGAAGTAAACGAATGGTGGAACAATATGCTGCCCCTGCAGGGTGCACCGACTTATGACGATATTGTCCTGGATCGTAAAATGCCCCTTGCTCCCGGCGGTCCCGATCCGGAGAAGGAAGACCGGGTCATGCTCAGACGCAACCGGGTATCCCGCATTTATTTTAAGCGCAAATTTTTTGATTATCCGATCTCTTTAAAGCCGGAAACTTTTGTCAACATGGGATTCCTGACTACCCTCGAAGTCGGATTCAGCTATATCGCTTCCCTGATTCACAAGCGCAAAGAAAACTCACTGGAAGATTTCTATATCAACCGTTTTGGCAAGAAGCTGTACTCCATGTTTTTCGAGCGCTACACCGAAAATCTGTGGGGTCGTCATCCGAGCGATATTGCTCCTGACTGGGGCGCCCAGCGGGTCAAAGGACTGTCTATCATCGCCATCATTAAAGATGTATTTTCCAAGATGCTGCCGGGTAATAAAAACCGTGCGGTAGAGACCTCCCTGATTGAAGAGTTCAGCTATCCGAAGCTGGGACCCGGACAACTCTGGGATGTAACCGCAGCCGAAATTGAGAAAATGGGTGGTACCATCCGGCGCAACTGTAAAGTAACGAATCTGCATAAAAATGAACAGAACCGCATCACCGCACTCACATACGAGAATAACGGTGAAAAGATTACTGAAGAAGGTGATATTTTCATCTCCTCCATGCCTGTCAAAGACTTAGTCGCAGGCATGAACGATGTGCCGCCGGAACCCGCCAGAATTGCCGCCGGACTTCCTTACCGCGACTACATGACTGTCGGTCTCCTGTTGCCGAAACTCAATCTGAAAAACAAAACGAAACTAAAGACCATAAGCAATATCGTCCCCGACTGCTGGGTTTATGTGCACGATCGTAATGTACAACTGGGCCGTTTCCAGATCTACAACAACTGGTCGCCTTATATGATCAAGGATCTGGAGCACACCGTATGGATCGGACTGGAATACTTTTGCTTCGAAGGCGATAAGTACTGGTCGATGTCTGATGAGAAGTTTACCAGATTTGCCGTAAAGGAAATTGTCCGTATGGGCCTGATCGACAGCCCCGACGACGTGATGGATTCCCACGTAGAGCGTGTGAAGAAAGCGTACCCTGCCTACTTCGATACATACAAAGAGATCGATACGCTGGTAGACTACCTGAAGACCATCGACAATCTCTACTGTGTGGGACGTAACGGCCAGCACCGCTACAACAATATCGACCACTCCATGGTCACCTCTTTTGAGACTGTTAAGAATATCATAAACGGTATTGAGAACAAGGATAACATCTGGAATGTGAATACTGAGAAAGAATATCACGAATCATAAGACAAACATTCCGCTATTCTCACTACCAGCGCAGGCAGAAGTTAACTTCTGCCTGTGCGTCCGCATTCGATACCGTTCATGCCACATCATGTCGCCTATACACATGATTACCGATAATCACTATCATCCCCAGGATCAACAGAAAATAAAAGCTGATTCCCCGCGTCACATACAGCGAGGGCATCAAAGTTCCGCCCGTAAAGACCGTGCCGAAGATACCCCGATACATGAGTTCCGTGATTCCCTGCGCTCCCGGCACCGGCAGCATATCCACCGCGATATAGACCGATGCCTGCAGCATGACCACCGTCATAGCGTCTACTCCCTCCAGTGAAAACCCCCGATAAATAATCCATGTCAGGATAAAGACACTGCACCGCTGCAAAAGCGTGAACAGGCACACATTCCATACTTTTCCCTTATGTTCTAACAGAAACCGCACGGCATTCTGATAGCCGCCGATGAACCTCTCAATCTTGTCCCTTCTTACAGCCGAAGGTTTCATGATTCTGACTTTTACAAGCAGTTCCTCTATTCTCACGATCACACTTTGAATCCCTCCGGGCGCAAGCATAACTGCCAGCAGGATCAATACCAGCATCAGATTTAAGCACAGCCCCAGAAGGAACAGCGGATAATACCTCTGCAGATAACCTTTCAGCGGTTTATGCCAGAATACCAGGATGCCGATACCTATCACGACCAGCACGAATTTGTAGATAAGCGCCACAGTCATCAATACTACCGACGACTCCGACAGGCTGTTTTTGTCTTTGCACATATAGTAAAGCTGCATCGGCTGCCCGCCCGTAGCGGAGGGCGTTATCCCCGAATAGAAAAAACCGATGAAGGAATAGGAAATACACTTGAGCAGTCCACTCTTACCGTCCATAGCCCGCAGCAGATAGTAAATCATGATTCCCTCCGCACTGACAAAAAACACCGCTGTCATAAGCGCGGCAAACAACGCTGCAGGCGACAGCTTACGAAGCGCCGCCGCAACTTGCCCCATATCCTGTCCATGGAAAACCGTGTAGAAGGACAGGCCCATAACAAGCAGGAAGAAGGCTCCTTCCAAAACCCTCTTCCTCTTTGCCGCTATCCCTTTGCCATTTCCGGTATCTACCGGTATGTTATCCTGATGATTCCCGTCCATTATATCTTCACTCCGTCGCTGCCCGCTCATGTCAATCCCGCCAGACTTCCTTCGAACACGATCCGCTGATCCGGATAGAGACAGAAGTCCTTGGGCGTCACAAGAGAAAAATGTTTGTCAAACATACAGATTCCGTTTTCCGCAAGCACTTTGGCAATATAAGAAGAACAAGTATAGTGCCTCTTTTGATAAAAAGGAATTCCCAGCACGATAAAGAAAAGTCCCAGCACCGCATAATGATAATGCCACCGCCGTTCGTAATCCCTCTCAAGCCGCCGTCTTATCGCCGCCTTCTGTGCCGCACTGCAGGTCAGTTCGCCGACCCTGTAATCCGCCGTCGGGAAAACCCTCAGAATCTTCTCCTTATCTTCCTTTTCAAATCCCGCAGACAGCGGAATCCGCGGATTTCTCCTCCCGAAGCTGTACGCCTCCGTAAGCTGCTCGTCCATAGCAAGCACCACATGTATGTATTTCTGTTTCAAAAAGCGACGAATCAAATACGCAAATATCCCCGGCGTATCCACCATTGCAATATAAATATGCGCCATATCGATATACTTCCTTTCTTAAATCAATTCGGGTGGCAAAAAGTGCATCATATAATTTCATTAGCAGATTGCGCAAAATGTTCACGCAGTTGTCCTGCGTAGGAATATGAGATTTTCTTAATATTCCGTTCGATATCCAGAAATTTCGGGACACGGATGTCCCGAAAAGCCCGTAATGAGCCCGGATGGCGAATAGAGGGCGGTTTCGTCCACAATCTCAGTCTAATCGGAATATTTTAGAAAATCCATATGACGAAGCCCGACACAAGAGAACATTTTGCGCAATCTGCCTTCTACACTTATATCAGGCACTTTTTGCCACCCGAATTCTACTCACTGAAACTGATAGATCTTCCTTGCCGCACGGTATCCGCCCTTTGTCAGCATACCGCCCAGCCTTCCGGGCAGATAAGTAAGCCCGCTCAGCGTGGTATACTTTAGCCGGTAGTACAGTCTGACATTTTCCTCTTTAATATGATCCCAGAGCTGTTTCCTCTTCCCGTAGGCCTCCTGCGAATTGATCAACAGCAAATGTATGGAAGAGATCGCCATCATAATGGATATGTTGCGGCACATGTACTCCGCCAGCTTCGGATATACCTCTTTCACCTCGTTCAAGTCCACGCACTTGGAGACAATCTTAGTCACCTTGATCTGCTGGTCAATGCGGCTCATCAGAACCTTTTCATTGACGGACTGGTCCTCCCTGCCGATGTAGTAATGATACAGATCTATATCCATATAATAGATATGTCTCACATAAGGCAGCGGTTTATAGGCAAAGATATTATCCACATAGAACGTATGCTCCGGCAGCACTACCTCCGCCCTGCGCAGCAGTTCAGTCCGAAAGATCAGTGCGTGCATGATCAAATACTGAGATGTATGAAATCTTCCGATATCGTTCCAGTCACAGGTTTCCTCTACCGGGAATACATTTCTGTAATGCATAACGTGATATGTGCCCTCATCCAGATGGTCATAGATATAATTGCAGACGAACAGATCCGGAATGCTGCCCACAAGCCCGGCTTCTTTTAAAGTACAGAATCTTTTGATCCGATACAGCAATTCGTCGTAGGCCTTTGCATCCAGCCAATCGTCCGAATCCACTACCTTGAAAAACATCCCGCGTGCCAGCTCCATCCCTTTATTGACTCCCGAACCGTGTCCGCCGTTCTCTTTATGCACCGCTCTGACGATTCCCGGATACAGCCTCTCATAATAATCCGCGATCTCCCCTGTGGCATCTGTAGATCCATCGTTTACAATGATAATCTCAACATCCTCCCCGCCCACAAGCAGCGATTCGATACACCGCTTCATATAATCCTGTGAATTATAGCACGGCACCGTAAATGTGATGTACTTCGTCTCGTTATTTTCATTTTTCATATTCTGCATGTCCTGACCTCCGTAATTTTGTGTTCACAGCTTTCTACACTACTCGTAACCAATATACAGCGCAGATGCATCTGCGCGGACGTACTAAATAGTCCGCGAAAACCAACTTTCTACCTATCATAACGAATGAATCTATGGATTTTCTTCAACAAAATATTAAGTATTTCTTAAAATATAAAGAGTGTATCTAAAGAATAGCCTATATCGAATTACATACAATAACCGTAAAAGCAATTAAAAAGTGATTTCAAGCATTACTCTACTGATAATAACCATAAAACATGTCTAAAAGTTTAATTTCATAAATAAATGTGCAATTACATTTACACATAACTTCCGGATGCCACGAGATATCCCACTGCAAAAAAAGAGCCGAAACAATCAATCCAATTAAGGATTCACTGTTTCGACTCCGGGCTCTCTTGTCTGTCTGCTGCCCTTTCGATCCTCAGACTGGTTTATTCAGCCTTTTCCTTTCTTGCCATCTCGCGAACTTCCTGAATAGCTTTTTTGACTTCGTCCATGTCCTTACAGCCTTCAAATTTATCGGCTACAAGATTCATAATAACCTCTAACTGTTTGTCTGTCATAGTATTCATGTACCGCCCTTTCTCCATTTACGGTTTATACTTTTTTCGTTACGCTATGCTGCTATTGTACCACAGTCCAAATACAAAATCACGCCATCCACTGAAAATTATTCTTTATATCAATACATATCTACTCAGCTCTTTATTGATTACCGTACAATTATTTCATATCTCCCATCCTCTCTCTGTTGCGCCTCTAAAACAGCCGCATCACCGGACAAAATCCTATTTGAAGAAATTTTCAACGGATTTTGATAGTAGTTAATATCATTGTCCGGAACAAACGTAATTCCTGCACAAGTCAATTTTACTTTCACATATTGAAGATAATATTGATGATCCGAAATTATACTCAAATCACGAATTTGAACGCTGTCCACTCCTTCCAGTGCCCGCGTGTCCAACTCAAACACAGCCATTAATTTTAGCCCCGGTATCATATCGGAAGGGTAATTGCCCCGATAACCGATACAAGCCCAGTTAACTTTCACATCATAAGCCCGTTCTGCCACTATTTTTGCATTGGAGCAAAGAAGTACCACTGCTACGCATAATGCCAGTTTCCCGCTAATACCATGACATTCTTCCAATTGCAACACCGGAAAACATAAAAAAGTGTACCAGTATGGTGATATATAATACAACAATTTTCCGCCGCTCCATGGTTTCCCGCATATACAAAACAACAGCACCGCTACAATTCCTGTTAAAGTCATAACCCATAAAATCCATGCCGCTCCATTCCATTTCGTGATAAACGGACGCACAATGCAAAAAAGAACCAATCCGGCAATCAATATCATAATCCCCGTCAGAATTAATGCTGTCACGCCATAGTACCTATCATAATTGACCGTCACATTATACATTCCCGAAAGAGATAATATTTGATTTATCACCTTACTGACCGGTCCCGTAATTCTTCCTTCGTCAATACCGTGTTTTCCAAGCCACCATGCATTGAAATAATTTGCCCATGTCTGACGAACATCACTGACAGATGAGGTGATTTGTCCCCGAAAAAAATTTATAATCCGATAATTCATCAAAACGAATATCACCATCGACAATACGGGAATTCCTGCCAGCCGCGCTATACACTTACCGTCCAATTGCTTTCTTCTATGTACCAGCAAAAATATACCGATTATCAGATACAAAGCTCCGTGTACCAGCGCACTTTCCAGATAAAGCGCAAGTGCCGCAGCCGCCAGCAAAATCATAAGCAGATATTGCCCTCTATCCTCCGGTTTCTTTGTTTCTCCATCCGTAATGTCGATGGCATACTGAAAAAAAACCGCCGTCAAAGCCGTTAAGACAGCTATGGAAGATGTTTGAGATACCGCATCAATGTCATACTGAATTTGTCCCCAAAAACCGATGCAGTAAAAAACTGATGCCAGCATCCAAATTATTTTCTGCTTTATGGAGATCGTCTTTCCCCTTTCCGTCACAACGCAGAACAGATAGAGCAGTGAAGTCATAATCATTGCCTGCACAAACATCCTGTACAGATAAACTACCCAATAAATCTCTCCTTTAGGATTTCCCCGAAGCACTGCAATCATCAATCCGGCAGACGGTCTGTCACTGATCGCCCAATGATATCCACGCAACAGGACATCGCTGACCAAACCGATTTCTTCTGCACTCCGGCTCTCATACCATCCTATCGGATGCATGGATAACGCTACCGTTTCCTCCACATAAGTCTGCGAGTCGGTCGCATTTCCGCGATACACATAATACTGATCTTTTCCAATCAATCCGGGTACTAACATAAATAGCCACAGGAGCAACACAGAACATAAAGCCGCCAGACTATATTTAGTGATACTGTGCCGCCGGATCACATCCACCGCCGCGGCAATGCCTAATATAAGCCATATAGCTCTTATTGCCTCCACGGGCATTTTGCACATAAAGTAGAAAAAAGTTGACAGAATTGTCATTTCAGAAAAACCTATTATTAAAGAAAGAAGCGCAATGTCTCTATTATGATTCTGCCCCCTCAAAAATAATTTGCTTCCCGTCCATTGACCCACCACATAAATAATGCCAATATATAAAACTGCAATAATAAAATCTAACGCCATTCTTTTACCCGCCTTATAGAGTATCCTGCAAAGCAACCAATACTTTCTCTTTCACACGTTCCATACCGACAAGTGTCAAATGAACTCCATCCGTTGTCATCTCTGCCAGATTATCAATCGTAATACCGCAGTGATACAGATCTATTACCGCCGCGCCCTTGCTGTCCGCAATCACACGAATCTGATCCGAGTAATCCTCCGCCGTTAACCCCAGATGATTCTCAAATATGACAAACGGTTGATCTGTTCCCCAATCACCGATAGGCGTAAGCGTGCAGCAGAATATCTGAGCCGTCGGATAATAGCTTGCCAGCTTGTCCAGCATCAGACAATAGGCATCGCTGAAGTTCTCCACATCTCCTTCCTCCACCAGCTTCGTCCCATCATTATCTCCGATGGGCACGCCTTTCAGCAGATCATTCGTTCCCATGTAGATCACGATGACATCCGGAAGCCTTCCCTGACTTCCCACCAGAAAGGAGAGCCGTCCGTCGCTGCAGCCGAACATCGGATCGTCGATGCTTAACGAGTCCCCGCTGCAGGTGCTTCCGGAACTGGAATTATTGGCACACAGTTCCATTCCCGTTTCTTCAACCAGACTTTTCCACCACGTTTGTGACACGTCTGTCAACTCTCCGTCAAAAGGATAAAACACATTAAATCCCTCCGGAATCCAGCCGTCATAAGTAGAGATGCTGTCTCCCAGAATCGATATGCCCAGTCCTTCCAATGACACGGGTTCATCAATCGAAGTTTCCGCAGAGGCATCCTCCTGCCCTGCCTCGCTCTCTCCATCCGAATCGCCGCTCTTCTCTGACATATTATCCACGCTTTCCTGCACATCGGCCGCCTCTTCCAAGGTCTTCTCTGTCGCTTCATCTCGCTCCTGATTCATTTCGTCATCCGCTTCCGCGCTGCCGCATCCGCTTAAACCGCCGCACAGCAGCACAGCGCATACCCCCGCACATACCAGCATGTTCACTCTTCTTTTTCGCATAGTACCTTACTCCGTCCGACTTCCGATCACCGGACGGTCCCCCTTAAAAAACTTTGTCCCCACTGCCTCCTTCTGTTACTTCTTAAACACGGACTGTCTCGCGCCGTGCAGCCGTTCATGATGTTTCAACACGTCATTCACAGCGTCCATACGCAGTCCGGCGTCAATGAAATCGCAGCTTTTACAAAACGGATAATTCTGTCTGCCGTCCCGAATCGCCTGACGAAGCTTCTTGTATGGTTCGCTGCTCCAACCGTCCTTCAGCGGCACTTTATGCAGATCCGCCAAATCGGTCACCTCGAAATTATCGCAGCAGCAGATTCCCAGTTTGCCGTTCGGCATGATCCACATGTCTGTATACGGCATAAGGCATGTCTCTTTAACAACCTTATTTTTTTTCGCCTGTTTATTCGGCGCGCTGCCCGCGCGATTAGTCAACACTTCTTTCAGATATCGTATCTGAATCAGGATATCCACATCCTTAAACTCCTCCGGATGAGCCTTAACATAGTCATAGATTACCTGGACATTGTCATGCATTTTCATATTGAGGCAATAGTTATTGATGATAAGCTGATCCACATAGGGTACGATCGTTTTCACCTTGTCCACATCCAAAAGAAGTCCGTTGGTGGACATGAAGATAAACGCATCCGGAAGTTTTTCCCTTGCATACTTATGAAATTCGACGATCCGTTTATCCAGCCACGGTTCATTATTGCCGTAGAGCGTCAGATGTCCCTTATAATTCCAGTCGTGAAGCTGATCGATGATGGAATAATACATCTCATCCTCCATCTTCATATAAGGCCGTTTCTCCGCATGAATATTGGCAGTGCAGAACTCACATGTACTGTTGCACCGATTCACCGTCTCCAAATTCACCACCATCGGATGGGGTATCTCCTTCTGAGAACAGAAATATTCGATATACTTCTTCTGCTGCCGTCTTCTGACAATAAACTGGAGCTTCAGATAGCTCATACTGGATAACCTAGGCAGATATTTTCTGGCATTCCATCCAATTATTCCCCCAAAATTGTGTACTCTGATCGACATATTTGTTACCGTGCCTTTCTCTCAATATATATTTTCTTCACGCCGCCTCATATACATAAACCGTGCAGCTCCCGTCCCGCGCCGTGTAACTGTCCATAAGCCGCAGTCCGGCTTCCTCTGCATTGGTAAGCTCTAATCTGGAAAAAATATACCTTCCTCCCAACGCGCAAAACGCCTGCGCATCAATATAAATATCATAATCTGTAGCATACACGATCTTCGTTGCATTTACAATACTTAAATCTGTTCCCGAATACAGGTACGCCCGTGCACCCCAATCATCATAGTAGATTCTGGTTGCTTCCACCCTTTCTAAGGCCGGCGCAATAATCCCTCGAAACTCCTCTTTATACTGCTGGGAATAGAAGCCCAAATATCCGTCCAGTGTGGCGATTCCGTTATACTCAAGCACCGCGGGATGAAACCCGTATGCTGCCGACCATTCTCCCTGATAGCCGATTTTTTCCTTAATCTCATCAAAAAGTTCCTGCGCATAGAACTGCTCATAATCCAGTTCATCTACTTCCGCGCCGTGGAAATGCTCATAAGCTCTGTTATAGCATGTATGATACAGATCATTATACCGGTTGGGTGTCAATATAACCGCCAGCACGGCAATGCAGACAATGACATTGGCAAGCCACATCTGCCATACTCCCGCATCATACAGCCGGATCAGCACCAGCAGAAGCGCCCCGTACCAAAGAAACGGATTAAAGAAAATCGTTCTGTTAAACTGCCACCCCTCCAGCGGGGGAACCAGCCGCTCCACCAGCGACCTGAGAGGCTCGAAATCATAGAGCCCGTATACCACGCTGTTAAACAGAATAAAAAGCATGAGGAAGTTAAAAGGATCTCTCAGAATCTTCTTTGCCTGCTTCCTGTACAGATATATTCCGTTGTTTACCACAAAATATAGTATGCAGACCGGCAGCACCACCTTGCCGTGTATGTCATCCGCATGAAATATTCCTTCCCGCCAGACCGTACCGATCTCCCGCAGAATCTCCGATATCGACAGACTGGCGTTCACCATCGAAGAACGTATCGTCACCTCGTCGCTGAATAGCATCTGCCCGAACAGCCGATACTCGCACACCACATACCCCAGCGCCAGAACCGGAAGCGCTGCCGCAAGCCGCCACGAAGGCCTCCTGTCCCGTATGGACAGCCAGATGACCGCTATCACAAGGTATCCCAGAATAAAAATTCCATGATAGGAGAAGTAAGACACCAGCGGATAAGCAAACAATGCTGCATACCACCACATTCCCTGCTGTCTGTAAATCTTGACAAGCAGATACACACACAGCGGAATAGATGCAAACGCAAATCCGAATGCCGGGAAAAACCAGATAATGCCGTATGCAAATCCCGTCATGTAGATCACCGGGCGGTAGTGCATGTATCGCTCCGGAAACAACTCCGCCGAAAGCAGCCTGAAAGAAAACATTCCCAACAGAATCTTGCCGAGAATACCGATCACATACGCCGTATAGGTGGGAAAGATCATATACAGCAGACTGTAAGCAGACAGCTCCGACGGAAGATTATCCCGGCTGACCCCTCCCAAAAAAGGCACATCAACACCGTGTTTCCAAAAAGTTCCCGTATTTTTTAACATCTGAAACTGGGCAAGAAAGAGATCCATATTGTCATGGACTCCGATATAACTGCGCTCTCCGTAACCGAAAAAAACAACTGCCGTCAGCAGCAAAAATCCTGCAATCGGGAACAGAAACCAGTATTTTGTTATCCATATAAACCACTTCTGCCTCGCCATTTTCTCCATCTGTGTCTTCATTCATCACTCTCTCTGTCTGTTTCTGGCTGTTTATCCACCCGATCGGACTCATCCCGTCCGCTCTCCGGATTCTGACGTTCCGCCTTCCCCTTCACCTTCCGAAATACGAACAATTTCTGTCCGAAGAAATTCATCACGATAAAGAAGCACATGCCGAGGATCATGGCAACATTGTCGATCAGTGACTGGGAATATGTTCCCTGCCCCATAGACAACAGATATGTCACCAGCGGCTGTGCTACGCTGAAGGCAATCAGATAACACACGACGATATTGAACGCAAACCGCCACGGCAGCCATTTATCTTTATCTTCCACCTTGAAGGTCAACTTCCCGTTGGCGTGATAGGAGAATACACTTCCGACAAAATAGGATATCCCGCTGGACAGCCAGTAATTCATATGAATCAGATTATAGAGCACCGCCATGATAATCCAGCCCATCAGCGTGTTGATCACGCCCACCATGCCAAAATGTATGACTTCCATGATGAAGTCTTTATACCTCGTATATAATTTCTTTAACCCACTCATCTCGATTCCCGTGCCCTTCCTGCCGTCTGTCATTCCTATATACACTCAATTATCATATTGATCTCCGTACAGTTCTATCCATTTCGGACGCTCAATCGCAATTACGCTGTGCTTTCCATAAAATCTGCCTGTCACTTGATTAGTATAGGCATCTTTATTATCAGTAACTGGCATATGCATCAGCGGTCCCTGTACATCATTGATTCCGGGAACCACTACATCCGATCCGTTCCCTTCCATAATCCGCGTTTGCAGATCCATCTGCTGCTTATAATCTGCCGCCTGTCCACTGGTAATATAGGTCAGTGCAACATAAGAGGTACAGCTTTTGATATTGCTTCGGTTCCACAGTGTCATCACTGCACACAACAAAAGCCCGGCCACGATTAAACATCCAAATGCTCTTAATGCCGTCCGCCCTTCCCACTTCTGTTTCATCCTGCGGACTGCCTTGTCGGCCACTAACAGCAATATTCCCGAAGCAGTAAGCAGAAATACCTGATAATTTGTGTTTGGCACACCGCCCGAAACCGGCACTCCGGCATAGATCTCCGGAGCCTGCATCGCACTGTACATGCAGAAAAGCATAAGAACGATCCAGCCCTGATACCGAATGTGCAGATCCTCCTTTTGCAGATAAAGCACCACAATAAAGAGCAGCAATAAAAATATCAGTCCTACCAGCGCTAACGGTCTTTCTTTTCCGTAAACACCTATATCCCTGATCGCATAGTAAAATGAATATACAACGGTCCTGATACATTTCATAACAGAGAAGCCAAATTCTTCTCCCGCACGCACACTATTGCCCGGTGACATCATGCTCACTGCAAGCCCAATAAGTTCTGCCGCTATAGGAATGCATAATCGGAAGATCCGCTTATCTTTCATTAAGAACCACACGGAAACACACGCATAGAAAGCCAAGATTAACGCGAGAAGCGCTGCCTGATAATTGGAACCGCCTAACAGCGTCATAAAAATAAAAATTCCCGCAAATGTGCTCTTCTTATATTCCCTGCAATATCGAAGCAGCCATGCTGCCACCATCTGACACATGGCAAAAGGAAGCATATAATGTGCGCAGCCGTTAAACCAGTAAATCGAAGATCTGGAGCTCGGAATAAATTCTATACTAATGATCAGAAACCATACCGTAATCAAAATCAAGCTCCAACGATGCAATCCCATGCACCTGCACAGAATCTGTCGAAACAGGTAAAATGTGCTGCCGATCCACAAAAACAGCATCAAAATCGCCACGATCACATACGCCCCGTCATGAAACACTTCGGGCTGGAGAGAAAATACGGCAATACTGAACCATGTTCCCTGCCATCCTCCATAGAAACCTTTGACCGTACCGCACATCGCCTTAATCACTTCCACCACAGAATGAGTTCCCATCCATGCTGCTCTGGTATAGATACCATATCCATAATCATCACCGGTTGCCCGATTCATGCCTGTAAGGTACAGAATAGGCAGCAACAGAATACAAAAGAAAAGGATACTGATCCATGTAATGTTTCTTAATTTCTTATCATCCATCGGTATTCTCCGTATCCGAAAGTTTTTCATTACCGTTCAAAGATTATCCGTGCCGGATATTGACTATGTCTGAACATAAACCCTTCCACCGCTTGCCAAAAGCAATCAGTCCCATTATAATAAAATTAATTTCCCGCAGAATATACCATAAGTAAATGTAATTCACACTATGTTTCAGTATACACAATCTTAACCTATTTATCAATAAGGAGCCGTTTCATGTCAAATTTAAAAATACACCACATCGGATATCTTGTAAAAAAAATAGAAGCTGCCACCCAGACCTTCGAGGCCTTAGGGTATCAGCTTGCACAAAATATCGTGTATGATGACATTCGTAAAGTAAATATCTGTTTTATGACAAAGGACGGTTACTGCATAGAATTAGTTTCTCCGACTACAGAAGATTCCATTGTCTCCGGACTGATGAAAAAATATAAAAACTGCCCCTATCACATCTGTTACGAAACAAATAATTTTGATCAGGATTATCAGGAGCTACAGGAAAACGGCTTCATTTCCATCGATGTGCCTACGCCCGCCCCTGCCCTTCAGGGTAGGGATGTCGTATTCTTAACAAATGCCTTGATCGGAATGATCGAATTAATGCGCTCCTGATTAACCCGCTTCAGGTATTAGCTGCACCGTGTCTGCAGCTGCCAATTCATCCGTTCTGACTAAGAATGATATCCGCCATCTCGCCTACATTCTTCATGGACACCACCTGTCCCATGTTAAACTTCATACCGAATTCCTGCTCTACGGCGGCTAACAGATTGATGTGCTCTAAAGAATCCCATTCCTCGATATCATCCGCCGTCGTTGTCTCTGTCACCGTGATACTCTCATCGTCAAACACATCACGAAACACTTCGTTTAATTTTACAAATACTTCTTCTTTACTCATATAGCTATCTCTCCATTCTCTCTTAATCCGCCCGCACATATGCGCATCCGTCATTTCCTCCCGGCTTCACAGCTGCATGCGCATTTCATCGGCTGGTCACAATTACTATCACTATAATAGGTTTTACACAATTTGGCAAGTCCGACTCCGACACCATGCAGGAAGTGCATAGCATGAACGAAACAATACCACTACCCTTCACATTCGATTACCGTATTCTTCGGCTTATAATCCTCAGTAATATCAAACCGCCATGTACACACGCCATCCTCTGTCTCGTGAATCTTCTCAAATCCCATGAGTCCGTAGAAATCCTTCACCATAGCATTCTTGGCCGTGGGATAATAATATCCCATGACCGTTCTGATGCCGCACGCCTGACACGCCGATACCATACTGTCCATCATGGCATACTCCATGTCACGCTTCAGCACACGACAGCTCATAAGCCATAGCTCTATATGAAGCACGTCACAGGATGTTCTTTCAGACCCGCTGATCCGCTCCCCGCGCTGATAGACATCTACATCCTCCATACTTCCCTTCCTGCCGATCACCACAGAAACGACACCATTGTCACCGAATTTATCTTCCAGTTTGCCGTATCGTGTGATATAAGCCTCCTCCGCCGCAAACTGCTCCACATCACTCTGAGTATATCTTCTTGTGGTCAGATTGAACTGGTTACTCTTGTTGGTAAGCTGGGCAATCCTCGCCATATAGATCGGCTCGAAGGCTCTGATCGTTCCTTTCATCTCTAACGACAACAGATATTCCCTGTAATCCCCGAAACTTTCCTGCTGGTGTTTCCTCTCGATATTCGCC
This sequence comes from Lachnospiraceae bacterium, assembly GCA_014804485.1. Lineage (GTDB taxonomy): Bacteria > Bacillota > Clostridia > Lachnospirales > Lachnospiraceae > UBA3282. Next base: position 22,245 of record JAAUZT010000010.1, read on the forward strand.
TTATACATCTCGTTTCGCTTCCTGTCATCCTCCGACAGGCTTGTTACCTCAAAAAATCCGGAATGATCCAGTACCCGGATATATTGCTCCGGCGTGCCGATGTCCGGAACCGACACTCCTGTGACCTGTGTTCCCACGATCTCCCGTTCCGCCGGATTATCATCCACGAATACAAGACTGTCAGGCAGAATATTCAGTTCCCCGGCAATCTCAGCGATGTTCTTGCTCTTGGGTTCCCAGTTCGCCTTAATCAGAATGAAATCATCCGGTTTCAGGACATCGTCCGGATGATTTAATCCGGCTATGGCATTATCATAATCATTTTTGGAATTAACATTGAGCATCACACCGATATCTTTCTGGGCCTTAACATAGCTTTGAAATTCCGAGTAGACCTGTCCCATCGAGGTCTCCTGTCCGATCTCTAAGTTCTCCACGCCATCGTCCCCCACAACACCGCCCCAGAGGGTGTTGTCCAAGTCCAGCACCAGAGATTTCTTATTCTTTCCGAAAACCGCTTTCATAATATTCGCCAGATTGTGGGCAAACTCCGGAATCGCCTGCATGCACATAGCGTACTTGTACATATGCCAGTAGAAGGGATCCGACCACTTGTCCAGACCGTACGAAGCCGCCGCATAATTGATATCATTGATGTAGAAGCTCTCATGCTCTCTGGCATACTGATAAAATCTCTCATTTAATCTGTTCAGGAAGCTGATCCGCCCCTGCAGATACACCGCTTCCTGATTCCCTAATATTCGATAAAAAGGATACTCGAAATTATTCTGAATCACGGGACAATGATACTGTTTCGCAATCTTGTCCCACATGACTCTGAAATGTTCATACTGTTCGTTTAGCAGCGCATCGATCTGCTCCGCTGTATCCTGCACTGTGGGATATGCCGCAATGTTACGGCCTGACGTATGGATATAGATCAGATCCGGTGCAAAATCAGTAAGCTGCGGATTATCAAACATCACGTCCTGCCAATACTGCGCATATTCCGACTCGTAGAACACCGGCTCAATGCCCTGATTCAGCAGGAAAAGTTCCAGCGTCCTGATAATATCATGAGTCGTACTGCCGCCTAGCACTGCGATCTTCTTTTGTAACAAAGCAGTCTGTCTATTCTGTTCCGATAACTCACGCTTGATCTTCTTCGATTTTTTCAGAATATATTCACTGTCAAAAGGATACTCTAATTCTTTCATGTAATGTCTCCTTCCTCTTTAGCCGTACTTGCCCGCTGTTTATCCATCATAACATATATAGCCCACTTACGGCAATAAAGGCTTATCGATGTCGATAAGCCTTTTGTTTCACATGATAATACTGTTATAACCGGATTATACGTCACTCCTCCGGATAGAAGTCCGCCTTGATCAGGCGGCTGGCATATTCCGCATAAGCAACACGTCCTTCCGCCGTCAGGTGCACGCCGTCTTGCAGATATTTATCCGCAGTATATGCGTCAATACCGCTCTCTTCCATGGCATTATAGAAGAATACATGATCCTCCTTATGCTGTTCCGCCACATACCCGGCCACTCTGGAGAATTCCACCAATGTGCCATACCCGTAATTCAGACTGTACGCATCGCCGATAAACGTCTCTCCGTTATAGAACTGACAGTAATGTGGGGCAATGATTAAAATGCCCGCATCCGGAAAGGCCGTATGAAGCTGTTCAACCGCCGCTGACAGCGCCCCCGAGTAAGTGTGCAGATCGTCTACCGCCAATTCTCCGCCGTCTTCCAGATACTTGCTCTGATAGATCTTTCCCGTCAGGAAATCGTTGATCCCATACTCAATGACAAAATAATCTGTCTTACTAAAGTCGCACTCTTTCAGGATCTCTCCTGCCCGGTAACCGTCTAAGAAACTCCCATCGACATTGCCGAGAATCGCATTCACCACGCCCATAAGGCTTCTGGAAATCCATGTCGCGAAATCACCATCCTCACCCGGCATCAGCGCCGCGGTTGTGCCGCCCATCGCCATATTGTATACCTTAGCGTTGCATGCTCCGGAGATTAAGGACGCCACGCCGCCGTTCTCGCGGTCGCTGTCTATGATACTGTCACCCAGGAAGACGATCTGCATGTCATACTGGTGCTCATCCTCTGTCGGTACGGTTGCAGTCTGCGGTAAATTAACGGATTCCGAAGCCTGATCCTGTACATTTGTATCTGCATTGATATTCGTCAAAGTCTTTTCCGCTTCTGCAATACCGCTCTGCTCCCCGCCTGCCTCCTCTACAGACTCGGTTCCCACACTCGGAGTACCTTTCAACTGGTTCCACTCCGCTTTCAATTCCTGAACCGTCTGGTTATTTTCTTCTTCAAGCGCCAGCCTCTCCCTCTCCATTCTGATCTGAGCCTGTCCGTAGATAATCTCGATGATTGCCAGAATACAGAAGCCGATCAGAACGGTCAGCAGCAATGCACTGCCATTTTGTTTTCCTTTTCTTATTTTATTCCTATCGTCCATTTTAATCCTGCCTTTCCCCTTACGCTCCGGCGGTATGTAATAAATACTACTGTCATAAGTCCGTGTGTCAAGGAATACAATTTTCCACACAACAAGAATAACACTTTTCAGCCTTCTTGGGTACATTTCTTCTTATTTATTAATGAAACCTTTCATAATTCTTAAGAATTGTATTTCAATTCTGTTTGTAACCCGCCCCTATTATAGTATATAATAAAAAAAAAGAAATATGCATTTTATGATTATTACGAAAGAAGGGAATCCGCCTATGTCGCTCATCACACAGGGCTCAGAGCCTGCTTCATCCGATCTGCGCACGCCTGCGGGATTCATACATACCTCTATGACGACGTCTCTGTGGCCACGACGTCTCTTTTTTCTTGTATTCCTGATCCTGTTTTACATTGTGGAATTGTTATGGATCGAACCGGTAGACGGCATCAATGACGACTGGGGAATGTACAGCACCCTCTCCGGTGCCTATCTTGGCTATCCCGAAGCGCATGTGCTCTTTTTCCTGTACCCGTTGTCATGGCTGCTGTCCAGACTGTATATGCTGTGCAGTTTCATCCCATGGTATGGGCTCTTCCTGCACGGTGTCCAGATCGCCTGCCTGTATGTAGTCTATCTGCGAACCCTGCGTATATGGGAACGACACGGCAGTTCCGATTCTTTCTTTAAGCCTGCCCTCGCAGTCCTCACTATTCTTTTTCTGATTGTTGATTTGAATGTGCTCTCCGAAGCCCAATACACAACGGTTGCCGGTCTGGCGGCTGCGACGGCGCTCTTTTGTTTTATCACAACGCGCACCGCTGTTTCTACCGGCTCTTTCCTGATCAGCAATGTACCGACCTTTGCTTTTGCATGGATCTCCTACAGTATGCGCCAGAATGTCTTCTACCTGATGCTTCCCATGGCAGGTATGCTCTGGCTGGCCAAGTGGATCAACGCCTACCGAAACGGCTGCGACAGGATCGCACTCAAGCTGCTTGGATTTGCGTCTATCCTCGTGTTAGGCATGGGACTTCTGTACGGTCTTAACACCGCCGCATACTCCGAACCGCAGTGGGCGGATTTTCGCCAAATCAATTATTATCGGGAACGTGTGGGAGATTTCTATACATGGCCGGAATACGAAGAGTGCGCACAGGATCTGCAAGAACTGGGGATCTCCGAAGAAGAATACAACTACCGGCGAAGCGGCGCTCCCTATATCGGTTACGGCATGTCTGTAAACGACTGGAAATCGATGCATGATATCGCACGAAAATGTTATCTGGCTCGCACAGATCTGAAAGGGCGCCTGAAAAATGTCGTGACCGGCATGATCACCGCCTTCTTCTATGAGAACGGAATGCAGCCCGCCAACCTGCTTGCATTTCTGCTCATATCCGCCGCCTTGTTTCTGACTCTGCTGCGGCGCAATTACAGTGCGCTTTTCGTCTATCTTGTCTATCTGGTGGGCCGCACAGTCAGCTGGGTTTACGTTCTGTACCAGGGGCGCTTTCCGAAACGCATCGTCCAGCCGTTAATCACCGCGGACTATTTGATCCTGTTCGGCATACTGCTTTCATTTAACCTGCTGAAACTGGAAACATCCAAGCGCTATGCCATTATTCTGCCTGTCGTATTCCTTTTTTGCGCAGCCTCTCTTATCATGACGAAGAATAATATTGACGCTGACTATCATGTGCATAAAGAAACATGGGATGAACTGAAAGCTTACTGCCACGCTCATCCGGACAACCTCTACATATGGACCTATGATTCCGGCACTTTGGAGAATTACTGCGAATCGCCTTTTGATCTGACATTAGACACTTACAATAACTTTATCTATACAAACTGGGGCGTCGTTTTAAACCCAAACACAAAAACAAAACTAATACAACATGGTGTCGGAGACTTCGGACAGGATGTGATCGACAGTGACCATACCTATTTCATCCTGCGGGATGCACCTCACAATGACGAGCATCCCGTAATCATGTATTTCCGCCATACCTATAATGCAGCCTGTGAAGAAGCCGATACGTTCACTGCCGGTGACACCACTTACATAGTGTATCAGCTTCAGTCGAAGGAATCACGCTGAAATTATTCCGCACGGTTGATCCTGCGCGTCACCAGCGTCAGGCGAAACTCGAAATCACGTCTGTTCTTGAGTGCCATGTTGGACAGTATAAGCCCCGCAAATAACGACTGAACCGCTGCCAAGCCGATGAATCCGCAGACAAACAGCGTAGGAAACCGAAGCACCAGTCCGGTCTCAACATATGCGACCAGAATCGGGATAAACAGAACTACCGCAATCACCGCGAGAATCGCGGAACACAGACCGAAGAACTCCATGGGTTTATAATCCCTGTACAGTTTCATAATCGTGTGCAATACCCTGAAACCGTCCGAAAACGTGTTGAGTTTCGACTCGCTTCCCTCCGGTCTGTCGCGGTAATCTACGATCACATTCTCGATCTGCATATTGTTATATACGGCATGGATCGTCATTTCCGTCTCAATTTCAAATCCCGTGGACAGTACGGGAAAAGTCTTAACAAATCCGTAGCTGAATGCACGATATCCGGTCATGATGTCCTTAATCTCACAGTGAAACAACTGATTGATGCTGTTGCGCACGATGGTGTTGCCGAAATTATGAAATGGTCTCTTATTCTCCGTAAAGTAAGTGGAGGAAAGCCGGTCTCCCACCACCATATCCGCATGATTGCTAAGTACCTTGTCCGCCATCTTGGCAGCATACTCCATGGGATAGGTATCATCGCCGTCCACCATGATATAACACTCCGCCTCAATCTCGCGGAACATACGGCGGATCACATTGCCCTTACCCTGCATATGCTCATATCTGATCACCGCGCCGGCCTCTCTGGCAAGCGCCACAGTGCGGTCTGTGGAATTATTATCATAAACGTAAACTACCGCCTCCGGAAGTGCCTGTTTGGCGTCCCTGACCACCTTAGCAATCGTCTTTTCCTCATTATAACACGGAATCAAAACCGCTATTTTGTCCATTATCTTACGCAACCTTTCCTGTTTATCCACATCTCTATGCAGCCTTACGGCGCATGTCTCATTCTATCATATTATTTCACGCTTTACTATCTGTTTTATTCCCTTTTTCTCTAAAATCCCTGATAAATAAACTCTCCCGCGCTGTACCCCGGGCCGTAGCAGCCAAGCAAAATCACGCTAAACAACAGCGCGTACCAGATCAGCCAACGGACAGGCAGTACCCTGCCCGCGATCCGGTCCCGGACAGAACCCTTCTGCTGCAGTATTGCCACACCAAGCAGAAGAAACAGCGAGATGCCGGTAATTACCATCTCAATCGGCTCCAATCCCAATTCCGTAAGCGTACCGTTCCAAAGCACCGATAGATTCCAGACAGAAACCGCACCGCGCAGCATAGAGAAAGCGTCTCCCACCGATGCCGCACGGAAGAACAGATCCCCGATACATACGAGGAAGAAAGTTCTGACAACGCGTACGATACCGACCACTCTGCCCTTCGGATCAATATGCCGCTTGTCCATAAACCGTGCACAGGGAGCCTCAAGCAGCTCTTCCATCACGATATAGAACCAATGCAGCAGTCCCGAACCGATTACAAACTTCCAGTCACCGCCATGCCAGATTCCCACCGTAAACCACAGGATAAACATTGCCGCGAAGGTGGTGTACTGCTTGCCTCTCTTCTTACCGAACTTCTCTCTCCAGGAGCGGTTCAGACCCGTGAAGAATTTCGTCCGCAGTACAGGATAAAACACATATTCTTTCATCCACACGCCCAGCGTAATATGCCATCTGCGCCAATATTCCGAAATACTGCCCGCAAAAAAAGGTGTCCGGAAGTTCTCCGGCAGCAGGATCCCGAAGCTCTCCGACATCCCGACTACGATATCCATGCAGCCCGAGAAGTCTGTATAGAGCTGGAACGCATAACATGCCGTGGCAATCCATATAAACGCACCCGGATAATCCGCGTATCCGCCGTACACTGTATCCACCAGCACCCCCAGGCGTTCCGCTATCACCAGCTTCTTAAAGAATCCCCACAGCATACGCTGAAGTCCTCTTGTCACACGCCGGTAATCAAATACATGCGGTGCAAAAAACTGCTCACCGTGTTCTCTGTATTTTAAGATCGGCCCCGAAATGATCACCGGAAAATACATGCCGTACAACATAAGCTTTAGATAATTCTTCTGAGGCTCGGCAATCCCGTAATATACATCAACCACATATCCCAATAAGGAAAATGTGTAGAAAGACACACCAAGCGGAATCAGGAAATTCACGCTTCTGATTAATTCCCCGGACCTGCCAAACAGAGCGGCAATGCCGTCTATTGTATAGATGCCGAAATTCACATACTTCAACACAACCAATATCCCAATATTGACTAATATAGTCATCACAAGAGCCTTCTTTCGCCGCCCGCCTTCCTCCGCAGGCAGCGATGCCAGCAGGCGAATCCCCGCATAACATGTCGTCACAGACGCTATGGGATAGAGAATCAACATCCCGTTTCCGCTAAGCAGATAATATGCCACACTGCATACAAGCAGTAATCCCCACTGCATTTTCTTCGGAACCACATAGTACAATATTAAGATTATCGCAAAAAAGCATAAAAAATAAAATGACGTAATGCCCATATATACATCCGTTTCCGCACACACAGACTCGATCGAAGGCGATCGTCCCATGGAATTTCCGACCCGCTCATCCATGACAGGATATGTGGATCAATCAAATTTTATCATAAATGCAGTTTGAAAGAAACTGTTTTTGCGCATAGTGTATATAATTGTTTTGAATTAACGCGAGATTTATAATTTGCATATTTCATGTAAATAAAGTAAAATTGCTATAGTCAATTTGCGCAGCATAACAGCGCAGGAATGAGGATAATCATGTTATTTAATTCTATGTCTTTCGGCATATTCATTATTATCGTATTTATATTATACTACCTGGTACCGCATAAATGCCGCTGGTGTTTTTTACTGGCCGCCAGCTATATATTTTATATGAATCTGCATATCGGCTACGGTCTTCTTCTGTTTGCCTCGACAGCCCTGACCTATGTTTTGGCCGCACTGCTGGAACAGGCACCCACGGCGGCAAGAAAAAGGTTTTTTCTCCTGGGCGGCATTGTGCCTCTGGTGATGGTCCTGCTTTTCTATAAAACTGCGAGTCCTGTCATAGATCGGTTAAATACGCTGTTCAATGCCGGACGTCTTACCATACATCCGATTACTGTACGGATTCTGCTGCCTGCAGGTATCTCCTTCTATTTCTTCCAGTCCATGGGATATTTGATTGACGTCTATCGTGGCAAAATCCCGGCGGAGCGGCATTTCGGTTACTATGCACTCTTCGTTTCTTTCTTCCCACAGCTTCTGGCAGGCCCCATCGGCAGAGCCGACAGTCTGCTGCCGCAATACAAAAAAGAACGTCCATTTGTGTATGAAAACGTGACTTACGGTCTCAAACTTATGGTGTGGGGTTATTTCAAAAAACTGGTGATCGCCGATGTCTTCGCAGGCGTCATCAATAAAGTATACGATAACGCTGTCTCCTACGTTGGGCTTGTCTTTATCATTGTCACGGTCATGTTTGCCGTGGAAATCTACTGCGATTTCTCGGGATATTCCGACATTGCCATAGGCTGCGCAAAGCTGTTTGGCATCGACCTTATGACGAACTTTAAGAGTCCCTATTTTTCCTTTTCCATCAAGGAATTCTGGCACCGCTGGCATATCTCACTGTCCACATGGTTTCGTGATTACGTATACATCCCTCTGGGCGGCAACCGGGTGCCTAAATGGCGGCAAAGCCTGAATCTGCTTATCACCTTTCTGGTGAGCGGTTTCTGGCACGGCAGCAGCCTGACTTATATCCTGTGGGGCGGCATACACGGGCTGTTACAGATCATAGAGACATGGATCTACCCGAAAACAAGAAAGGGCGTAATAGTCAGCCGCCGCAAACATTGGTGGCAGCTTCCCATTACTTTCGCACTCTTGTGTTTTACATGGATATTCTTCCGTGCAAACAGCATACAGGATGCCTTCTGGATCATCTCCCGGCTCTTCTGGGATATCGGGAGGCCGCGCCAATACCTACAGACCGGAATCATGTGTCTGGGAGTCTCACCGGCGGCTGCCATAGGCATGCTCCTGTCTGTCACGATACTCGCCGCCTACGATCTTGCTTCCTTAAAAGGCGATGTTATCCGAGCACTCTCCGGACAGAAATGTTTTGTCCGCTGGCCGGTGTATGTACTGTTCCTCGTTGTGATCGCCCTGTTTGCCCCTAAGGGTGTAGCAACCGAATTTATTTATTTTCAATTCTAAAAAAAGCTTCACAAATCAACAAAACGAGCAAGCTCGTTTGCGAGGTCCACTTCAAGGAATTGAAAAAGCTAAAAAATTCCGGAAAGGAATCGAAAATGAAAGAACACAACAAGATTGATGTAGTGCGCTTTGCACTGAAATGCATCCTGGTTCCCGCCGCTGCGGTCCTCATAATTTATGCTCTGAACAAACCTTATAAGAAGATTGACGACCAGAAATATTTAGATCTTCTTAAATTTGAAACTGTCGGTCGTGAATACTGCGAAATTCATGTCGGCAACCTCGGCAGTTCCCACGGCGCTTACGATTTTGACTACAGTCATATACAAGAGCGCGGTTACGTATGCGTGAACTTTGCCCTCCCAAGCCAGAGTTATAATTATGATCTCGCGATCCTGCATGAATTCGGACAATACATGGAAACGAGCAGCGTGCTCTTTATCCCCGTCTCCTACTTCTCCTTCAATAACGAGGTGATAAACAGTACAGAGGCGGAAGCAATGAGTGTCCGATACTACCGTTTCCTGTCACCGGAGAACATTCCGGATTATGATCCTTATATCGCTCTGGTAACCCATAAGATGCCGATCCTGTCCGCCGGTCAGGACATCGTAAAACTGTTTCCCGATCTGCATACCGCGCTCACTGCCCATGCTGCAAACGACGGCATCGACGTGGAGGAATTCGCCCGCGCCGCAAAGGAACGCTACAGCAGGCACTTTGACAACAAGGACGAGTATTTTATGCCGGATCGGAGCGCGGAACTGCGCAGCATAATTGAGTATTGTAAAGAGCATGAGATTACACCGGTTCTGATCACAACGCCCTTTTCTAAATATTATAATGAATTGGTATCACAGGATTTCCTACAGGAATTTCATGATACGGTTACAGAAATTGCAAATGACACAGGTGTCAATTATTATGACTATTCCCATGATGAACGTTTCAATGACAATCTGATTTATTTCTCCGATGCCGACCATCTCACGGAAGAGGGGGCGGTATATTTCACGGATATTCTTTGGGAGGAAGTAACGGAACTGCACAGATTTCGGTAACCACTTCTGCGTCAGGATACATGGTGTGACAAAAACACTTTCATCTGTTCGACAGCCTCCATCTCCACATGACGATCCTGCCGCAGATAGAAATCTCTGGCAGCTTCTTTACCGATCTCATCTGTCACTTCTCCTGCAAGTGTCAGCCCGGGATGGAAAAGAATCTCCAGCGTCCGCCCGTCCTTTGCTGCTTTCGCCGCAATCTTAGGATATAATCTGACAATTCTGTCATAATCCATATATCCGCTCATAATAAGCCCCCACAGATACATCTGATCCATACCATATGTCTTCGCATAACGATCCACCTTATAAGAATAGAGTGACAACAGCCTGTTCTTGATGAAGTTTATTGGCCGATACGTCTTCCACAGGGAAATCTCCGACACGAATGCACCCAGCATTTCCTTGGAATTGCGGATATATTCCACCTCATACCCTTCCTGCGTGATCACCTCTGTCAACGCTTCCCACACTACAGGAATCATATGCGCATGTTGATGGGAGTCGATCCGCAGCNNNTTTTGACCGCACNGNATNCCATGCTNCTNTGCGATAGNCATAGCTTNGGTAACCGCCGNNTGCACGGTCTNNATCTGTGCCTTTATCTCTTTCTTCAACTGTNCCTTANCCGNTCGACGCTTCCACGGCATATAAGANAATANAAACAACCCGCCCCAGGAGCGTCCCATGAGATCNCTGTTGCCACAAACAAGCAGCGGTGNCTGANCCTTNCCCGCAAGGCAATGTCCCTCCACAAAATCAAGGTGCACAGACATCTTCGGCAGAAAAGGCATCTGCGGAATCGCCTGATAGAATAACTCCATACATGNATCAAANCAGGACATATTCGGCACAATACTGATNCTGTCAAGCTGNCCCTGNAACATGCAGGNNAGCATATCNTTGGATGTATTGNCGGTCAGTGCNTAATCGTCCGCATGAATATCTGTTTTTAGCATTTTATAACCATGCCTTTCTTTTCCTATTCGGTTCTTTCCNCTGCGTCATCANCCNCAATGTCTTCTTTCCAGACAAACGTNTCTATGATATAACGCGGNCTGTGNTTTGCCTCCATGTAGATCTTACCCACATATTCTCCAATNATCCCCAATGAGAGCAGCGTCACNCCGCCGATCAGCAAAGAGACAATCATNGTCGTGGTATAACCGGGTACATTATTGCCCNTCGCCCAGTCCACNAGGCTGATAATGCTCATAATAAAACTGAAAACAAACACGATAAANCCCAATGCACTGATCANCCTGANCGGTCTGGTNCTCATGGATGTGATCCCNTCTGTNGCCAGNGTCACCATCTTACTTAGTGTATACTTAGAATGTCCCGCTTCTCTNGCCTTGACATCAAAGTAGACCACATCGGAAGGAAATCCCATGGTNGGAATCANNCCACGCAGAAATAAGTTAGTCTCTTTGTATTCCGCCAGCGCNTCCAGTGCCTTTTTGGACATCANNCGATAGTCCGCNTGATTNGTAATCACCTTACTGCCTAACANGTGCANCAGATTATAATATAATGTNGCCGTACCTTTCTTAAAAAAACCGTCGGAACGCCTGTCATTGCGCACACCNTACACGACTTCGCTTCCCGCCATATANCTTTCCAGAAANCGATCCAGNGCCTCGATATCCTGCTGTAAATCCGCGTCAATGGTCACTACNGCATCCGCATATCGCCTCGCNGTCATCATACCTGCCAGNATCGCNCTCTGNTGCCCGTAATTGCCCGCTAANCTGATTACCGANAACANTGTATCCTGTGACGCAATCNGNTGCAGAAGGCGCAGCGTATCGTCTNTNCTCCCGTCATTGACAAACATGACCTTNCTGCCTGCCGCAATCTGTCCTGNCCGTGTCAGNCGNCGTATCTTATCCCCCAGTACCTGNGCCGATTTCTCNANCACTTCCTCCTCGTTATAGCAGGGAACGACAAGATACAAGANCGGTATCNGTCTCTNCTTTNTTCCATCCTTTTGCATCTCCTGCATTCCTTCCGTCTCTTTCCCCATGNTACTTCATCTTGCCNCTCTGTATATCAATCTTTATAATACTCCCNGTACCATTCTACAAACTTGCCAAGCCCCTCTTCGATCGAGGTGTCCGGTTTAAAATCATAATCTCTCATCAGATCGGTGACATCGGCATAGGTCTGATATACGTCTCCCGGCTGCATAGGGAGATACTCNTTCACNGCNGTTTTNCCNAGACATTTCTCCAGAGTCTCTATATAGTCCATCAGNTTCTCNGGCTTATTGTTGCCGATATTATAGAGCTTGTAACATACTCCCTGCTCATTCGNTGNCGGNGGNTTNCNCATGATATTCTCCACNCCCTTTACAATATCATCAACATAGGTAAAATCCCTGTACATATCGCCGTTATTATAGATCTGGATCGGCTCGCCTGCCATGATCTTCTGTGTAAATTTGTAGTAAGCCATATCCGGTCTGCCATAAGGNCCATAAACCGTGAAAAACCGAAGNCCCGTCACCGGGATATGATATAATTTGCTGTANGCNTGCGCCATCAGTTCATTGGATTTCTTCGTNGCNGCATACAGGCTCACCGGACCGTCCACTTTATCTTCCGTGGAAAAGGGAACCTTCTCATTNCCGCCGTANACGGAACTGGAAGANGCATAGACAAGATGCTCNACCGGAAAATACCGACANCCTTCCAGAATNTGGAAAAACCCCATCATGTTGGACTGCATATAGGCATCCGGATTATCTATGCTGTAGCGCACGCCGGCCTGCGCTCCCAGATTGACCACCACNTGCGGCGCGTATTCCTGAAACAGGCGAAACACATCCCCCTTATCACTCAANTCTCCTTTGATAAAGGTATAGTTCTCATNCTGCCGNANAATCGNCAGCCTGTCTTTCTTGAGCTGCACGTCATAATAATCATTNAGATTGTCAAATCCAATCACCCTNGCCCCTTTANNCAAAAGACTATTGGATAAATGNAANCCNATAAAGCCGGCTCCGCCGGTCACTAANTANGTTTTGNTGATNTCTAAGGAATTCATNNCTCCTCCATTCCCAAATGTATATNCAGNTAAGCTATANACATAAGCACTGTNATCGCCCGATGCTGTAATACTCTACACCCGCATTTTTCATTTTCTCCANATTATANAGGTTACGTCCGTCATACACNAGCGGAATNTGCATCANNTCTTTGAAAGTCTCCGGTGCAATNGNTNTGATNTCTTCCCATTCCGTAAAAATAAAACANATATTGGCATCTTTCAACGCTTCTTCCGGTNNGGATACATATTGAATCGTACCCTTTCCNTTCTCNCCCTCCGGATATNTTGCCCGNAAATGATCGNCAGCAACAGGATCATANGCATANATATTGGCTCCGCCNTCCAGCAGNAGCTGCACATTATCCAGCGAAGGTGCTTCACGCAGATCGTCGGTTCCNGCCTTAAAAGCCAACCCTAAGACCGCCACCTTCAAATTCTGAAAAGTAATCATTCTGTTNCTNGCCTTNTGGAANAGNTTTGTCTTCTGCTCNGCGTTCACNTCTACCGCCGCCTCCACGGTACGCAGCTTGTACCCGTTCTGTCTGGCAAGATACTTCAACGCTTTCGTATCTTTCGGGAAACAGCTTCCGCCATANCCCACACCCGCATTTAANAATCTGGANCCGATTCTGGCATCGTAACTCATGCCTCTGGCCACGGCATCGATATCNGCACCTACCAGNTCGCACAGATTGGCAATGTCATTCATATAAGAAATCTTGAGNGCAAGGAAATCATTGCAGGCATATTTGATCATCTCCGCGGAGCGCCTGTCTACGGATACGATCGGCAGCTCGAAAGGCTCATAGATCTTCTTCAGTATAGCCTCCGCCTCTTTGCTCTCCGTTCCGATAATAATCCTTGCTGCATGCAGTGTATCATGCACCGCGGAACCCTGCGCCAGAAATTCCGGATTAGATGCCACTTCAATCTTAACGTCTCTGGTCAGGAAGTCTCTGATAAACTGCTCCACCTTGTCATTGGTTCCCACCGGAACAGTAGATTTAACGACCACAAGACAATCCCGTTCCACCGATTCCGCGATCTGTCTCGACACCGTTGCAATATAGCTTAAATTAGCGGAACCGTCCGGCTGTTCCGGCGTTCCCACACCGATGAAAATTGCATCCACATCCCTGTAAGCACTCCGATAATCGGTCGTGTAATGCAGCCTGCCGGTGGCATTATTCTTCTGCATCAGCTCTTCTAATCCTTCTTCATAAATGGGAGAAACTCCGGACTCCATCATCTGTACTTTCTTCTCATCCACATCCACACAGGTAACATCATGCCCCTTCTCCGCGAAGCATACGCCCGCTACCAGCCCAACATATCCCGTTCCAGCAACTGCAATTTTCATGATCCTGTTCTCCTTATCCTACGATTTTTTCTTTTATTATATTGCTTCGTTCTTATGATTCTGCTTTATTCTTGTGATACCATTATGTTTTGCTACTTTGTTCTTATACAGCACTTCCTTTTACTCACAGCTTCTCTCTGCTGAATATTTTTTTCATCTTCCGCGCCCCTCTTTCAAGGAACGTCGGACCATGATAGTTCTTCGCCTTCTCCTCGTCAAACTGCTTTGCCAGTTCCGGGCGGCTATTGACATAATTCCACCACAGATATCCCAAGTTCGTATCATATCGTTTCCATGGTTTGTCTCCGGCATAGTGAATGATTGCCGGATGTTCTATGGCTTCCCTGCATTCCGGCTCTGTCAATATCCCCTCACTGACAAACCTGCCATACTCTTTCTCTTCCATATAGGCAAAACGATTATATCTGGGTGGCAGATAGCGTATCGCATCCTGACAGGTAATATTTAAAATATCCTGGTCCTGATAGTACAATTTTTGTTGTGCCCACGCCTCCCACTGCCTCTCCAAATCTCTCTTTCGTATCTCGGAAAGATTTAAAAGCGTCACGCCGGCGTTTATATATTTTCCCCTCATATTTTCCATATGTTTCCAATAATCCCGATCACTGTTCCACTCCCATTTATCTGAAAAATTAACAGCCCCCTTGACAGCCGCCAGCACATACCCTTCCATAGGCCACTGCCATATTTCATCAGGACTGTCCAGAAAGAGAACATCCACATCCGTATAGAGTATCTTGTCCACTTCCGGCAAAAGTCTGTGGAGTGCAAGTCTGAGATAAGTTCCCGCAGAGACCTCTCTAACCTCATATGATCCCTGATAGGGGTTCTCTATCGCTTTTATCGTCAAAGTAGTACTTCTGTCTGTTGTTTCAATAATTTCTTTCAAGCGTTGTTCTATATATGCCGCCTCTTTCGTGCAAACACAGTAGATATGATAATGCACATCCGCTGTTTTCGTATGATCCAGCAACGATGCCAGTGTTACCTGCACCTGTTTCGCAATATTCTGATCAAAACAAAAAGCAATGTTGATATACATACAATTTTCCTATTCTTCGCAAATAAACCTATCTGATTTATTATAGCAACCTTTCCTCTCTATTGCGATATAAACATATATCAAAACTGCCTAAGCACCCGTATCGTTCTCCTCACGGTAATCCAAAGCGGATGACGTACCCCATTTTTCTTAAGCGCCTGATACCCTTCCTTGAAAGATACCAGATAATTGCGCAGTCCTGCGTTACTCGTCCCGCCATAGTACATGGCAATCAGAACCTCCGGCACATACGCCAGACAGTTATTCTCATCCTTGAGAAAACGAACCATAAATTCATAATCCGCAGCACAGCGATAACTGATATCGTAGCTGCCGTAACGCTCGTAGATTTCCCTTTTCAAAAAAAGCGTGGGGTGTCCCGGCATCCAACCGTCTCTTATTCTGCCTTCCCCCATATGCCATGTTCTGACAACACGTTCGCCCTCCACGTAAACCAAATCCGCATGTGCGCCTATGCATTTCTCACCGCCCTGCCCGATTGCCCGGACCAGCTTCGTGATCGCATCCGTCGTGCACAGCCTGTCATTGCACACCGCTACAATATCTCCGGTACACATACCCCAGGCCTTATTCATGGCATCATACAAGCCTCTGTCCGGCTCTGAGATCCACTGCACGGTAATAGACGGATCGTCTGTCACATCTCTGCGATCGGAATGTCGTCCGGCAAATTCGCGGATCACATCAAGCGTCCCGTCACCGGAACCGCCATCCACAATTACCACCTCTATCGAACCATAATCCTGCTTCTCAATACCCGCCAGAGTGACCGCCAGATCATCCTTCACATTATATGTTGTTACCAATAAGGATACTTTTATCATCATGATCAAATTTTACCTTATTTTAGCAGAATATGCAATCAACCCTTTTCCGTTTGGTTCTGCATAGCTGTACCACGGATTGACAACAATACATTGTAGATTCTATTTCAGTATTACTTTTTGTATATTTTCCGTTATACAACTTTTTGTTGTGCAATAATGCTCGTAACAATTTATCTTCGGTAAACTTGTTACAAACCTTAAATTGGCTGGTTAAGAGAAGGAAAAGATTTTTTATGAAAGAACTGCGCGAAATAATAAGAGATTTGCGTGAAGATCACGATTTAAAACAGAAAACGGTTGCCGCACAACTGGGCATCTCGCAACAAACATATTCCAATTACGAAAACGGTCATCGCGAGATACCGATCTGTGCAGTTGTCGCCTTAGCAAATTTTTATAAGGTCAGCACTGATTATCTTCTGGGTACCGATACCGGTTATCCGGGCAACACCAATCTTAAAAACACTTATCTGGATAACGTTACCATGCATGATGTAATATATGATATCCAGAAATTAAAACCGGAAGAGCGCCGTGATCTCATGAAATACATCCGGTATCTGAGTCACAATGACTGACCGCAACAATCAAAATTATAACTACTGCATGTAAAAATCATTCCGTGTCAAGATCAATAATTACTTATTGATCTTGACATTCATTGTAATTGCCGGACCGACAGTGTTGACACCCTGTCCGTCAAACATGGCATACATCGTTATTTTGTTGGTAGATCCGCCTGCAAAGGAAACTGTGTTCTTTAGTTTCACATGCACATCTATGGAGCCATCCTCCTGCGGTTCTCCGCATCTGATTTCGAAAGAATCCTGCGATTTTGTATCTTTCTCCCCGAATACGACATCCGCAATATTACCGACACTGCCTTCCTTCGGCGTAACTCTAAAGGTCGCTTCGTACGCTTTATTGGACATATATAAGTTCAGATCATTTCTATCGGCCGTCACCTTCGGCAGTACCTGCGCAGTCTTAATGTTCAATATACCAGCCCACATACCACCATAATTTTCAAGTACGACCCACATCCTAACCGGATATGTTTTCTTATTCTCCAGTTCAGCGCCGTCCCTAGGTGCCACATATACCTTACCGTCGAGAACTTCCGCACGGAAATACGCGCTCTCATCATCTTCGAGGTCCGGCTCTCTGCCATCGGCATCAAAGATCTGCACCTCTTCCACCGTATCCTTCAGATTTGTAAATGAGGGCGTATATACAATGCTGTTCTTCAGCGTATACTCTCCCTGTCTGTCCACCAGATTCAGTACACCCTTCGGTGACATCTTCACGGAGATGGAACCGTTATAGACCTTCACGTTGAATTTCACGGCTTTCCCTTGGAATGTATTGGCACCGGAGTACACAGGCTTCATAGTAAATGCATATTTCTGCTGACTTACTCTGCTGATTAATTTGATCAAAAGGATATTGTCCTCAATTTCCCAATCGAAACACTCTTTGATATCCTCGGGCGTTCCTTTAGTTGTACACTCAATCGAATCTAACGTTTCTGCTACATCGATCTCATAACCCTCCGGCAATTTAACGTTCAGAGTAAGCTCTGCAGTCTCCGTATATTCGCCGCCCGATACTGCCGACAGATTCAGCGAGGGGGACCCCTTTACCGTCATACTCGGAAGTGTATTTACGACTTTTACCGTCAATGTAACCGCATTATAATGTTCTTCATTAATTCCCTCTACAAAGTCACATTTAAACTTATACGATCCCGCCTTGACATCCGGATCAACCGAGACGGTTCCCACACCATCTTTATATTCTACATGTAGATACTTCCCTTGATCCTCATTCTTGGCCGTTGACTGGAAGTAGAAATCCTGGCTATCGGCCAATTCCGTATCACACTGATTGGAGATCAGATAGAATTTCTCTTCCTGGCCCGTATAGTTACTGTTCAAATTAACTGTTGCTGTTTTCAGCTTGATCTTCGGATCGGCTCCTGTTGCCTTAACGGTATAGGTGTACTTAAATGACTGCCCCTCTGCCCACTCACTGTTTCTGAGTAACAGAACCACCTTGCCCGAGCTAAGGGGACTGTCATCTGTATGCATTTCTATCTGACCCTGATCATTAATAACGATATCTCTGCTTACGGCATCTACCCTACTCTCGGAAGACTTCTCAATCGTCCAGTCGCCTTCACCTTCATCCAATCTGACCTGCTCTTTGGTCTTTGTGTCTATCAACGTCAGTTTGATTGTTCTTGCGGCCGGTAACGAATTATACGTATCCGAGGTTCTGTCTAACTTATAAGACGGTTTTACTGTCTGCGTCGGAACCGTGATCTTATATTTCTTAACCGCACTCTCTTTATATCCCTCAAAGTGCAGTACCAGATTTCCGGTAGCGATCAGTTTATTCTGCTTCGTGAGGATCATCTGATCCTCCTTCTGTGTAATGATTCCGGTCTCCTCATCGATCTGGAAGTTCTCGGTGAATAACCAGTCGTCCTTCTCCCGATCCGTAGACAACGGTTCTAACGTATACCGCGACACCTTTTCATTTCCCAGATTAGTGACAACAGGCTTCACCTCTGTACCGTCATTGGCGTAGAACAGATTAATCTTCGGCTGCTTCTTGTCAAATGCAACCTTGGGGTTGGGCAGGGATGATTTCACGGTGATCTTGAGTAGCGTGGGAATAACCCTGTCTCCCACCTTAACTTTCACGTTATAGACCTTTTCCTCTATTGAGGTATATCTTGGATTAATCGTATAATAGTGTACCGTATCCGTGCTGCTTAATTTATCACGTTCGCACTTAAAATCATCCACAGGCAGCTTCTCATTTCCAGCATCAACCAGCTCAATGGTATCCGGATTGATTATTGTCCCGCCATAAGCGCTAATAACCCGTATTACCGCTCCATCCACTTTATTTGGATTCAAAGTAATTGCAGTCGTGGACAGACGAGGGGTCTGATCAATGACCTGAATAATAAGTTTACGCGATATTGTCTTCTTGTCTGCGTTTGTCGCTGATGCTGTTATCGTCGCCTCGCCATTGGCACCCTTCGGAATAGTCACTGTATTCGTAGTGACTGCATTCGCCGTAGAAGAAGATGCAAGCCTTGCTACGCTACTGTCACTGGTGGTCCACTTCAGTGCAACTGACATGTCTTCTAAATCCGCATCATATGCCAATGCCTCTAACTTAACGGTTCGTGCATCCTGACTGACAATCCTGCTATCCAAGGAAGCGATCTGTACCGTCTGCCCGCCAATTTCCTCCTCGGATATCGTAACAAACCTCTCGTCATTGTCAGCCACTGCCAGTTCTAAAGACTCAACTTCAGTCTTGGAAACATGTATAGTTACCTGCTTGGGTATTTCGCCGTTGCCACCAGTCACTTTTATATTAATATGTGCGGTACCTTCCTTCATCGCAGTAACTATGCCAGTAGCATTGTCCACCTTAGCAATCTCAGGCTTGTCCGAACTAAAGTCTATCTTTGATGCCGGAATAACATTATGATCTCCATCAAGCAAGAACAGTCTTGTAGTCTGCCCAACCTTAAGTTCTGCCCTATCACCCCCATCAGATCCATTAGAAATTTCAATCGTCACATTTGTACCGACAATCGAACTGCTGCCCGATATATTCTCAAATTCAGCAGTAACTCTCGCACCGCCCTTAGGCATTATAAATGACCAATTATATTCTTTGTCTTTAATAATCTCTATACCATTATACTTGACAGAAACCAGCTTACTCTCCGCGGGCTTATAATCCAGAATAACATAAATAGTCGTGCCTTCTTTAACACCTTGTCCGCCGTTTTCTTTGTTTGGGTCCTTGATATCAGGAGTGGTAGTTCCGTCCGGTTTCACCGTCGATAATTTTATCCCTCCCTTTCCCGTTCCCAAAAGCGGCTCTTGAATACTACATTGATAATATTTTTCCGCAACCGCATCATCGTCAACGAAGGTTATATATTCGTGGTAGAACGCATATTGTTCCACTTTGTCGCCTGCTGGACCAATCAGATACAAAGTTTTTACAATAGGAAGTGCCCCCTCCTCAATTATACAATACGGTAACTTGAGCTTCACACGAATCAATCCAGAACATTCCGCAAACGCATATTGTTCGATCAAACTCACATACCACAGTTCTATACTGCCAAGATTATAGCAACCCTTAAACGCATAGGCGCCAACCGTCTCCGTTTTACTAACGCTCAAAATTTCCACCGACACTAAGGATCGACAATCTGCAAATCCGTACCGCGGAATCGCTGTGAGTGCCTGCGGCAACGTAACCTCCCTCAACTCACTACAAGAAGCAAATGCATATGCCCCCATCGTGCTGATGTTTTTAGGGAAAACAATGGACTTCACAGCACGGCAGTCCTCAAATGCATGCTCACCTATACTCGTCAATGACTCCGGAAATGTGAAGATCATGTTGGAACAAAACTCTGCCAGCGCGGAACAGCCGTAAAATGCATAATCGCCAATACTGTTCAACGCACTCTTCTTAATGCTCTTCATATATACCATAAATAACCGCGAATCCCCATAGAACGCACGATTACCAATGCTCTCAATCGTCGCAGGCAACGCAAACTGCGTCAACGCGCTACACCCCTCGAAAGCACTCTCCTCTATGACAGTTACGCCCGTAGGAATCGTCATACCCTTTAAAGAGGTACATCCCTTGAAAGCATTTGCATCAATCGTCACAACGCCCGTCGGCATCTTAATGTATGTAATCCCCGTATTACCTGTAAAAGCACCGGATGCGATGCGCTTGATCCCTTGCGTCTCATCAAGCACCACATTGCCATCTACCTCGCTTTTATCCGCTTTCGTAATACTCGTCAGTGTGCCGTTCTCATCCACGGTATAGACATACTGCTCATTAGCGTTATAAGTGATCCGCATACCCACTTCATCCTGAAAGGACATCATTCTGGGCGCAAGACTCTGAACCGCCGCCGGATTTTTCTCTTTCTCATCCAACTCCTCTTCTGCAGTCTCTACGTCTTCTCCTCTCAGTTCGCCAGCTTCCTCTGTATCATCGGAATCCAGTTCTTCTTCACCGCTTGGATTTTCTTCCTCCGATTCGCTCGGGTTTTCAGAGTCATTCTGGTCTTCTCCTGTCATGTCTCCCAGATTCTCCTGTCCGTTCTGCTCATCCCCTGTAGATGCGCCCGGATTCTCTTCTCCATTCTGATCATTCCCCGCAGAATCATCCGGGTTCTGCTGATCATCTCCCGGATTCTCCTGTCCACTCTGATCTTCACCCGCAGAGTTGTTTGCCTCATCCTCTGTTGTCTGACCGCCGTTCTCACTGCCGTCCGGTGCAGCCTCCCCCTCGGAAGTCTGCGCGTCAGGTGCTTCCTCCGCGATCGAGCTTCCATTATCTTCAACTGCGGCGAAAGCCCCCGAAAGATTCGGTCCCGCTGCCAGAACCGTCATTCCGTTTGTGCTCACCGCAAGACTGAATGCCAACAGTAACGCCAATACCCTTTGTTTTCTCATTTTTCCTCCACCTTTTCCGTATATCACTGTGAACCACGTTTTCTCTTCCGAAACGCGACTATACTCTCCATCCGCTTCGTTTTCTGTGTTACAATTTCGTAATGCAAAAAGCGTAAGCCTGTCTCTTTTCCGACAAACTTACGCTTATTGTATCATTTCTAATTGTATGGTGCAAGAGGTTACACTACAAGATATTGTGTTTTTAAGGAAAATTTAAGATTATTTTTTGATCGTTCCTTGGACTGACTTATTCAGCCTTGTCCGGTTCCGGTTTGTACTGTTCCTCTCCTGTCTCGATATAAAGAATAAAATCATTGATCTTCTTTTCACTCCATCCTGCCGCCCTTAACCCCAAAACCAATCTTGCGTTTTCCTGCATATTCATAACTTCCATGTACTCTCCTCCGCTATTCTCTTTGTTCCTGTTTTGTTATAATACTATGATATCACACATGGCATGCAAAATCATGTCCTTCTTCTAAGAAAACATTATTTTTCTACAACAATAAATTTCTCCACCATACCAAAGTTTTCGATCCTATCGTATAGGTGATTTTCTTCTCGCCGCCGTAATTGCCGATTCCTCTTATGATCACGGTAGCCTTTCCCTTATTTATATGATTGGTGTACGTGTCTTCATCAATCACATAATCCACTCCGCATACAAGCTCGTCCGGATTGCCGCTCATGGTTACCTTCAACTCCTCCGGTGTCAGTGTAATTGCCCTTCCGTTCCGGTAAACCTGTGCCTTGGCAGTCACTTTCGCCTTAGCGATATCCGCCTCCACAATACGATATGTGGCTGAAATTGCTGCCGGGCTCTCCTCACCTTCACTTGCCTCACCCGCATAGGTCCCCATTCCTTTTGCCATGACACGAATCCTGGTGCCGGCCGCAGGAATATCTTCCGCCTCTACCAGATCACCCTCTCTTCTGTCAATCTTATTTCCATCAGCATCGTTCCAGCTCACAGATTCCGCGTAGGTATAGATCAGATTTCTGTCATAATCCTTGCCCGCCGCCAGTTTGCTGCCGTTACAGTCTTTCAGTACCACCGAACTCTTCCATGTATTCTTTTTACCTTTGTATACCATATCCTTGGCAGTCATCGTAATTTTCCCGTTATTCTGATCCAGCCGGCCATCCGTAATCGTATAAGTTCCGCTGATCGTACCTTTAAAATTACCCTTTCCGGTTATCGTGATCTTCGGAAGCTTCTTTTCATCGCGTTCCGCCGGGTCGATGGGTGTGACCGCATTATTGTTGCTATACCTGACCGTATAATCCTTGCCCGCCGTCAGTTCATCTTCGTTATAATACAGAAGTACCACCGGCTTTGTACCGCCTTTGACATAAGGCGCCGTGATCTCCGAAAGCGTTGCAATCTGTTTCAGCCGTTCCGGCTTATCCAATGTGTAAGGCTCATCCTGTGTATAATATTTCATGGTAATCGCCGGATTCTGCCCACCGTCATCGGAACTGATATTATAAGCCGTTATTTTATAGGTCTTCCTGATCTGTCCCGTATACTCATTAATCCCCTTAAAAGTGATGGAAGCCGTGCCGGCCTTATCGATATTCGCATAGACTGTCACATAATCACCAGTCAGCCCATTATCCGTACTCTCAGTCAGAATCTGATCTTCTAATGTCAGTGTGTATGCTCCGTAGGGCTGTCTGGCATCTTCTTCATTTCCGGTATATTCTCTGTTGGTGATTCCTTCCACTTTCGCCTTTGCAATAGATGTACCGTTAATCTTATAATTAATACTCTTGCTGCCCGCATAGCCACTGCCCTCGACTGCGGTGATCGTCGCCGTGGCGGTTCCGATCGCAGTATTGTTGGTATAGGTCACCGTGTAATCACCTGTCAGGCCGCCATCCACACTCTTCACAAGTGTCTGATCTTTGAAAGTCACCTTAAGCTCCGGCTTAATGCCGATTCCCTGCTCCTTATCCACCAACTCTTTCCGATAAGTCTGATTGGGAATCTTCGCTATGGACACCTTGCTCATCAGTACTTTCTGCGTGATGATCTGACGAATCGTGATCGTACCGCTGTACCCGCCCTTACCTTGAATCACAATGGGATAGGTACCGGCCGTCTTATAAGCGCCTGTCTCCGTCAGCGGGTAAGTTACCGTATAATCCGTATTTCTGGTCAGCTTCTTTCCGCCTCGATATACCGTCGGTACGCTCTTAATGACTTTGCCGCTGTAAGCAACTGTGATATTATCCGCCGTGATGTCCGTATCGGTCAGGGCTTTCGGAATAATATTAAACGTTACCTGCTGCGTACCGACATAATTTCCTTTACCTTTGACAGTAATGGCAGGTGCCGCTTTACCTTCCTGATTGACATTCTTATTATTCTTATAGGACACCGTGTAATCTCTATTCAGAGCCAGCTCGATCAGCTCTCTCTCCCCATTATCGTAAATCACACTGTCGTACACCTGTACAACCGGCTTAATCGCGCTGCCGGTATAGATCTGATCCCCGACGGGCAGCACATAGAATCCTTTGCCCTGCTCTTCGTAATACGGATAAAGCACAATATTCTTGCTGTAGACAGTGGTCGTCTCGTCGAACCTGCTCCCTGTGCCATTTTCGCCGGTGTACCAGCCGATAAAGATACTTTCTGCCGGATTATATCCTCCCGCAAGAAGCATCTGCTCTCTTGCCCGCAGCGTTTCCTCGGACAATGTACCGCCGTAGAGCACCCGCTGGGGCTCGCCCAGCACAGTCATGCCATTCGTGCCCGGCTTCATAAACGTAACGGTACAGTTTTCCACTATGACGGTATGCTCCGCCGTATAACCGCGCTCACACCCCGACACTCTCGCCGTAATCACCGCCGTGTTTTTATTCGGATCGCTGCCCACCGCCGTCACTTTTCCGTTCTCTACTGTGGCAACAGCCGGATTAGAGGTGCTCCAGACCACACTTGTATCCGAGGTGGTGTCCTTGGGATAATATTCCGCAGACAAATTAATACTCTGCCCCGCAAGCAGTGTCGTCCGATCCGCCGGGTCTGTCTCCTGTGCATTTCGATTCGTCAGGGTAATCCCGCAAATCGGCGCGCTGACATATACCGTACAGGAAGCCGTCTGACCGCCCGCTTTGGCTGCCTTCGCAATGATCTCCACTTTTCCTGCACCGACAGCACTCACGACCGCCTTGGAATCATCTGTCGGGTCTGCCTTGACCGTGGCAATCTTCGCATTTTTGGAAGTCCATGTGATCTTTCGATCCGCCGTCGTATCCGCCGGATCAAAAGAAACCTGCAAAGCTGCCTGATCCGTGTTTCCTGCTATCTCCGCCGGACTAAGTCCCGTAGTATCCTGCACCACCGTATCGGGACGACGCAGGGAAACCTCCTCTTTATCAAGCATAATTGCCCGTAAGGATATGATTACTTTAACCTTGCAGGACACCTCTACTTCCTGATAAGTTGCCGTGATAACGGCTTCTCCCGCTTTTCCGGATTCCTCGCCGCCCGCTATCTTCACCAGGCCGTCCTGTACTGTTACGACAGACGTATCGTTGCTTTTCCATGCCGCCTCGGATGGATTCACCTCGACATCATCCACATACAGTTTTAACTGATGTCCGCTCTCGCAGTCAGCCGCCTTGCTTCTGTCCAATGTGATACTCGTACTACTCAGGCGCAGCGTCGGGTAGTACTGATCTTCCGGCATGTTATCAAACACCGGAATCTTGAAAACAAAGGCACTGTTTAAGGATCCTGCATTCGCATACATCTTCCTCGTGCTGGAAGATTCGCTGGAAGGCGCCTGGATATTCTGCATATACTGATGCTCATAGACTCCGTACGGGCTGTTCTTATCAACATTAAACTTCTCCAGATATATGGTATCCTGATATTTCAGAATATAATTATTGCCGATCGTAGCCGCACCGCCTTCAAGGGATTTATAGCGTGTATTCCAGCCCATCTCCTTTGCATACGTCAATCCTTTGACGATCTTTTCCGCCGTAGAAGCGCCATTGACGCCCACGTTGAAGAAATTGTAATAACCTTCATATCCCGGGTATGTGCCGGAAATCAGTCCTGAAGTGCCCTGACCCTGCTCCTGATATACGCGGGAAGCAAGATGGATCGGGCTCAGCTTCCTACCCTTACCGATTTCATAGAAGGCCTTAGCATAAGTACGGTCCTGCGAATCGTCCGCCAGTTTTCCCTTCATAAACGTCCCGTTTAAAAAAGTCTGCACCGCCTCCTCGGTATGATAGGATGCGTTGAACGTCAGCTGCTCAAACTGGAAAATTGAAGTTTCCGTCAGGAAATTACGCGGGTCCATATGATATGCCACCGCCGGCTGCGTCGCATAATACCACCCGCTTTCGCTTGGACACGCTTCCCCGACCCATCCATTGGAAGAGTTGCTCGTCGTCTTCTGAATCAGACTCTTAGCTCCCATCTCCTTAGAAACCGATGTGTTAAAATCAAGTCCTGTCTTCATGGGGACGAAAGTCCAGTTCGGATGTTCGTTCTTCAAACTTCTGAGCGCAGCTTGATAGGACCCCGGAAACGCATTGATATCCGAAGTGTCCACGGCATACGGAAGCATGCTATAGGCTGTCATTCCGTACGCGGTAATGCCATATTCCTCATCCTCTCCCTCTAAGATCGGGCGCAGATATTTCTCCTCCCATGCGATCCAGTCCTCATCGGAATAAGCCAGATAATAGCTCTGCACATATCCCATGCCCTCTACGCCATCCAGCCAGAACTGCACGAGATACCAGACATCATCCTCCGTAATCTTTATTCCCTTAATATACAGTGTCTGTCCAATTTCAAGTGTTGCTGTAACAGCACTGTCCTTATCTGCGCTGCTGCGGGCACCATAGCTGTCCGTATGATAGAGAAGTGCCATCAGATCTTTCTCTGTAAGCAGCTGATCGAAGGCCTCTTCCGCGGATTTGATCCGCGCATACCGTTTTGCGGCTGAGTCTTCTATATCGTTTTCCGAAACAGATGTAAGATCATTCTCTGAAACTGAATCCACGTCGTTCTCTGATACAGAGTCGATGTTAACTCCATCAGTGGATTCATCCGTACCCTCCCCGTCATCTGCTGTATCCGAGCCATCATTGTAATTCGGATCGTCCTTGTCTGTTTCGCCGCTGTCACCCGAATCGCCGTTGCTGTCATTTGGATCGGTATCGCCTGCATTCTCACTACCAGCCGTGGCATCCGCATCACTCCCCTGACCAGAGTCATCCGTGTCCCCGATATCATCCGTCTGACCTGCCTCGACACTGGCTTCATCATGATCGGCACCCTCGTTATTATCTGTATAACCTTGGCCTGTGCTGCCACTCGATTCGCCCACGCCTTCTTCGGTCAAAGCTGCCATATCATTCTGTGTCGCTTCTATCCCCACGCCCGTCTCTTTAGCCAACGCATTAAGTGGTGTACTTCCCAAGCACAGTGCGAGGCATAAGATTATGGCAATCCATCTGTATATCATCTCGTGAGCTCTGTGAATTCTCATGATAAATCTCTCCCTTTTATATCCGTGTAAGGTTATAATCGTTATTATGCTATGTCTACTGTTTTTTATCATAGCACATTTTTATGAGCTTTCCAATGTCATGTTATGTAAATCTATTTTTTATAAAAACAGAAAATTAACTTCACACGCTCTCGAAACATATTTTTTCACAGAATAGTAAAACGCCGGAATTTTCCGACGTCTTCCTTATACTTTATAATAATCCGAATCAAGCCCTATATCCCGAATTCTCCGCCATGTAAGATACTGCTTAACTGCGTAAATTGATTCATATCACTCAACTCCCGCAGCAGTTCTTTCATATCTGACA
This sequence comes from Lachnospiraceae bacterium, assembly GCA_014804485.1. GTDB lineage: Bacteria > Bacillota > Clostridia > Lachnospirales > Lachnospiraceae > UBA3282. The sequence continues at coordinate 49,891 of JAAUZT010000010.1, forward strand.
TTCAAACCTCAATAATCAACTCAACTTTCCATACGGATAGTTTCAGCATATTCATTTAAGCACCACATGTGTCCCGTAAGCAACCCGGCACGCCACCTTATCGTATCTGCTTTGATTATTAATGGCATCCAGATCATAAAACCGTGGATCCAGATCCTTCGGATAGGCAGGAACTTCAATCTCTTCCATCCCCACTTTCCTTGCAATCCGAATATTTTCGCGCCACTCATCCGCAACTTGATGAACTGCCGACATATCTGTATAATTGCTTGCAGCCAAAAGGATTACCATCGCTACGCTTAGTCCTGCCAACACATTCTGTACTCTTTCAATCTTCCCTTTCCCCATGATAGTACGATCCGCCACAAGCCTCCATAGCTCGAGAAAAAACTTAGTAATACCGATAATTAACATTACATTCGCCGCAAGCATACCATAACTAACCACCCGTGCAACCAGTCCCCATGTTATTGCAGACATTATAAATCCCATAAACCAATCCAAATTATTTACAAGTATCGCCAGAATATCCTTCACCGATAAAATCTTCTTTCTCAACAGCACTGCAAAGAGAACAATAAGAACCGGCAATACAACAACCGGAACAATCCAAATCTTATAACCCACAAAAGCATGGATATAGATACTGTTGAGCAGCCTCTTGGCCAACGGCACCGTGCGAAGCGCAGATTCATGACTTTGCTGTGCGCGGTTAAAGTTACCCGGGGCAAAGAAACAGATACAGAATCCGACAATATAACCGATATACATAAATAAATAGCGGACAGATATCTTGCGATAATTTTTCAGCCAGAATCTGGTCAACTGCGTCAACAAAACCGCCCCAAAGATTACTCCGTAAGCTTCGTGAGAAAGCCCTGCCAAAAACCCAAGCAAATTAATTCCTATAATAGTCTTGGTTTCTGGCAGATCAGAGGACTTCATATATACTCGGTGAATTGCTGTATAAAATAATAAATACAAAATCACTGATATCACATATATATTGATAAAAGTATACATTACCAATCTCGTCATGTAGGCATACGAATAGCTGGGAATGTAGAAGAGTAATATCCCTGTCAGCAAAATAACTGCCGGTACTTTCATGCTGTCCTTAATACTGCCACAAATAATCCTCACCACTAACAATAACATTACAAGCTGTAGCAGCATAATATAAAGGCTGAGCATCGTCCAATTCATTCCATCCGGAAGAGAAAAAATCATTCGGATCAGCGGAATAACAAGTTTAGTTATAACCCTTCCGTTCCACGTAAAATACGATTCGACGAGTTTAACCCACGTTGTATGCAGTGAATAATCCAGATTTAGTTCACATTCTCCCTCTACAATACGGTCGTCCAGATAATCGCTATCCGGATTATTTGATACCAGACCGTTCACATCATCCCCGTAAAGCGGCATATCATAGCGTAGCAAAAAAAGGAACAACGCCAACACCGCAACTATAAACACACTGCACAGATTCCGATATAAACATCCGCCCTTCATTACCTGCACGTTCTCATGTCTCACTCCATCACCTTGCATCTGCGCATATCTCCTTCCTTAATGCAACGAATTGTTTGTTTCTGACAAGAATTCCTTCACCTGACTTTCCATTACTCGTCCGACATCCTCACCCTTGCTATATGCAATCGCCCACACTACAATCTTCTCCATCGCCTGCTCTACATCCCATACAGGGCTCCAGCCGAATGTCCCTTTTAACTTAGAACAGTCCAGCTTCAAAAAATTAGCCTCATGGGGCCCGCCATCGTATTCGTTCTTCCAGGTGACCTGTTTACCTGTCGCCTGATTCCATTTCTCGCAAAACAACGTAACAAGTTCACCTGTCTCATAGCAGTCAGTTTCATTCGGCCCAACATTATAACATCCACTATAATCAGGATTCTCGTACTGCCTTGCCGCCAGCATCAGATACACCGCGACCGGTTCCAACACATGCTGATAAGGTCTGGTAGAATAAGGGTTTCTGACAATAATCTGCCTGTTCTCCAAAACAGCTCTTACACAGTCCGGAATGATTCTATCGGGTGCAAAGTCACCCCCACCGATCACATTGCCTGCACGTGCGGTAGAAATCGCCGCCGGGCGAGATGTCGGCTCCTTATCATACTCTTGCGGTTGAAAATAAGAATTCCTATAACTGCTTGTCACCAACTCCGAACAGGATTTTGAATTGGAATATGGATCATAACCGTTCAATTCTTCATTCTCCCGATATCCCCATTCCCATTCTTTATTAAGGTACACCTTGTCAGTTGTAACATTCACAAAAGAGCGTACATCAGGATGCGTGCGAACGCACTCCAATACATTGACCGTCCCCATCACATTCACCTCATATGTGTAAACAGGGCTGCGATATGATTCCCGCACAATCGGCTGTGCTGCCATATGAATGACCACCTCCGGCCTCACCTTGTCAAACACGCTCTGCAAATGCTCCAGATCCCTCACGTCTCCCATAATGGAATTAATCTTCTGTTCAACACCGCTCAGACTAAAAACGTTCGGGTTCGTAGGCGGCTCCAATGCATACCCTGTCACTTGTGCTCCTGCATGTACTAATACTATACACATCCATGTCCCTTTAAATCCTGTATGTCCTGTGATCAGTACTCTTTTTCCTTTAAAAAAATCCAATCCAAAGTCAAACTGTGTCATAGTCCTACTCTTTCCACAATCACTGTCCTAGTCTTTATAACTGCATGACCGCACTAATCAGCGTCTTCGCCATATAGTCGATCATCTCGTCCGACATGCCCGGATAAACACCGATCCAGAACGTATCCTCCATAATGCGGTCCGTGTTCGTCAGCTCACCCACGATCCGATACCCCTCGCCTTTTGCTCTCATTTCATCGAAACACGGGTGTTTCGTCAGATTACCTGCAAAAAGCATTCTGGTCTGGATACCGTGAGCCTCCATATACGGTACGACCTTATCACGGCTTACACCTTCTTTGCAAGTAACCATAAATCCGAACCAGCTTGGATTAGAGTCCTCACAGGCTTCCGGCAGAATCAGCTTATCCGTAATGTGCTCTGTCTCATCCGCCGCCAGAAGCGCCGCCTTTAACCTGTCGAAGTTATACCGTCTTCTCTCTACGAAAGAAGGGAATTTCTCTAGCTGTGCACAGCCGATCGCCGCCTGCATGTCCGTAGCTTTCAGATTATATCCGAAGTGAGAATACACATATTTATGGTCATAGCCAAGCGGCAGTTCACCATACTGCCTGTCAAAACGGTGTCCACACAGATTGTCCCTTCCAGACGGGCAGACGCAGTCACGCCCCCAGTCTCTGAAAGAACGAATGCACTTATGAAGCAACTGGTTATCCGTATATACTGCACCGCCCTCACCCATTGTCATATGATGCGGCGGATAGAAGCTGGAAGTCCCGATATCACCGACCGTACCTGTCAGTTCCGTTGTCCCGTTTATTGTATATTCCGAACCGAGGGCATCACAGTTGTCCTCCACCAGCCAGAGGTTATGTTTCTTGCAAAATGTACTGACTGCTTTCAAGTCAAACGGATTCCCAAGCGTATGTGCGATCATAACCGCTTTGGTCTTCTCCGACAACGCCTCATCTAACATCGTCACGTCAATATTATACTGCGGGATAGTTACATCCACGAACACCGGCACTGCGCCGTACTGAATCATAGGCGCCACCGTTGTGGGAAATCCTGCCGCTACGGTGATAATCTCATCCCCACGCTTAATTGCCCGCTCTCCCAGAAACGGCGAAGTCAACGCCATAAATGCAAGAAGGTTTGCCGATGAACCGGAATTCACGAGAGAACAGTATTTCACCCCCAGATACTCCGCCATCTTCTTTTCAAATTCATCCGTATACCGCCCTGCCGTCAACCAGAATTCCAGCGCACTGTCCACCAGATTGACCAGCTCTGCACTGTCGTAGACTCTGGACGCATAGGGAATCCTCTGCCCTTCCTCATATGATTTCTTCACATTGTGATAAGTGTCACAATAGTCCTTCACCAAATTTAATATTTCTTCTTTTGCCTGTTGTTCTGTTTTCTGATTCATGTTTTTCTCCTTACCAGATTTTCCAAGGTGCTGCTCCGCCGCTCCATAAGTCCTCTAAATATGCTCTGTCGTGCACAGTATCCATAGGTGACCAGAATCCGGTGTGTCTGTATGCTGCCATCTGCCCATCCTGCGCCAGTTGCTCAAATGGCGATGACTCTAACATCTCGGATCCGTCACCGAGATAATCAAAGATTTCCCTATTCAGCACCATAAACCCGGCATTTACCCAAGACTGGTCTTTTCTGGCCTTCTCTTTAAAGTTTTCGATGATACCGTCGTCACTGATCTTAATCGCTCCGAATCTTCCTGCAGGCTGTGTCGTTGTGATCGTTGCCGTTTTGCCGTGTTCTCTATGGAAAGCAAGCAACGCCGGAATATCCACATCCGCCACACCATCCCCATAAGTCAGCATAAAACTCTCATCTTTTCCGATATAATCCCGTATCTGCAAAATACGGCCGGCGGTCAGAGTCTCCAGCCCGGTATTCGCCAATGTCACCCTCCACGGTTCGGCCGTAGAATTATGATATTCCCTTGATTTATCCAACAGGCTGAATGTAGCATCCGATTGGTACATGTAATAGTGGACAAAATAATCCTTGATCATATGCCCTTTATAGCCACAACAGATAATGAAATCATTGTATCCGTAAGTGGAATATATTTTCATGATATGCCAGAGAATCGGTCTGTCCCCGATCTCTACCATCGGTTTCGGTTTTAAGACCGACTCTTCACTGATGCGGCTTCCTTTACCGCCGGCTAAGATGACTACTTTCATGTATAGTTCTTCTTTCTTCTTTATATCTTCAATTAAATTGCTACTGAGTCTTAACCCACGGTGCTATTCCGGCATTCCAAAGGTTTTCCATATCTACCCGATCCCGATATGTTTCAACGGGCGCCCAGAATCCGCCATGTTTATAAGTAACTAACTGTGACCGTTCGGTCAAACTATTAACCAACGCCTGTTCCAGGCTATAATTACCGCCAATAAAATCAAAAACTTTTTTATGCAATACATACATTCCGGCATTTGCCCATGCCTGGCTTGTTTTAATGTCCTCTTCACTCCGCACTACTTGACCTTCGTTTCCTATCATAACTGCTTTATTTCTGCCTGTCGGCCGGGCTACTACCATTGTTGCCAGCTTATGCTGCTTATCATGCTCTTCTATCAACCGGTCAATCCGGATATCAAATAGGCAATCACCGTCTGTAACTATAAAATCATCCTCTTCAATATAATCCCGTATCTGCGCCACACGCTGTCCTGTCGCCGCATACATTCCGGTATCTACAACCGTTACTTTCCAATTTTCTGTACGGCTCTTATGAACTTGTATCATATTCGTCTGCAGATCAACCGTTATATCGGACTGGTAAATATAATAATCCATAAAGTACTCTTTAATCATATTTACTTTATATCCGCCGCAAATAATGAATTCATTTAACCCATACGAGGCAAAATATTGCATAATATGCCACAATAGCGGTTTGCCCCCTATCTCCGCCATTGGTTTCGGTATTCCTATTTGTTCATTACTTATTGTACTTCTTTGTCCTCCTGCAAGAATAACTACCTTCATGATTTTATCCCCTTCAAACAACGATTCAAAATTACACTATATACAATACACAAAAGCAGCATCAACATCATATAGGACAGCACTGCCCCCAATGTTCCATACAACGAAACAATATGCTTTACCGTCACAAATGCAATGATCGAAATCACCCCATATGCTACCATCATTTTTTTCTGGTTTCGCATTATCGTTAGTACAACTCCAAGATAGCCTGATGCCGCCAATAATCCGCTTGCGACAAGTAATAGCATGAGTTCCGCCTTATACTGCCGTAAATCAGTTTTGTAAAGAAGAGACAATACCGGTATTCCCAAAATATATGCCCCTATCAGACATACCCCTGTCAATCCTGCTATAATCAGAATCTGTCTTTTAATTCGATGTAATAATTGGTCAAAATTCCCCTCGTTCCATTCAATCGACATATATACTAACGTGGGTTGATAAATAAATCCATTTAAAAGTCCAATGACAAAAACAGGCATTGCCACAAAACCGTAACACGCCTGTACTTCATCTGTCATAACAGCGTCAATAGCATACTTGGGTGCATTATTAACATAAAAGGCAAAAAAAGTACTGCAAAAAAGCGGAAATACATTCCATAGGAGATCTCTCATTTGCGAAAAGGGCACCGTCCCAACCGAATGAAGCACTTTCCGGTCCTGCACCATACAATATATGTTATATGTTCTTCCGATTGTAAAACATAAGACGAGTATAGATACGCCAAGACATATCAATAATGTTATCATCAGATTTCTACTAATACAAAGTATAATCACAAAAGAAACCAAAATGCCCGTCCAACGGCTGCAAAACATCTTTGCTCCAACAGCCAGATATCCTAACCGCTGATAGTACCCCCAAACCACATCTTCTGCTGCTTCCACGGCATATATCATGCATATGGCAAAAATTATTCCGATTTTATAAAAATTATAACCCAGAATCACATAGGCATATCCCAAATACGACATACTTGCTATAATCATCAGCAAAAGCGTAATCAAACGACTTTTTACATAAACTGCAAAAGAATATCGCTGTTCAACATCTGTCACCTGATAATTCCTTACCCCGAATTTGCCTATTGTCATCATCAAGTTACCTATTGCAAATGCTATGGTCAACATGCCTGCATCTGATAAATTCGTTATTCTGGTAACAATCATCGACATGATTACAGCCTCAGCCGCATTAATCAATCCAGCTGTCGTATTCCAAATATAATCCTGTCTAGATCGTTTTGTCGCATTTTCCATGTCCATACCATTTTTCAACAAATTTATATTTGATCAATCATTATTATATTCAGCCGACGTGTTAATCTTCTCATCATCAATATTCAATTTCTCACTCAGAATTACATCCGGCTGTTTTGATACTTTACGAAGAATAGCTCCTATATATTCACCCAGCACTCCCATAAAGAGCAATTGAACAGACCCCAAAAACAGCATTCCTATTAATATAGGGGCTATGCCCATTGGAAATCTATTCCATACAGTAAACTTCATAATTGTATAAACAACTCCCAGCATAAAACTAATAATCGACATACAAAAACCCGCTATTGTCATTAGTCGTAACGGACCCGTAGAAGTATTCACCAAACTATTTAAAGCAAAAGTCAAATATCGCCATATGTTATAACTGGACTTTCCACTACGTCTTTTTTCCTGCTTATACTGTATCAGCTTTACTTCATATCCCATATCCGCTATCGCATTCCTCATTACAATGTCGTCATCGATTTTCATAATTTCATTTATTATTTCTCTGTCATACAAAGTAATTCCCGACATATGCGCATATTGAGGCACCTCTGAAAACTCATTAATAATCTTATAGTACAGATGGCGTAAAAAATATTTTAATTTTCCTTCTTCTGAGCCAATCTTTTGCCCTCCTACTACCTTATACCCCTGTTCCCAATACTTAATAAACTCCGGTATTAGTTCTGGTGGTTCTTGAAAATCACAGGCTATGGAAATAACAGCATCTCCTGTACAATATCGAAAATGCGACTTCCGCCCACGTCCCCCTGTACCATAGTTTCTATTACGCATAAGAACCTTAATATGAGAATCTGCCTCTGCCAGTTCGCGCAGCCGCTGTTTAGTCGCATCTGTGGAACAATTATCTCTAAAAATAATTTCATATTCATAATCTAAGGTCTTCATAATATTACTTACAGCCTCTGCCATTGGCTTTACATTATTTTCCTCGTTATAGCAGGGTATATTAATACTAATTTTTTTTCTCATGCTCTTCTGTTCCTTTACTTTTATAAAATGACTTAACTATTCACACACTCTATGACAGTTTGCCTATTTAATATCCCCCAAATATGTCGCACAAAAAGCTGCATGACCAATATTGATTTTATTATCCTGATTTCTTTCATGCAATCTTCCCATTTCATCTGCTATTACTCTAAGTTCATCAGCTAGCCATGAATTAAAATTATCATTTCTTTCCAGCATAACCTTCACTTTTTTGGAAAATGTACCTTTTCCATGTAAAACATCTACATTTACCACATTATCACAATCAAAACTTGCCCCTATCTGTTTTTGAAAGGCATAAAACAAAAAGGTGCGAAACTGATTCGGACAAAATAATTCATACATTACTTGAAACTTCATCACGGGAATTGTCTGATAAAGCAAAAGCCATTTCATACAACTATACCCCAAAAAAGCCATTAAAATATTGCGAGCACCTACAAAATTATTTGACAAATTATTAGTCAAATGCCCATAAACACGCGAATAATAGTAATCTAAAACCCCCAAAAAGGATAACTGTGACAACAAAGTGTCTATATTCTTTTTCAAATATCCGGAATCCCAAATATAATCCGAATATAGAATTTCAAAAATTAACTGGCTCGTATAATCAGCTCTATGTTTGTTTGAAAAAGGAATACTCGCTTGACTATCACGCATAAAAATCGAAGGATATTTACATATAGTTTTATAATATTGTTTGTTACTAAAATTAATATGATTTATCTCAATCATATTGACGTCAAAATTGGTCTCACAATCAGAGAATACATACTCCCTCAGATCAGTATTCCCTCGGTCAAAAATCAAATAAAAATCCAAGTCACTCATTGGTGTAGCTATTTCATAAACCATAGTACTATGCGCACCGCCAAACAAACATTGCACATTTAATTTTTTTTCAACTCTGGCAATAAACTCCTCATCAACGCATATACTATATTTTCTATTATCATAAATCAGCATTTTTCATTAGGTATACTCCCACCTGCTCCCCTCTATATATTCCTGAAAACATCCATTCACTGTTATCATGTTTACAACACAGTGATGTGACGATAATAGCAAGCTTTACTCTGTGAACATCTTCCCCCATACCGCGTTGATGTATAATGGCAAAATCAAATACACTATCTTCTTTTTCCGCTTTACTCTGTGAATCAAGATTCATCAGCCGATCAATCAATATTGTATTTTCATCGTCCGCATCAACCAGATACGGAATACAACCACAACGTTTAAAATACCTGCAAAAGAATCCCGAATCATGCAAATCCAAATATACAGTCTTACCATTCAACGTATTTGTATATGCATCCTGATAAATAGACTCAGCTATTTTTTCAATAGAAACTTTTAGCAAGCGATAAAGAAACTGTTCATCATTACAGGTTATATCATAAAAGAACGGATTTTCTATCGGCGCATTCAATTCATTGATGCAATTCTGTACAATATACTCCTGCAACCGAGCTACGGAATCCATATTGACCCACTTACAATAATCTTCTTTTCCCATTTTAACCGGCAAATAATTCTTTCCCTTTACCGCTAAAAAAACCGCTCTATGCTTTCCGCTACACAGATTAAAATATCCTTTCTCATTCCATTGTACATATGGCGCTTGCTCTACAAAGAAATCCGGTTTCACATCGTATAAATGATTCATCTTAACAAAGACTTCTCTTCTATTGTATATCACATTTTTTCGCCATGCTTCAGTAATACTAAACTGATCAATCTTATTCGCAGCCGATTCGCAATATCTCACATATAGATCTGTATTGCATTTTTCTATTCCTAAGACACATTTTACAAATTTAATGTGAGGTATCAGAAAAAGAATCGGCATATCTGACTCGATACTTTTATTCATATTTCTTTTACCACAAAATATAAGTGATATCGGTAACAGCACGGTTATATCGTTGTCATTTTCACAAAGTATAGCATTATTAGAAACCTTCGCACTACTTTTCCTATAAGATTGTGGAATTTTTATTTCTCCGCACTGATTTTCCATAACTAAATCATATGCACGATTAATTACACTCTCTTGCTCATCTCCATCTCCAATGACACAATTGTACGGTCGAAATATCAATTTGCTAAATCCATGATCAATTAATTCATTTGCAATCCTTGTATGCTCAAATACATTTTTAACAGTCACAATAACAACAGCATCCTGTAATTTTCCGACCGTATCAAGTGTATATACCGGAAGTCCATACAAATTGTCAATTTCGTTACCTCTTTTATCTATAAAAGCAATCACATTGTAATTTGCTCTCGATAGTTTTTCATAAATCAAACAGCCTATTGATGCCGCTCCATATAAAATAATCTGGGTGTGAACATCAATACTAAAAAAATCTTGTTCATTAATCATTCATCTTCTCCTGCTTTTTGTAAAAATTGCATTCAAACTTACCATGAGATGCCACGGAACTTCTCACTTAATAAAAGCAATCACCTTATTTACCGCCTCACCATTACAATACTGCATTATCAGTTCATGAGTCGAAAAATTTAACTTCTGCATCAATAATTCGACATCCTCTTCAATACTTTCTGTTTCCCAAAACAAAACCCGCTTCGTTTTTTGATCCAGAAACTGTAAATACCTGTCGCTTTTCTTATACTCTTTGGATTTTCCCATTACAAATGTCATGTCAAAAGCTTCATCTTGTAATTCTGCTAAATCCTGCGCATACTGTACTTCAACATCACGTATTCCAAGCAATATATTCAGCAATTTTGCAAATTGATATTCCTTCCATTCGGTTTCAACAGCTACTATTCTTCCTTTATCATTTTGTAGCTTCATTTTACTTATATAACGTGCAAAATAGGAATTGTAATCACTGATATCCAATATACTTAATTGCTCTATTATATTCACCCCTATATAGCTTTGAATCGCTCCCAATACTGAGGGCTCAACGTCCTCCCTTTCACATGGAAAATCATGAAATGCCGGATGTTCAATCGGTGTCACTGTATGGGTAATTTCGTTTGTCCTCATAAAGTCAATAATATCATTAAGTGCTGTTGTCTTATATTTTTCAATAAATTCGTCAGTATCCATTTTTACAGGAATAAATGCAAGGTTCTGCAGATACAGAAATATACATCTGTGCAATCCGTCTGTAATATTTAATCCACCTCTGTCATTCATCACCACTTTAGGGGCAGACGCAATGAAAAAATCCATTCCCCTATTTAATTCCCGCTTGTACATATGCCACAATTGATATCTGTCGAGTATTTTTTCCTTTATATACTCACCTTGTTTATCTAAATAATTTTGGGCAGACAAATACTCTCGTAAATTTCTCCCATCGATGCCCTTCTCATAATATTCAAAAAGTGCTTGATAATGCACCGCCGCTGCCAAACTCCGCCCATAATATTTTATATTTTCAGTAACCACCTGCTGTCTTGCATTGTTTACAAATATATTCTGCGTTTTCATCCAAAAAGTTGTTTCTGCATTATTTTGGTCAATAATTCCGTTCTCAGCTCGAATAGAATATATCGGTAATAACTCGTCATAAAATGGGATAGGTTCATCAAATCTATAAGAATTGGCAATCAAAAGATTATAGATCTTCCGCATATTGTTCATCTGGTTTATTTTTCCCCTAAAACTTGCAGGCAGGAAAATAACCCTGTTAATCCCAGCGGCAAAAATATGTTCCGCAATATTTTGATGTGCAATCGCATTCTGCAGGGAAATTATAACTGTAATATCCATCTCGGCCATATCCCCAATCTGATCTGCAGAATATATTTTTATTTCTGTTTTTCCTTGAACATATTTATCAATAAAAACAATATCATTAAATCCATTCTGCTCCAAATATTTCTTTATTCTAATTCCATTTGGAGTATATCCATATATTCCTATCGTTTTCCCTTTATCTAATCTATACGGCATTTTATGTTCCCCTACATATCTTCAAAAGAAATGTCAATTCTTCTGTCCCATGTATGATTTTCTTTTATTACTCTTGCCGGATTTCCTGCGATAATGCAGTTCTTCTCTGTATGCAATTTCACTAAACTATTAGCTCCGACAATACACCCATCACCAATATCTGCATTATGTAATACTGTTGCACCCTTTCCAATCCACACGTGATTACCTATTTTTACATACTCTTCATTTAATCGCGCTGTATTGATCTTCTGAACCAAGTCGAAAATGCTATGCCCGCCATAAGCTATTACGGACACATCATTAGATAACATACTATCATTTCCAATTTCGACATAAGCATTTTCCCCATTTAAACATAAGAAGCGCTCTCCTACCGTTACGCTGTCGCCAAGCTTTATGGTCGCACCCCTTGATGTTATTCTTGAGCCTTTAGCTATTACACTACTCTTTCCCATTTCCAAGACTCCTCCATTAATTGCCTCCAATTGCACCTCTTTACATATTTTAACATAATCGCCTATCACAACGCTCGCTTCATTCTCTACAATGATATGCGCAGATTTTTTTGCCTCCATCCCTTTTCCGATCCTCACTCTATTGTTATACCCAATCATTGTAATACTACAATTAATCTCCGCATCATCAAACTCAATTGTATTGCCGTAAATATCCTTATATGCTCCGCCACATTTAGTAACTGTTATCTGCGGAATATCCTTGGATATATAAATATAATCAACATTTTCCTGCATCTGAAAACGGTGCAGACAATCTGTTATCTCTTTTCTGACACCTACCACTGCTACTAAGACAAATATTGTATCATTTGCCATCATTTGTGGCTTAACAACCGGAAATCCCTGATAAAATTGCTGTTCCTTATGCGCATCAATATAACATTTTACCCTAATATTTTCTTTTTCCAGTACTCGCTGTAGCTCTCCCCCACCGGCATAAGCCCCCCAAATAGCGACCTCTCTTCCACTGATAAGCTTCTTAAGCTGCGTAAAATCTACATTTTTCAACCACTGCCCGATTATTTTATAATCCACGTTAACATCCTCTTAGAACTAATATGTCATTCTCTTATTAATATCCAATTTCACGTCTGCCAGATAATCCGCAATCAGACATCCCGCGTTTCCATTTCCGAAAATGGGCTCCGATTCATATTTCCCATGCAGAAGCTGTTTTTCTACTGCCTCACGAATAGCCTCCGCCTTGTTCTCTACATACATGGCATTTTTCCCATGCTCTCTGCCTTCCTGTCTGTTGCCCACGATTACCGTGGGCGTTCCCAGCCATGAAGCTTCTCTTATAAACGAACTGGAATTACCTACTGCACATGCGGCATTAGCCAACAGTTTATTATATATCTCCGGCGGAAAGTTCTTATAGTATCGATACGGCAAAGCTCTATGTTGCTCACGAAAAACGCGCAGTCCCTTGGAAACCCTGTCGCTCCCCGCATCGATATTCGGCCACAATACCAGTTTCTGCTCGGGAAAATACTGTAAAGTCTCCAGAGTTTCCATAACCTGCTCATATCCATCATTCAACTCTGTAGTAACCGGATGCTGAATCATCAGGATGTAAGGTTTCTGCATGTCGATCTTACTCCCGACTCCAGTTCCGAGATATTTTCTACATTCTTCGTCCAAACTTAAATCCTGTTCAGCCAACGTGTCAATCGACGGGCAACCCGAGTTCAGGATTCTCCATTCCTCTTCTCCCATCTTGATAAGCCGCTGACGGCTCAGTTCCGTAGATGGGAAATGATAATGCGCAAGTTTTGTAATGGCATGCCGCACTGTTTCGTCAATGTTTCCTGTGATCTCTCCCCCTTGGATATGTGCCAGTGGTATATTTAAATAACTGGCAGCAATAGCCGTAGCCATTGTCTCAAAGCGATCCGCCACGGTGATGACAATATCCGGTTTAAGTTCCTCAAATGCAGTTGATAATTCAATAATACCAAGCGCGGTAGACTTAGCCTGTGTAGCAAGGCTTTCCCCTTCAAGCATATAGTATATTTTCTTATCAGGTTTAAAGCCATCTGCCTCTACTACCTCTACAGCTTTTCCATAACGATCCAATAACATGGAAGCGCCTACGATCAATTGAAGCTGTAGCTTATCATGCTGCTTTATAGCTTTCAAAACCGGTTTTACTCTTCCATAATTCGCCCTACTTGCAACAACTACACATATTTTTCTCATTCTTCTATATCCTTCCATGCTATTACACTGTCTCGCATTATATTAGTTTTCATTTTTCTTAATTTTCAATATTCTCCCATTTAATCACAGTATCCTTGGAAATATCCAATAAATTTTTCCGGCCTAATACTTTGTCATAATCTGCAACAGCTATGCCATCCGGGCAAAATGGTTTTTTTATCCCTACGGCGTCATCATTTATGATTTCGCCAGCTCTCAAATCACGTTTTGCATAGATACTTTTTGAAAACATAGCTCTTAGCGCCTTCTTGCTATCAGACAACTCGTTTTTATCGTTCCGGGCCTCCAACATTTTGCTGATAAATTCAGCACCTTCCACAATTTGCTTCAACTCGTCTATTGTCACCGATGCCTTCACATCCGGTCCAAACATTTCTCTGCTCATAGTCACGTGCACTTCAATAGCTCTGGCACCAAGTGCAACTGCCGCCAAGGAAGGATATATTGTAGCAGAATGATCCGAAATTCCAATCGGACTCTGATAACGTTTTTGATAATAATGAATCCGTTTTATCGGGATTTCTTCCGGCTTTGAGGGATATGCTGTAGTGCATTCCATCAAAAGTAAAGGATTGCCTGCCGCTTGCACTCTTCTAACCTGCTGATCAATATCATCCAAAGTGCTCAGTCCCGTGGAAAGTATAATGGGTTTCCCCGTATCTAGCGCCTGCTTTAACAGTACATCGTTGAACACCTCTCCGGAACCGAATTTCCATGCAGGTACGCCAATCTTATCCAACATTTTCAACGCTGCCACGGAAAAGGGTGAACTCAAAAAATCCAGCCCCATTTCCACCGCATGATCATATAATCCCTGCCATTGCTCAGAGGTGAACTCCATACGCTTCCAATAATCATATCTGGTCTTGTCACAATAACTGAAATTCACCCGAAAAGGCTCGCCAGGTGTACTCTCTTCTTCCGCAATATGTGTCTGAAACTTAATTGCGTCCGCACCCGATTTTGCTACCGCATCAATAAAGGCATGAGCCTGTCCCAAACTGCCATCGTGATTTTGAGATATCTCAGCAATTATATAATTCTTCTGTTTATTATCGAAAAAATCTTCAATTTTCATACTCTATCTGTTCACTTACGGGATACAATACAAAATCGTCCCGCTAAAACCTTTCGTATAGTGCCTAAAATAATACTTATAGTTAAGCTGCCATGAATCAATTAACTCTAAAATCTCAAACAAATCTTCTGACTTATGATAAACACAGATTGCTAATTTAGGTCTGCTTTTCTTAATTAGTTCCGCCGCACCTTTCAATGCAGATAACTCCGCTCCTTCTATATCCATTTTGATAAAAGTGGGCTGATCCGCTACAATCTCATCCAACGCGACAATGTCCACACTCTCTGTTCCATCCTCATCTATATGTCCGAAGTCATCTTGACCGGCTCCTGCAAAACTCAGCACTCCTGCCTTTTCTCCAACGCCAGCCGGTGTAAAAATAACATCCCGTACGTCTTTTAAATTTTCTTTTGCCTTGTTATATAAAACCATGCTCGGCTCAAAATAATATATCTTTTTATATATACCGCCTGTAAAATTCAAAAAAGCCAAAACAGTATCTCCAATATATCCTCCACAGTCAACAAACACCTCTCCATTCTGTGGCTCTACAACTCCCGAGTCAAAATATTCAACACCGTCCCCGTTCTCGTTCGTTCTGTCATACGCTTTTTGTATCCACGCAGATTTCATTGTAAAGCGATAATTCAATATACAGTCCACCACTTCTTTTGAAGTTTCATCCGCACATTTCTGAAATATCCTTTTATAATTTTCTCTATAAACATCCAAATTACCTAAGCTATCCAGAAGTGCTTTATCTCCATTCCATTCTTTCAATCCGTCATCCAGAAACTGCAAAATCTGACAATACAAACACTGATTAGATAATGTTCTTTCTATCTGTTTCTCTATTTCCCTGAAAGACCGTGAACAAACAATAATCAAGTCATTCGTGTTAACCATATCGGGATTGATAACCGGCACATTATCAATTAACGTTCCCGCAAGATTTTTATTGTTATCTATAAATGCAATTACCCCCCCCCTCTCTCTCAAAATTGCGGAGTGTTTTAATTGTTTATACGTAAATCTTCCAAGTAATCCCGTCCCCCATATATAAACATTTTGACTATGGTCTATATATGGCTGATACTCTTTTCTCAGTTCCTGTTTCAGTGTCTCCTTATTAAATTGGCTGCACAGTCGACGCAGACTTTCATACTTAATTTCTGTCATCCTCTAATCTCCCCATTTCATATTGTTATAAAATCAGATTTTACCGTTTTATGGATTCCCTCCGGAAAAGAAACCTTCGGACAAAATCCCGTATCCATTTTCAATCGGCTTATGTCTCCAACAAGATACATAACCTGTCCGTCTGTATATTCTTTCTTCCCGATTCCATCCAGAAGAAAAGGCGCATTCACAATTTCCGCAATATCAGAAATATAGTCTGCAAGTTTTCTCCCATATCCCGATGAGATGCTATATTTAACACCCGGAACACCCTGATCGGCAATTCCAAGCAACGCATCCGCCACATCACCCACATACACATAATCCCATATCTGTTCACATTTAGTAAACGCAATTTTTTTCTTGTATATTGCTGCGTCAAGGCAGGACATGACCATCGTACGCATCTTATCTCCCGGACCGTACGCGCTGAGAAGCCGCGGCCAATAAAAATCTATTCCGTATCGCCCACACAATTCCATTCCCTTTTCATAAGCACGACACTTAGCAATCGCATACGCAGTCTCCGGATGATCCGGTGTTAATTCCGATATCGGATCCAACACCCGTCCGCACTCCGCTTGCGATCCTATACCCAAAATCTTCCTACATCCAATCCTTCTCCCCAGGTTGATAACCTTTTCCAAATAATCCACATTTTGCATCTGGCCTTCCAGGTTATATCGAGGATTATCATATCTGCTGCTCCAGCCAATATGATAAATCATTGCCACAGAATTCACCCCATCTATCATATCAATATCTTTGAGATCAGATTCTATTATCTGAATCCTCTCTGATATGGGAATACACTCTTTACGCAATGAATCAGACGAAACAATTGCAACTATCTCATACTGCTGCATTTTAAGAATTTTTTCAATCAATGCTCTTCCAATAAAGCTGGTTGCGCCTGTTATAATTACTTTCTTATTAACCATCAATTAACTCCGTATATGTTTTGAAATCTGAATATTTGTGATACAAATCTCTGTCTAGCAACGGAGACAAATCTGAGATCGGAGGTGAAACAATGGAACCATCCTCCCGCACAATATTACCAAGTTTTGGCTCAATCGTCTGCTCTTCATCCTCATATATCTCGCAAATTGCAAACCCATCCTCTCCTAAAACTGCCTGCATGACTTCAGGAAGGTTTTCTCCTTGATTACAGGAAAAGTAAGGAAATCCATAGGCAAACGCTATTTTTTTAATATCCGGTAAAATAAGTCCCGTTTCCTTTGTACAACCTGACAGTCTGCCAAAATTCTTTGACTGGGAAAGAATAATAGAACGATATCCCCCATTATTGAAAACAAATAATTTTATCGGAAGATTATAGCTGACTATTGTCTGCAATTCCTGTATATTCATCTGGAAACTCCCATCACCGGCACAACAGATAACCTGCCCCCGGGATGCAATAGCCGCTCCAATAGACGCCGGAATGTCATATCCCATAGTCCCACAGTTCACATTTCCCCACATTCTTTGTGTTTTCTGCTCAACACCACACTGCTTTATCGCTACAGACGAACAACTATTACCCATAATGCAGATTGCGTCCTCATCCATATATTTTTTCAGCACATGCGCAAAATAGTATGCATTGACGCCTTTCGCTTCCCCATACCTTGCCTGATAAATTGGGAATCTTTCTCTCACTTCCCGGCAATATGCAAGCCATTTACTATCTATATCCGGCTGGAAATTTCGGTCAAGCAGCCACTGTATAAAGTTCTTCAGATCAGCATTCACCGGATAATGAATCTTAACGGTCTCTTTCTTTAATTCTTCCTCATCAACATCTACAACAATCTTGATCGAGTTCGGTGAAAAATCCTTATAATTAAAACCGATCTGCCCAAAGGACAACCTACACCCAAGAACCAGCAAAACATCCGCATTCTGAACAATAAAGTTACCCGCTCTACCACCATTTATTCCAAAATTACCATAATTCTTCTCATGTCCAAGTGGTAACAGATCTGCAATACTCTTAGCCATCAACACCGGAATATCAGTCTTATCGCATAACGCCAGGAACTCGTCATATGCCTCTCCTGTCCTGACCGCCGATCCTGCCAAAATAACAGGGCGTCTGCTTGTCCGCAGCACATTTAAGATTTCCTCCTGATAAAGGAACTCTGTGTCTTCGTCCGGAACAAACTCCTCCATCTGCTCCTCGTCAACCTGCATTCCCTGTATATCTAACGGGATGTCAACCCAGCAGGGTCCTCTCCTGCCGCTGTTCGCATAATAAATTGCCTTCTGCAGTTCATACTTTATCTTATAAGCGTCTGTCACGGTAACCGCATACTTCGTCATGGGCTTGACCGAATCTACAATATTATACTCCTGCTCTCCAAACTGCCTTAATTTTAATCCTGTGCTTTTTATTGTAGCTGTTGTCTTTACCTGCCCGGATATTACCAACATAGGAATATTGTCAAGCCATGCGCACAATACACCAGTCAGAGTATTCGTTCCACCCGGTCCGGTAGTCACACACACTACAGGCATTCGGTTATGCACACGCGCATAGGCCTCTGCTGCTATTGCAGCACCCTGTTCATGCAGAAAATATACACATTCCAGATCATCTGCACTGCCAAATGCATCATTCAAATGCATTGCCCCGCCGCCTGTAAGAGTAAAGCAATGCGCAATATGACTCTCCACTAAAATATCTTTTACAATATCTGCTACTCTTTTCTTCATATGTTATCCGATCCTATGCCGATATTTCTTACAATCAGCACATTTTACTTATTTCTATATTCTATTTCCCATGCCTATAAATGTCAAGGAACGTATTGCCGCCTCTCTGTGCTAAAATATTTCTTCCTTTTTCCTCTCCACAGCCCGTCCATCTGCAATCTCATAGATCACGTCACAATTCCTAATCGTCGTCAGTCTGTGCGCTACAATAATAAGCGTTTTATTCCCCTGCAGGGAATCAATAGCTTCCATAACCGCCGTCTCCGTCTCATTATCAAGTGCCGATGTTGCTTCATCCAATATCAAAATCTCAGGATTATAATACAGGGCTCTTGCAATAGCTACCCGCTGCCGCTGACCGCCCGAAAATCTGACACCCCTGTCACCCACAATCGTATCAAGTCTGTCCGGAAGCCCCGTCACAAACTCTTTAAGCTGTGCCTGTTCTAATGCCTGCCATACCATTTCATCATTCGGCTCGTCCACACCAAATGCTACATTATTGCGTATCGTATCATCCGTCAGATAGACTGACTGCGGAATATAACCTACACTGTTACTCCACTGTTCAGAGATTGTCCTAATATCCACTCCTTTATACTTGATGCAGCCTTCCTGTGGTCTGTAAAGCCCCAGAATAATATCTGCCAGAGTCGTCTTGCCTGCACCGGAATGCCCGATCAGGGCCACCGAGCTTCCTTTATGAATATGCAGTGTAATGCCGTTTAAAACCTCCTTCTCTGCCGCGGGATACTTCCAACGAACATTGTCAACTTCAAGATAACTGCCACCCTGTTCCATCTCCGTAACAACCACTCCACTCTCCTGATCCTGCTGTATCAAAAGTCGGATATCCTCCTGCACCGCCTGTTCTGCCGCCCTGACTTCTTTAAGGTGTTCATAAGTCTTATTCAGAGAGGGAACAAAATAAATAATTTGATTAACGCTGCTGCTGATCCTGCCCAGAGAAGGAAGAATACGAAATGCCCCTACTGCAAAAGCAGCTAACTGAGGGATGAACGTAGTCGTGTCAGTCCCACTGTAGACACGAAAACTGACTGAAAGGATCAAACCTGCCACACATACGGCTTCAATAATATATGCCGGACTTTCGGAAGCAACAGTCTGACCGATCAGCGCCTTCTGCTGTCTCTCAAAGGCTCTCTCATAGCGATTGACAAAAAACTGCTGCCTATGCATTACAATAACTTCTTTAATCCCTTGAAACGCTTGTAAGGAGTGCTTCTGTGCTTCTCCGTTACTAAGCCTGTATTCCACACCAAGTCTTTGCATCGGCTTTCGAAATCCCAGAACAACACTGACAAAACAAATAACTGCAAGCACAATCACGCTTACCGCCATCATGAAATCTGTTTTCACAATAAAGACTATTATCGCAAATGATGTAAGTATCTCCGCAATTACACGAAACGCATGGTGCATCATCTGATAGACCGCACTCACATCCCCCATAATTCCCCGAAGTAATTCGCTTGTATTTACTTGCACGAAAAAGAGATATCCCCTCTTCATATAAGATTTCATCATTAATACGCTTAATTCCCTCTGCACCTTTGTAGAATATCTGATTCTATAATAGGAGAGAATCGTCAAATATAAATTCTTGAAAATATAGACAAGCGCAATGCCGATTCCCAATATCAAGACCATCTGTGTAGAATCCGCAACATCAAAAAAGTCCACCAGCGGCTTAAGATACTTATTCTGCAGCAATGCCTCCGGATCCATCATTGCCTGTACGAAAGGTATAATAATAGACACGCCCAATGTCTCAACAATGGCACCGACTAAAGTCATAAGCAAAATGACTAATCCATGTCGCTTCTGCTGTCCCGTCAATATAAACTGAAACTTATTCCAGATATCTCTTACTTTATTTAATTCATGCAACATAGCCATCTCCTGAACCGGATTCTCATCAAATATGCCTAGCTGTATACTAAACGATATAATTCCGCAAAATACTATTCATTAACTAATTTTCCGGAATTGCAACCAAATGTGTGTGTACTCCTGACCGCAAAATATATCTATATTTACAACCCTCTTTTTCTAAAAAGCAGGGAATAGTATATATATCTTCAATATGATGATATACACATATGGCCATATACGGTTTGTATTTTTTGATATATTTCATACCACCCTTTAATATATCAAGTTCCAGCCCTTCCACATCCATCTTGATCACCAGCCGGCCTTCAATATTCAGGTTTTCCTCATCTAATGGTACTATTCTTATTATTGTTCCTGCTTCCCCTTGAGCATCCGTCACCCCAAACATACTGGAAGACTTAGCAAAAACCTTATCTTCTCGTCTCGCCCCCAGCGCTTTATTGAATGCAATGACATCCTTTTCATATGACTTACTCTTTATATTGTCACACAACATCTTGTAATTGCACTCTTCCGGTTCATAAGCATAATATCGACATATCTTATCACCATACAAGTTATACAGTTCGTCAATCGTATCCCCCACATATGCACCCAGATCAAGAATCGTCATATGATCGTTTCCATTTAACTCATTCAGATAGAAATATCCATCCACACCCTGCATGCCCTTGTTCTGCATATAGGATTTAAACATAAAATCTTTTTCTTTTCTCGTCTTCACGATAAAATCTAATATTTCCTTTGTAATGGCCTCATTTATATCATATATATTATATAACTCCTGTTCATAGTGCAGTATGAACTGATTGCTGTATGCCAATAATTTATCGTCATACTCTACATTTACCAGCATCAACCACAAAAACGGAGCAACCTTGATATCATATCGTTCTAATTCTTCTCCAAGTGTCTCCTGTAATCTTATATAGATATCATCAAAAAAACACGACGCAATAATAATCGTCCTGGAATCGTAATCTTTAATCGCATCCGGAGATATTATCGGTATGCCCTCAATACTCTTTCCCCACTTTGCAGGATTAGCATCGGCAACACATACAGGCATTAATTTATGTGTATGCATTATTCTCAATACTTTTGATGTTCCGCTTCCGGCTCCGTATAAAATTATATTCTCTCTTGCCATTATTTCCTCTTTCTTAATCATTATTTGTTTCCTGTCCATCATAAGTACACAGATTCCTGCTTCTGTTATTAAGAATGTCTTCCTTCATCAACTCGTACGCCTTGTCCAGACTGAGAAGCCGGAAGTTCACTCCGTTGATCTCATATGTTCTCACCGCACTCGCTTCAATAAACTTTTCCTCCATAGGATTGAGGGTAACATGCACATTCTTATCTAAATCCCGCACAAACATGGAATAGGTTCTTATTTCTTCCTTTCCCTGTTCATCAATATATCCCGCTGTAAATTCCTTTATATACCGATATGGAACGTTTCCCTCCCATTCTTCCGCATAATGCGCAAAAGTAAAGCTGTCCTGATAGCTGACATCTATAAAAAGATTTTTCGCCCGGACTTCCTTTAGATAAGCGAAAGGCGAATCCTGCCCGAAGGAGTCTTTGTTCTCCATTTCATATAGTCTCTTGGCATCCTTGCCCCACACCGCAAAAGAGTATAGCGGATGCTTTGTCCTGACATAATCCTTCCTCTTTAATGCCACCTTTCCTAAGCTACCTGTCCTACTGGGGGTCCGGTGATAATCGAAAGTGACACCTTTGCAAAAATCCCAGTTAAAAGTCGGAAGAAGTATCGTTCCTTCGCTTCCCACTGTCTCCATCAGGCTTTCCAGAAATATATTCAGGTCAGTATCATCTTCATGTTCCAAACATTGGAACAACAATCCTTTCAAGTCGGAAGAAATCAGTAACGTATCGCCCTTATTAATAGCCAGTTTGTCTACTATATCCCTCAAATGAACATATTCTTTATACCTATCATCACACATCAAAATTTATTCTCCGCTATCTTTCACAAGCTTAACGATCAATTCCGGAAATACCCTGTCTCTTTCATCGACATGATAAGACAGATTATGTGCCGCCATGGTATACAGTTTCAAATCCTTCAAAGTCGTTGTCTTCTTATGCTCCTGAATATCCTGTATCGCCTGCCTGCATTCCTTCACCGTCCGCACATGATACGCAAGCGGCGACGCATTCTTATAAGAATAGCCGAACAAAATCGCAGACACTCCGTAGAACTGTGACTCCCAGCATGCAGTTCCCGTCAGGGAGGCAACTGCAAAAGCATTTTTAATCAACTCATAAGTTGAACACTCCATCTTCATCAGCCTGACCTGCGGCATCCTCAGCATATCCTGATAATAAGATATACCTCCGAAGAAAGCGAGTTGTGCAGGATGCGCCTTCACATACACATGCATATCTTTCGGAATGCTCCGGCATAATATCTGCAATGGAAAAATCTGATCCGTATAGGCTCCGCCACCCAAAGGATTAGAAGTTGCTTCCGGTTGATAGTGAAGCGCAAAATAGATATACTTTTCTCCGGGCTTGGGCAACTCGGATACCTTCTCATAGAAATCATTGACTTCCTTCGTCTCTTTCCAATACGGTCTCGCATAGATCCACTGCTTATATGTGGCGGGAACAGTGCTCAGCAATTTCGGTATCCTCGCAAGAGAAGCACCCAAAAATCCGATTCCCATACCATATTTCTCATACTCTTTACCCAGAATGCCCCGCCATACCCGAATCAGGTTCGTTTCACCATATCTGGCACGGAATGTCTGTCGCAGTTTATTACCCTTCATATAAGCCGGTTTCATTTTATCAGGATCAAGAGATGTCCACTTGGCGAACTCCTCTTTTGTATTGCCCTCCAGTTCAATATCCTCTGCTGACTTATCCCTGTACACTTCCTGTAGCCTCTCATACTCCTCTCTGATGGCCTTGTCGGAAGTCATATAATCAGTTAGTGGATAATCCCTGTTAGGGATCAAAGAAGCAAACGCCATCATCACGGGAATATTCTTCATCTTGCACAAATGATAGATGATCGATCCATATCCTTCATGAGGTATCCTTGTAAAAAAGACATGTGTAATCTGCTTCCGCTCCAGCATACTGTTCCAAAAGAGCAAATTACGCATGAATATACGATAATGGCTCTCCCATGCGCTGCTGACCTGAAAATCATAGCGCTGTTCAAATCTTCTCTGCTGGTTTATAATTTCAACGACATAGGGATTCATATACTCAAAAACCTCATCCTCAAGCGGAATGAATTCCCATAACTCCAACTGCTCATCCGTGAAAATCCCTCTGGCAACATCTTCCCTCAAATAACAGGTTCCCAGATCATCATAATACTTCAGATCATCCTTATCGTTCACGATCATATAAAGGTTATCCACCTCTATCTCAGACAACGCCTTATCAATCATCGCCCTGTTAAGCAATTTCTCCATTACCCCCGGCAACAGAAGATTAATCATTTATACTCCTCCCTAAACCATTTCCCACGTAAGTACCGTATCTTCGGGTGCGTCACACAGCATAGTCCTTCCAAGCACTACCTCTATGTCTTTTGGAGAAATACCCGTGCCCGGTCTCTTTGCTATTACATCCTCTACCGTGACTATCTCCCCCTTCTTTATATCCCTTGTCAGAACAAGAGAACGCCTCGCTTCCCTCCTAGGAATCAGCTCGCAGGGCAGAACCTCCTTCTTCTCTTGTCCGCTGATCTGCGTAATTAGTTCAAAATTCCGGATTGCTTTTGCGAAATCGGCCGGATCGCCTGCATGGTAATGGTCATTTCCCTGCAAAGTCTTGTTCAATGTAAAATGCTTCTCGATAACCTCCGCGCCATACAAATATGCTGTTGTAAGAATCGTCATCGTCTCATCCGGCAGCGTATGATCACTGTAACCGATCTTATACTCCGGAAATATTCTCTTCAAAGTCTTAATAATATTCAGATTTGCATCCTCGTTCTTACAGGGATAAGAAAGGACACAGTGCATCAGGCATAACTCCTGACATCCTGCTTCCTCCAATACACGAACCGCCTCCTCAACCTCCGAAAGATAGGATGCGCCCACCGACAGCAATACCGGTTTACCTTTCGCTGCAATATAGCGCAGAAACGGATGATTGGTAAGATCAGAAGATGAAATTTTAAAAATATCCACCATGTCTGTAAGATAATCCGCCGACGCATAATCAAAGGGCGTAGACATGAACTCAATCCCTATTTCCTTACTGTATCTACACAGCTCTCCGTATTCCTCTGCATTAAAGTGGTCAAACTTCTTGAATAGTTCATGCTGTGTCTTAGTGGGTTCCTTAGTCGTATCCCAGTATGCAGGAGAGTTTTTGGAAACAATAGTATCCGCCTTGTAGGACTGGAATTTGACCGCGTCAATCCCCGCCTGTTTCGCTTCAAAGATATATTTCTTCGCCGCCTCTAACGGCGTTATAATTAATTCTTTTGCCGTATCATAATAGTTGACACCGATTTCGGCAATCACATAAGGTTTATTCATATAAGCGTTCCATTCCTTTCTTCAATTCTGTCTCCATGCAAACCCTGCCCCTAATTTGGGGGTTATCATCTATAACTCAGCATCTCCTGTTCTGTCAACACCTTCACCATATCGATCAATTTACCAGCCGGATATTCAATGATGTTACTGATATCAATCAAATCGTTCCTACCGTCGGCATACAGAATAAAGTCTTGCAGCTTGCGTACCTCATCATATATCCCTTTCTTACTCACCGCGGGATATAGTCCGCGCCTGCCCAATTGCGGTTCACACAGACAATTAATACGATAATGTCTATTACATTCTAATATTCCGATGCATTCCGTCATCACTTCATAAGCACCTTGTAAACCGTCCGGCGAGATCAGTTCCAGATTATCTCCTGACGTATGGTACTCCGGATAATCATAGAATTTCGTTCTGGAAAAGGTACAGAGTGGGATATCCACCCCCGGAAAACAATATTGCCTTTCATCCGATCCTCTTTCCAGATAAGAACACTCTTTATATCCTCTGCCTCTGTACTTTAACACATTGGTCAATACCTTGTCTGCCAGCGTATCCGCATACCGCGAATGCACGATCGTATACTGCATATCATCACCTACACAGGTCAGGTTAAATCCGGCAATGACCCGCTCCTTCATCTGCGGCAGGTTCCTGCTTAGGTAAGTGATCGCCCCAATCGTCTCCGGCACCAGAATCAGCCGATAACTGTATCGTCTGCTTGGCATATTACGGATATAATCTGCCAGTGCAATCAGCACGCTTGGACCCGAACATTCATTATTAGCCATGGATGGGTGACAGACATAGGATGAGAAAAAAATCTCCTTCTCCGGCTCTTCCGTACCCGGGATCAATACCTCGCCATAAGTCAGACTTCCCTGCGGATCCATAGTGCTTCTGATCACAGCGTGATATCTGCCTTCCGGCAGTGCATCAAGCATTGTCTGCGTCATGCAGAAGCCCGTTCTCGGCGTATAGTAAGATGTAACATACGGAATCAATTCCGGCTGCTCAGGCAGAGTATGAACACACTTCTTCAACTCCTCTAAATCCACCCACTTATCCATCGGCAGGGAATATCCAACCACATGCAGGTTATTCTCTGCAAAATCAATAATCCTCTCCCCTGCCTCATTCTCGATATATCCTTCCGTAATATTCCACTCATCCGGAATGGTCCAGTCGAAAACCTGCGTGCCGCAAGGCACCTCATAAATTTTCAGTTCACTGCTGTATTCCTGCAGGATCTTCAATGTCTCCCTGACTCCGTTCCCGGTTATACTCCGGCAGATCGGAAATATCCGGGAAGCAATCTTCATCATGTCCTGACCATCCATGTCTTTCTTTTTCCTTCCATTGCACCTTGCTGCTCTTTGCTCTCCCGCCTGGCACTCCTCCACACCACATGTCTGTATGGCCGCCAAAATTCTACTTATTACTTTCCAGTATGATTCGCTTCACTCTCCTGATCCCGCCTGACAGATTCAGCTTTGCCATACTTTCCTTCATCTGTTTCCTGATCTGAGGTGTATGAATAAGCCAAAGCAATGTCTCCCGCAAGGTATCTTCCTCTACTTCGCCGCCGTTTCCAAGATTAATAAAACCATTCTTCATGTAGCCGAACTCATGTGTTGTTTCCCGATCATTCTGCGCCAGGATAATAGTCGGAACCTTCATTGTTGCAAGCTCATACATAGTTCTTCCCTGCGAAGAGATCGCAATATCCGACTCTGCCATATAGGTCGATATGACTTTCACATCTTTAATAACACGGACATCCTGTTCACACTGCGCGACCGCTTCCGCAAACTCCTCATCCCGGTTAAATCCAAGCCCCAGCACAAACTGATAAACGATCGGCAGCTCAACCGGCATGGAACGAATAACATTCAGAACCTTCTCCGTATATTTCCCCGGATCGGTTCCGCCAAAAACAATCAAAACCTGCTTTACTTCCTCTGAGAACTCCTTTGGCCCGGTAATTAGGAACTCGTCCCGAAGGCAGTAATACCTATGTCCCCAAAAATACTGCTCGTCAGAACCGTTCTTCTCATAGAGTGCATTGATCACCGCATTTGCAAGGTGACCACCCTCCCCCATATCCTCGATATTGACAACCCGTTCCGCCCACGGCTTCATAGCGTACATATACTCTTCTGTCGTATCCAAAATATCGTTGATCAGTACATCCGGGTGCTCCTGCTTAAGCAGTTCCGCAAATGCGGCATCATCCTTCACGACTTTATACTTGATAAACCGCTTGTCCAGCTTCTCCATCCCCAGTCCGGACTTCTCTGAAACAACGATCAACACCTCATGCTCCGTCAGATTATCAAAAAGCAAAATACTGCGGTAAATATGCCCCAGTCCGATCTCGGGATAGCCGTCTGTCCTGATCACAATTTTCTTGCGATTCAGCCTCATCTCACAGATCGTCCAGTCAGCATAATCATCTATGTCCACCGACTCTTCATCAGGCACCTCATACAAGTTGATATTCTTACCCAGTCTGGAATATTCGGTAACGAACTCCCTCTTCGTAATAACAAAAGCACCCGTCTCCATCAAATGCTTAGGCAGATACTGCCGGTTCAGCCGCTTCTCATAGAGCGGAAAGTAAGCTCCATCCTTCTCACCCCAAGACAGATGTGGCTTGTTGACAGCACTGATCATCGTATCTACCTTCATTTCAAAAAAAGACTGTAGCGCCTGATCAAATGTCTCCGCCCGCAATAACGGCGATGTCGGCTGCATTGTAATCACAACATCCACACCGCCGTTGTCCTTTTCATAGCATTCCACGGCATGGTGAATGACCGGATCAAGAGTCACATCGTCTCCCGCAAGATGTGCCGGCCTGGAAATCACCTTAGCGCCATACATAGCAGATATATCCGCGATCTCATCATCGTCCGTACTGACGAGCACATCTGATATCATCTCTGTACGCAATGCAGTTCGGATTGCATAGGCGATCAACGGCCTGTTATTCATCAGCCGCACATTCTTGCGCGGTATTCCTTTCGATCCTCCTCTTGCGGGGATAATTGCAATTATTTTCATAGTTTTCTCCATACCGAAATATTCCGTTCGGAAGTATTTTCTTTATTCATCCAACATAGTCTCCACCGAGTTACGAATCTTCCTGATCTTTACATATTATAGCAATCCACTTTATATCGATCCATATGATCTCTAATCCACGCAATTGTCTCGGCAATACCCTCTTCAAAAGTATACTGCATCTTCCATTTCGTCAACTCCTGAATCTTCGTATTGCTGCCGAGAAGCCTGTTTACCTCACTCTTCTCCGGCCGCAGTCTCTCCTCATCACATATGATCTTCGCCCCCGGATTGATCTGTGAAATGATCTCCTGTGCCAGATCACCGATAGAGATTTCCCTCTGTGTAGCAATATTGATTTCTTCTCCGATGGTTTTATCCGACTCAGCAATGGCAATAAAGCCGACCGCTGTATCCTTCACATAATTAAAATCTCTCGTTGGCGTCAGCGAACCGAGCTTTATCTCTTCTTTTCCCGCCAGTAACTGCGTGATGATCGTCGGAATAACCGCTCGTGCTGACTGTCTGGGTCCGTAGGTGTTGAAGGGTCTCACAATCGAAACAGGCAGATCAAAACTCCTATAGAAACTCTCTGCCAGACGATCCGCCCCGATCTTGGTTGCTGAGTAAGGAGACTGCCCCTGATAGGGATGTTTCTCGTCAATAGGAACATAAAGTGCCGTGCCATATACTTCAGAAGTGGAAGTAATAAGTACCCTGGACATATCCAGATCTCTGGCCGCCTGCAGGACGTTCAATGTACCCTTGATATTTGTATCCACATAAGAATCCGGCGAATGGTAGCTGAACGGTATGGCGATCAGCGCCGCCAGATGAAACACTTCTTCCGTTCCCTTCATAGCAGTCCTGACACCGTTAGGATCTCTGATATCACCACAGAAAACCTCCACATGTTTCATAATGTCCTCCGACAGTGTATCCAGCCAGCCCCATGTATTGAAAGAATTATAGTAGGCAAACGCTTTAACTTCATAGCCCCTCTTAACCAATTCTTCTGTCAAATGGCTTCCGATAAATCCGTCCGCTCCTGTGACTAAAACCTTTTTTCCCATTATTATATCTATGCTCCTTTCAAAGTCCAGAGCCATTGTGTATAACAGCGTTCTCCGGATTGAAAAAAATAATTTTCATTCGTTTCTCCCGTGATTTACTCTACAGATTATCCAATCGTTGTTTCATCTTCTCCAACTCATCAAACTGCCCCATGTCCATCCATGCAGCATCCTGAATCAGATAACTTCCTACTCTGTCTCCCCGTGCAATACATTGTTCGATGACATCCGTAATATGGATAAAGGTATTTTGCGGTATTCGTTCCACAAAAGAAGGCTCTATAATATAAAATCCCGTATTCACATAATAGTCAAACTGCGGCTTCTCCTTCATCTCCACAATTTGCTGATCCCGGTTCAGCGTGACAGTTCCATAAGGTATCTCAAAATTTTTCTGCGCACAGACCATCGTGATCATATTGCCGCTTTTTTTATGATAATCCAGAATATCAGCGTAATCGGCATCAATCAGAATATCGCAGTT
The DNA here is from genome assembly GCA_014804485.1 of Lachnospiraceae bacterium. Lineage (GTDB taxonomy): Bacteria > Bacillota > Clostridia > Lachnospirales > Lachnospiraceae > UBA3282. The sequence goes on from JAAUZT010000010.1 coordinate 80,118, forward strand.
GGACATAAAAAAAGTATCCTCTACCTTATCCGTCAACAGGCGCAGACCACCTCCGGTTCCAAGATACTCATTTTCTTCCACAAACATAATATCTCTGCGAATCTCGTTATCCGCATAATAAGCCTTAATGAAATCCTTCTTGTAATTGACGACCATCATGACCTGTGTACATCCGTACGCCGCGAAACGATCCATAATGTGTTCCGTGATCGTCTTATCTCCGACCGGAATCAACGGTTTCGGCAGAATATCGGTGTAGGGGCGCAGTCTCATTCCCTTGCCGCCCGCCATGATCACAAGCGGTATCTGCAGGTTTCTTTGCTGCCGCAGCCCATGATCCGCTACCATATTCCGCATTTCATCCCTCAAAAACCTAATCTCTATAATTTCTTTCTTTTCATTCACGATGGGCACGGCAGTGACAGCGCGGCGCCTCATCACCTCTCCCGCCTGCTGTGCCTGATCAGCCCTTAAATAGATGGGATCACCATGAGCGATCTTGCACACAGGCTGCTCCAGATCACCGTTCTGCAAAATATATCTTCGAATATCACCGTCCGTCACGACTGCACATAGCTTCATACCCTGACACACAAAAGCAATTCCTCTTGCGCCGGCGTTAATCTGTTTCATAGTATCTATAACACTTGTATTCTCTTCTACAATATAATCTTGAATGTGCATCTGATCACTTCCATCCTCGCATTGTCGAATAATTACAATCAGTATAACAAACCTACTATCAAAAGACAAGCCTGGCCACAGATCCTCGACTTTGAATTCATGATTCCACAAAATGAACCACATTCTCCTTCTTCGCCAAGAGTTTCCCTGGCACCTTCGGATAGCCAAGCGCCACCGCCGCCCACACAATATGCTGCGTCGGCACCTGATAGCTATTTAATAGTTCTCGGATCTCCAGCTCATCACACAGTGTCATAAGCGGATTCAACCAGACTGAACCAAGCCCGTAAGATTGTGCCGCCAGCATCATATTCTCCGCCGCACAGGAAGCATCTTGTATCCCGTCTTTATTTCTGCGGTCATTGGAGACCAGAATCAGTATCTGCGGATTTTCAAACCCATAGAAATGTACCTTCCTCTCTTCCGCCTTGGCACGCGTGATCTCCTTTAACTCTTTTATCTTATCCTGCGACTTTAATACGGTAAATCTCCAAGTCTGCATATTATGACCTGAGGGTGCATAGTAACCAGTCTTAATGATCATATCCAGAATCCTATTATCAATAGGCTGATCAGTAAATTCCCTCACGCTTCGCCTTGCAAGCAGGTTGCAGATTATCGGGTTCATCAAGTCAACACTGCCACGTTCTTCATACATTCTATGCAGCGCTTTGCGATCCAGTTTCTGCATTTTATTCCGCGGCAGTTCATCCACCTGAATAAACTCTTGCGGTAGCTTATACTTTTCCATACGGTTCGCCAAGTATTTTAGCAGAGCACCCTCATCAGCCATCCCGTTCTCCACCACCACATACAGCACTGGCACCTGCCCAACTATCCCTTCCGGATCATCCACACCGATACACGCGCATTCTTTGATCTCGTCATATTCCTGCGCTATGTTCTCCACTTCTATGGGAGAAACCTTTTCTCCGCCAACATTGATGATATCATCGGCTCGTCCCAACATGAACACAAAGCCGTCTTCATCTATATAAATCAGATCATTAGTATATAGCCAGTCATCCCGAATTGTCTCATCCGTTAATACCGGCTCATTCCAGTATCCTTCCATCCGCATCCTACCATGTAAAAGCATTCTTCCAGCAGTATCCATATCTTTGGCAGCCACCTCATTGCCATCCAAACCAACTGCCTTTACTTCAATTCCTTCCAATGGTCTGCCGATAGATGCCAGTTTATCGGGATGGTTTGTGATGTCAAGGAAAACTGCGCCGCCTGTCTCCGTTGACCCCCATGTATTAAATAACTGCGTATCTGGCAACAACCTAAGCAATTTCTTTTTCATATCCACGCTCACAGATCCGGCACCAAACTCTATATACCGCAACTGTCCGATCACAGGTGCAAAATGCTCCTGCATCTGCCTGTATATCACCTCCATGGAAGCCGGCACGCAAACCATAGCCGTACAGTGATGTAGCCCTATATTTGTCTCTATCTCCTTCGCAAACGTAAAACCACTCTGCAGTACAATCGTTGCCCCCAGATACAGAGTTGAGCGCAATACACGCATACCGAAAGAATGATTAAGCGGTAGTGGATTTAATACAATATCATCCCCGCGCATACGTATTCCATTGCAGGTATTCAGCATATTTGCGTAAATACATCTATAGCTCAGCATAGCGCCTTTCGGCTTTCCCGTCGTACCCGTGGTGAAAATCAGTTCGCAAAGTTGCCCCTCCTCCGGTTCAGCATAGTCAATATACTCCTGTTCCTGTACAGACTCTTTATAAAGCTGTTTAAGAGAAACCGTCCTAATCTCCTCTGGCAATTTCTTGCCGTCTGCCAAAAAAATATCCGCCTGCGTCATTTCCCATATGTCCTGAATATTTTCCGGTTTCGCAAATTTGTCAATGCCTACCGTAACAGCCCCAATGTACTGAATCGATAAAAGCCCCGCGATATATTCCGGCTTGGAAACGGCGTTGAGCATCACCCTGTGCCCTTTCCCAATTCCCATTTCATGGAGAAGGGTCGCCATCCCTATAATCCGTTTCTTGAGTTCCCCGTAGGTTACTGTTACATTCTTAAAACAGACAGCTTTTTTCTCCGGCTGGGTATCCCCATATTCCAATATCTTCCCTACCAATGTTTCCATCTTCGTCTCCCATATATACAAATACCCGTCCTATTTTCCCACGCTGTTTTCAGTTTATAATGCATTCGCCTCCAAGATATCATCTTGTATCACGCCTGCAACCGTTGAACCATCGCCACCATCGCATCAATAGAATTAAAATTCTCAGGCATGATTTCCTCATAAGGAATATCAATTCCATACTCCATGCTGAGCGTGCTAATCACAGAAACGATTGTCAAAGAATCCAAAATACCGTCATCCACCAATTCATCAGATGCGGTAAAATCAATCTCCGGGTTCTCTGTTGCTAATAATTGTAATAATTCTTCTCTCATCTGCTCAACTCTTCTCTTTCTTCAGTCACTCTCACTAAATCTCCACTAAATATCAACTACCGCAATACCATAACTCCTCTACATATTTATCATAGATTTGGCCTATCCTGGTCTCCGTCCGCCTTACAAAACAAGACTCCGTCTACCGGATAGTGCACCCAAATATCTACATTTCTCTGTTCAAAAGGATGGAAGTAATTTGGTATGATATTTGCATCATCGTCTTTCCTTAGTGTAAACCCTGCCTCATAAATATAGCGTTCTTCAAATCCCATACAATAAAAATCAATATATTCATACTGCTCTTTCATCGAGTCAAAGAAACTGCCCAAACACCCAAAGCAACTCTGTTCTCCTACATAATCCACAATTCTCAGCGCCTTGCGGTCATCTACAGTCTCTTCCCGAAATACGATAATCGCCTTAGATCTTCCTTCTGTTGAGATTCCATAAACCTTATATTCATATATAGGATGTTCAAAAAAACGTCTTCTTATATAGTTTTTATCTTTGTAGGGTATGCTATCCTTATTCAGCAACTCTGTATAATTTTCATCAAATGCTTTAAAATCATTTATTTCTTGAATTTCAACCGACAGCTCCGCAGCAGATCCGTTGACAGCAGCACTTTTCGGAAGATATTCAATGCAGGCAATATGAAAATCCTGCTTTTTACAAAGCCTGTAAAAATGCTTCATCTTACCGGCCTTACGATTTGGCAGAATCTTCATAATTGAAATTGTTGTTTTAGGATTTGCGCCAATTCCAAGTTTATATCGAACCATTTCTTCCAATCGTATAGACAATTCCAATCCCAGCAACGGAATATTTCCTTCCTTAACCTTCCATATGCTTCCCCATATATCCATACATTCTTCGTCATGTGATGCCTTAAGATATCCCAGAATCCCTTCCAGCGTATCTTGCTGTCTGTCGATTGCCAAAATGAAATTTACACTGCCATTCGGTTCCAGAAACTCATACTCAAAAAAAGAACGGTTGACTGCTAAAATATGTCCTTTTTTCCAATAGGCATCAATAAATGCCATGATCTGTGCAATATCATCCTTTGCTGCCAGGCGGATTACATATTTTTCATCATATTTAATATTCAAGGCAGACCTCCATCCTGCACCCAGATCGTCGGCCACATGTCTATCCATGACGATCATATTCCGGCCAATCATTTAGCCACTGATTTTAAGCAGCACGTCAATGATCCGTTCTTGGTCCCCCTCAGTTAAATACGCCGAAAACGGGATTGAAAATGTTCTGTCCGCATAGTCAACAGTATTTTCAAAAGTTTCATCACCCATAAAGCAGTCTGCAAATACTTTCATGCGGTGCATGGGGTTAGGATAATAAACAATTGTCGGAATGCCTTCTTCCTGCAATTTAGCCCGCACCTCATCCCGATGTGTCTGATCTTCTGCCAGAAGTGCATACTGCGCATAGGAAGATACCGTATTTTCACTAATAAAGGGAATCACAAACTTATCCTTCAATGCCTCATCATATCGTGCGGCAATCTCCTGTCTTCTTGCTATCTCTTCATCTAAGACTGCCAGTTTGGGAAGCATGACTGCCGCCTGCAGGGTATCTAATCTGGCGTTCATTCCGACCCTGACATTATCATACTTACTGCTTCCCTTTCCGTGGACACGCAAAGACTTAAGCAGATCCCTCATTTCCTCACTATCGGTAAATACTGCACCACCGTCCCCGTAACACCCCAAAGGTTTCGACGGGAAAAAGGACGTTGCCCCGATGTCTCCCAGCGATCCGCACTTTCTACCCTTATAGGAAGCTCCCGTTCCCTGCGCCGCATCCTCGATCAATAAAAGCTCGTATTTGTCTGTAATCTCGCGCAATCTGTCATAATCTGCCGGGTTCCCGATAAAATCCACTGCTACCACAGCTTTCGGCTTCAGTGCCCCTTTAGCTATAACAGCCTTGATCTGTCTTTCCAGGCTATCCGGGCTGATATTGTAGGTATCTTTATCAATATCACAGAAAACAGGTTCCGCCCCCAACATAAATGCCGGTTCCACCGATGCCACAAAGGTCATGTCGGGGCAGAAGACCGCATCTCCTCTGCCGATTCCGTGTGCCATGTAGATCAACTGCAGCGCATCCGTTCCGCTGGAACATCCTATCGCATACTTAATGCCCACATACGCAGCAAGTTTCTCCTCAAACTCTTCGACTTGTTTCCCTATAATAAAGTTGGTGTCTTCCAACACTCTGTTTATGTTTTGATCGATCTCACTCTTTAATGCATGATACTGTGCCTTTAAATCAATAAACTCCATACTGTTCCTCCACTGCACATATTTCAGACGCATCACACTTTTCTGCTTCCGCGAAAGTATATCACGGCTCTATTTCTTCAGCCTTCACTTCACCACCGGATGACACTTTATACTGTCGACCACATTCCGGACATCGCCACAAGTCTGCTTCTTCCTGCAGCCTACCTCCGCACATACAAACATATCCCACAGTTCTTCCGGGATTGCCTACCACAAGATGATATTCGTCCACATCATGAGTCACTACCGTCCCGGCTCCCACCATAGCATACCGTCCTATTGTGTTTCCGCACACAATCGTCGCATTTGCGCCAATTGTGGCACCTCTTCGAATAATTGTTTCTTTAAACTCATGCTTTCTCTCAATAAAACTCCGGGGATTGATCACATTGGTGAACACGCAATTGGGGCCCAGAAAAACATCGTCCTCACATACCACACCCTGGTACAAAGCAACATTGTTCTTCACCTTCACATTATTGCCTATGCGCACACCGTTCTCGACAAATACATTCTGCCCGATATTACAATTTGTGCCAATAACGGAACTGCCCATGATATTACAGAACTGCCATATCCTTGTCCCCTCGCCGATTTGCGCATCATCGCTGACCAGGCTGGTGGGGTCTGCCTGATATCCTTTATTCATTCTTCTGCCTTTCCGTCGTGCTATCTCTTTTCTCTGAATCTGCCGGCAAAATCCATTGTACTGCAATCCTGCATAGGAAACTTAATGGTTTGTCCGGTATCGGCCGCCTTGTAAATTGCTAGTACCAGCTCAAGCGCCCTGCGTCCCGCCTCGGCATCCACATAAGGTGCACGATCCTGTTCAATAGCCTGAATCACATCTGCGTACAACTTGGAATGCCCGAATCCGTATACATTAGGCGGATTCTCATGACACTCTTTCTTGATTTCCTCCGGATCATCCAGATAATCCGAGAATCTCCACTCTTCAATAATATTTACAGCTTCTCCACCCGCTTTGACCGTACCCTTCTCCCCGAAAATATATAAAGTCTCTTCCAAGTTCCTGGGATATATATTCGTTGTACCTTCCACAATGCCGTAGCTTCCGTTCTTGAATCTGATCAAGGCAATTCCGAGATCTTCCGCCTCAATATAATCATGTTTGAGACGATCCGTGAAGCCTATGACCTCCTCAATCTCATCCCCCATCATCCAACGCAGCAGATCAATATCATGGATACACTGGTTCATCAGCGCTCCGCCGTCCTGTTCCCAGGTGCCGCGCCATTTGGCACGGGCATAGTACTCGTAATCCCTTGCCCATCTGATATGTGCCGTTCCGTAATACAATCTGCCGAACCGCTGCATCTCAATCGCTTCCCTGATCTTTAAGACAGACTTATTGAACCTGTTCTGATGACAGGCGCATACTTTAACATTCTTTTCCCGTGCCCTCCCAATGATTTCGTCCGCATCCTTCAGTGAAAGCGCTATGGGCTTCTCAATGATAAGATTGCAGCCCGCGTCAATACAATCCAATGCGATCTGTGCATGTTTACCACTCTCTGTCGCAATGGCAACAAGTTCTGGTTTTATTTCCTCAAGCATCTTATGATAATCGGTATACTGCGCCACATCTGCCGACAGCTTGTGCTTCAGCATCTTGTCCTTCATGTTATCCGGCACAATGTCGCATAATGCTGCTATTTCCAAATGATTATTTAAAGCTGCTACAACGTGGTTAGGTGATATCCTCCCACAACCGATCAATGCGTATTTCATTTCGTTCCCTCTTATCATTTTCGCTTTTACTGATTTACTGTTCCATTGCTTAATGTTTCTTTTCTCTTTTACTGTTTCCCGTCACTCTGTCGATGAACCGGTTATACCGTTCCATATAATGCCCGATATTACTCCTGAACTTCCTGTCTGCCTGCTTGACATGTGAACATTTCTGAATAACCGCGGCAAGCGACTCCTCGCTTTCCGGTTCATAGAAATGGATCTTGTCCCGCAGTTCATCCCCCGACTGCATCTTCTCTATATCCGGCTCATGTCCGGGAATGATGACCCCTGCGCCGGCAAAAAGTCCCTCGTAGATCGTCCTCCCAATACAGAACTGCGGTTCCCCACGTATAATATAATCGCTGACGCGGTATATGCTGCCCGTGTCTTTCATCTCTCCGCAATATATGACACGCTCGTCAATTTCCGTCATCTTTGCACAGTCACGCCCATATGCATGATCGTTATTACCCACGATCAAAAGTCTGCTGTCCGGGTTTTCGTGTCTCATAAATGACCTGAGAACAAATTTTGATCCTTTGTTGTCTCCCACCTGTCCAAGCATCGCAAATATTGTGTTTGCCTGTGTTACACCGCATTTTCTCAGACTGTCCTCATAATCGGCATCTGCAACCCACGTCATATCAAAGGGATTATTTAACACCATCGCACGCTTATTCCTCATAATCGCCTCGATGGGTATTCTCGTCGCTTCATCAATATAGATGATTCCCGCGGTCCTCTCCAAAGCCTTGACAAACTGTCCGATCCTGCGGTATTGCGGATTGATGATCTCCCTGGCATGAACAATATACCTGGCATTATCATCTATGATAGGGAATAAAACAAGTGAATTCAAATGCACATAATCATATCCACCATGCCTGATCACTCTTGTCCTTTTTCTCTTACAGAAAAAAGCCATGATATTATTAACAATGTGCGAACACTCACTGAGTACACTCACCTTGTCATAATACTGGCAACGGTATCTGGGCATCCATACCGTATAAATATTCTTCAAATGGCCTCCAAGCAAACTCCTTAGTTCCTCTTCATCCGCCTTACGGGTAAAACTCTTACAGATCAACAGATCATAGTCATACTCTATATTTTGAAGAACGCCTGTTATACTCCGATTTGCGCCGTATATAAAAATGCCTTCGTGTAATACGAATAATGCTTTCATTAAATAAAATCCTTTACACCTTTTCCATATGGATTTTACCATATCTTGGCTATCTTGAACAGTCTGAATTGCTGACATCACATGGCGTGGTCGTACTGCGGTCATTCATAATCAGGTCAATCTCTCGTTTCATATTCTCCAGAGCGTTTTCCTTCCAGAAATTACTTTTCTGCTCTGTTGCTGAAGCATCGGATAATATCAACTGATACAGATCCTGGGCAGAATCAAAAAATTTTGCTATCCCCATCTCACACAGCTCAGCCACTGCAGGATACGCCCCTTCCCGCATGATATAAGTCCTCAGATTAAATTCAAGGCCTTCAAAAGTTGCCGTTGACCCGTATCCGCCGATCTGATATGTGGATGCCGCAAACAACTCATACAGATCAACTTTATTATTATCAATCACCTCTATGCCGGAAGCCGCCAGCTTCACATACCTCTCCTTCCACCTCTCATACTCACCGGGATGCAATTTATATACGATCCTGTATTGCGATTCATCTATCAGTTCATTCAACTCTGTCGCGATCTCCGACATCATTTCTCCAATCTTGGGCTGGGAGATGAAAATGATCTGATAAGGATATCTTTTGTCCGTTTTCTTTTTGGCTTCTTTCGCTCTCTCACATAAATGAGGGAACCCGATCTCCTTAAGCCTGTCCTGCGGAAGTGGAATACGCGCCATACTCAGCCAATATCCAGAAAAGGCGAAAAAATATTGCGGAAACTGTTTAACCTGTGTACCGGGATAATAATTATATGCCACGTGAGTTTTTCCTGCCGCTCCATGCTGTAATTCTACCGTCGGAATATGCCGCTCTGCTGCCAGCTCATTAACGATCATGCAGTCAATGTTATATCCCACCACTTCCAGAATAATATGAGGGTTGACGCAATCTAGTATTTTGCCAAATTCTTTTCGTTTCGTTTGATATACGTAATATCCGCACACCATTTTATCAAGAACTGATTCAATATTATACTCAACATGATAAGCTCTGCTGATCTCATCTATCGGCTTACAGATCTTATCACGCAAAGTTTTTCTAATCCCGACAACCTGCTCCTTATGCAAGAACTGCCAGCAATACCAATGTAGCATTGTTTTTATTTCGATCAGATCCGTATACACAAGATTTTCTGTTTTCACAGGTCTGAAATGCTTTTGAAAATAGGGTCTCTCCAAGACAATACTGTCAGGATATTCCGCTGCGATCCTGTCCGTATAAATACATTCATAACAATCTCCCGACCATACTCTGCGCTCCGCATTCAAGATCAATACACTATGCTTTCCTCTCGGAAGTCTGCTAAACAGCAGTGCATATTTTACAGTGCCCAGCCTTGCCTTCGCCTGCTGCCATTTAGAGCGTATCGGATATACATACAATGCTCCTCCCGAATCCAGCTTATTCATGATCTCTCTCTCTACAACGTGTCGAAAATACGTCCAATATGCAAACCCGTTAATTTTGTCTTGGATCAGTCCGTATTTATGTTCAATTTTCAAAAAAGGTTCCAAATCCATAAAAACACATCCATTCCGTTTGATTGTGCCCGCTTATTTCATATGCTTATCACACTTGTCAGTTGTACTGAAAATACGTTAGACCTGTATAGCAAGCTCCCTCTTAAAAGACAAACACGCTCATAATTAAGTTAATCTTTTCGACAATATATATTCCGCCAGCATAAAATCGTACTCCGTGTCAATATCGACAGAGCTCGCAGACGACATCTTGTAGGCGTAGCAACCTTGATCATAGGGACTTTCCATTTCCCAAAGATAGGATTCCTTCAAAATATATAACGCTCCGTTAATTCGATAATAAACAGGCAGCAACTGGCTCGGTGTGGAAGCGATTTCTCCGGATATAAAACCATCCATCCGACAATCTTCCTGTAATGTATTGGAATAAAGAGGTGAATGCTCCATTTCACATACACTGACTACTGCGTTCGCCCCCATACGGTCAAACAGTTCATATCCCTGTCTGATATCTTCCGCCGTTCTCAGCGGCGACGTCGGCTGTAAGACACATACACTTGCGAAGCTCTCCTCCAAGGATCTGTAACCGTCCAAAACCTCTTTTACTAAATCCCACGTACTCGCCATATCTGAAGAATTTTCCTCTTGTCTCAGAAAAGGAACCTCCGCACCATATTCGCGTGCAATTGCGGCGTATTTCTCCGAATCGGTCGATACCATGATTCGATCAAACACACCGCTATCTATCGCCGCAATAACTGAATATGCTAAAAGAGGCTTATCCCGTAAGTCTTTGATATTTTTGTTTTTAAGCCTTTTAGAACCGCTTCTCGCCGGTATAATCGCCAAATTTTTCATTGATACTCCCGCTTACTTCTCCTAAATTATAATTGTTGCAAATACCCTCAGATATCAAACTCGATATTATAAAATTTCTTTTTCAAATCAATCTCTGCCCCATCTTCTTCAATCAGATATTCCTTGATCCGACTGACAATACTCTCGGAGGGCTTTGCACCCGACTGTTTGCGCAACAGAATATCTTTTGCTATCTTTCCCCGAAATTCTACTGTCTCCACTTTTTTCATCGCTTCCTTGATCGCTACGGTATCAGGAGCACAGTTTACAATACTGACGGCCTGCACTCTTCCCCTCTGCCTGTCTCCGATATTGACCGTGGGAACTCCCAGCGCCGGCGCCTCCAGAATCCCGCTGGAAGAGTTTCCTATTACCATAGAACAATACTTCATGGCTGACAGATAGCGGATCATTCCCAACGACTCCGTCAAAAATATCCTCTCTCTTCTTTTCTCAGCGAATTTCTCCAGACACTCGTTAATCATTCTGCCTCCGGCATCCACATTGGCCTTCGTGATCAGATAACGATACTCTGTCATCTCGTCCATCACCCGTAGCAATTCATTTATCTGTTTAATCCCACTGCCTTCCTCCAGTGTCACCGGATGAAACGTGACCAAACAATACTTTTCTCCCAAGCTAAACTGTATCGCTTCCTCCAATTCTGACTTCTCCAACAGTTTCTGGCTAAGAATGTTTTCAACTCCTAATGCCCCCACGCAAAACACTCTGTCCGGATCTTCTCCCAACTGGATAACCCTCTTACGATATACCTCTGTGCTTGTAAAATGAAGAAAACTCATCTTTGTAATGCCATGCCTGATGGCATCATCAATGGCGCCTTCCGTCACTTCCCCGCCATGAATATGTGCAATTGGTATCTGCGCATTCATGGCCGCAATACAGACCGCCATCGTCTCATAACGATCACCCAGAACAACGAGCATGTCCTGCTTGTTTTCAGCAAAAAAATGCCCGAACCTTACAAGGGCTTCCGCCATCGTTTCGGACATTCCAACCGCACCGTCTTCTTTAGATATAATAGGAATCTTAGCCATAATCGTGATTCCGTCTGCCTCAATCTCACGATAGGTTTCTCCAAATTCCTTCTCCAGGTGCATGCCGGTAACAATAACATTCACATGCAATGCAGATTCTTCGCGCAGCTTTAATATAACATTCTTCAGCAATCCGTACTCAGCTCTCGTTGCTGTCAGCACACATATCTCTTTCATTTCTATTTATTATTTCCTCTATAGTTTTCACTTTTAGGCGGAAAATCATTGCAATCAAACCTCGGAAGCAGATAACGATCCTCAATTGCCAAATCCACAGCCCGAACCTCCGTTGTCATTCCCATCCTACAGCCTCTCTGCTGAATATATTCCACCACATCTTTATTATGACTTCCATAGGGATAATTCATCACCCACCCATTAGTGTCTATAAATTCATCCATAACATCCAATGCTTTGGAAATATCTTTCTGCATCTGCTGTCGCGTTAAATTACCCAGCCAATAATGATCATACCCGTGTATGCCGATGTGCATACCATGCCGCTTCATAGTGCAGATCTGTTCCCGCGACATATACAGTTCATACGCCAATACTTCCTCCGATACCCCTACATAGCGTTCAAACAGATCACTGGAAATAAGGTTTCTAGCCCGCTCCGGCAAAGCCGTCTGAAGCATACGTTTAACAAAAATCGTTTCCTTCGAATCAAACCGATTTGCAACCGCATACTCCTCAAAAAGCTCCTCGTTAGACGGATAGTCGTACTCCCGCCCACGATAGAAATTCATTCTCTCAAATACATCCGGCAAAAGTCTTCTGATATCTGCCGCAGCAAGAATGTAATGAATTTTATTGACATCGAGGAGGCTGTGCATATCGAAAGTCTTGCCCGGTATAAAGAAAGAACCCTGCACCTCCTCTTCTTCGAGCACAGGCATAACATAAGTAAAATTATCGATATATCCGTCATCAAATGTCAGAAGAACCGAATTCTCAGGAAGCATAATCTGCCCATCGAGAGCCGCCAATACCTCTTCCGCCCGTACTACAGAAAAATTAGCTTTCAAAAAGGCGATCTGTTGCCGAAACAACTCTATATCCATTCCTTTAATATTCGGATATCTGCTGTGTTTCAAATCCCGAACATAGTGATACATAACAATATAGAGCATGCTATATCCTCCTAATTTTACCCAATACCATTCTCCTTGTCAAATGCAGTGCTGATCATCCGGTCTCTTATATTTTCCAAGCAACTATATATATAATTAATTCTTGTATCTAATAACTGCTTGGTCTGTCCTGATCCCCATCCCCACGGTATAAATGTAGTTTATCCAACACATTACTTACAAAATAAATATCAACATTCCTTGCCTCAAATGGTTCAAAATAATTTGGAATAATATTAACATCATCCGATTCTCTTTTTATAAAACCAGATTGACGCATAATATCGTCTGAAATTCCATAGCAATAGAAATCAATATATTCATATCCTCGCTCTTCCAATATACGATCCCATTCTCCCTCCAGGCCTATCAAATCTTCATCTTCACCAATATAATCAATGATTTTAGCCGCTTTTGAATGATTAATCTCCACTTCTCGCATAATAACAAAAGATCGTCTTTCTTTATTAACTATTTCATATATTTCATATCGATAAACAGGGTGGTCAAAATACCGGTGTTTTATGTACTCTTTATCCTTATAAGGAATCTTGGTGGCCAGATATTCCTCTGTAAGATATTTAAACATATCATGAAAATCTTCTACATGTTTCAAATAATTACCATTCTTATATCCACTACTAAATTTTTTTTCTTTTATAATAGCAATATGATATTCATCCAAATTCCTAATTCTATAATAGTGATTCATTTTCTCAACATACTGCCCATACATTCCCAATACTCGTCCTGATGTATTCATATTGATACCCGGAGAACACATATAACGACAATTCGTTAATTCCATCAATGAATCCCTAATAGCTTTTCCTAACATAAAATAATTACTTGGAATAACCTTCCAAAGAGCCCCCGCAATATCCGGTGTATACATGCCATTCATAGGAATATATCCTTCTACACCATATATTTTCCCATTCTCTTCAGCGATTATATATGTAAACATATCATTTCTATCTATATGTTGGTATTCCATAAATTCAGGTTTATTTGCCAAAATGTGATTTGAGCCCCAATACTCCCTTATAAACTCCATAACGCGTGGTATATCTTCTCTTTTTGCTAATCTAATTTCCATCATTATCCTTCTTCTTGATTTGTTTGGTTATTAAGCTGCTCCATAATAATAGACATCATTTTCATCTTATCCACACTACTTCCGGTTGCGATATATGTGTTATCTAATGTAAACCCAATCTCACCCGGATTAGCTTTCATAATAACAATTCGGTCACCGATCAATACCGCTTCCTCCACTCCATGTGTAACAAAAACAACAGAAATATCATATTTCAGGCATTTTTCTCTTACTAATTTCTGCAAATTATGTCTTGTAACCATATCCAGACTAGCAAACGGCTCATCCATAAGCAAAATTTTCGGTTTTAATGCTAATGCCCTTGCCACGGCAGCACGCTGTTTCATTCCACCAGATAACTGCCGCGGATACCTATTTCTATATTCGTAGAGACCAACTTCTTTTAATACAGCCTCCGCCTCTAAAACAGCACTTTTTCGATCCAAAGCAGTTTTAGTTATTAAAAGCGCATGTACAATATTTAACAAAATGGATTTCCAGGGAAAAAGTTGATTAAAATCCTGAAAAAGAAGTAATACATCTTTTGAGGGAGTACAATAATTACTATTATCGACTAAAATATTACCTTCATCAGGTTTTTCCAGTGCCGACATAATTCTTAACAGAGTAGTCTTCCCACACCCAGAATATCCCAAAATACAAAGTACAGATTTTTTCATTACTTCCAGTGAGATATCTTGGATAACTTTCTGTGTGCCTTCACTTGTTTGAAATGATTTGCTTATATGATCTACTCTAAGTATAATATCCTCCGTCAATTGCCTGCCCCTCCCCATTTTTCTACCGTACATTTTTCTATTAGTCGGAACAAAAAGGCTTCTACTATTACACCTATGATAATAATCATTAACACCCCTACTAAAACATTCGTTATATTTGCATATGCACGGTTTACATAAATATAATATCCCACTCCTCCAAGGGACCCTATCATTCCAAAGACCATTTCCGCACTAATTAACGCACGCCATGCCCTGCCCCAACCAATCCTTAATCCTGAAATAACATAGGGCATCACCGAAAAAACATATATATCTTTGAAAATTCGAAACGGAGTCATTCCAATATTAAGAGCCCACTCTCTATAAACTTGCGGGACTGTACGAAAGCCTGTCAGCAAATTTGTCACTAAAGGCCATAGCACCCCATGTACTATTAATGCAAGCATAGCTCCATTTCCTACCCCAAACCACATCATAATTAATGGTAGTATCGCCATTCCGGGGAGTGGATTCAATAATGTACACAATGTCATAAAAAAACTTTCAAATACCTTTGAATATACACAACATAATGTAACCATAATTGCAATGATAAAACTGATGATAAATCCAAGCAGCACCACGTAAAGTGAATTTAAAATCTGAAAAAAAAGTTTTCCCCTAGACAATTCATAAAACATCTGACTTACTACTTTGGAACATGGGGGTAAAATATAATCATTCACCAGGCCTAACCGCGACGCAAATTCCCAAATACACAAAATAAGAATGGTCCATAAAAATGTCTGTCTTGATTTTGATTCCTTTAATTTATTCATCTTTTTCACTTTCTATTTCGGTATATTATCATAATTAGGAAGATTCTCAAATTTTGTAGGTTCTTTTGTAAGTATACCGGCCTCATATAAAAGTTCCGCCTGTTTATCATAACCTACAACTTCTTTCCTTGGCGGCATTCCTGCTAATACTCTGCTTACCTCTTCTTCCTCTACTCCGTACAATGACGCTAATATTTGAGCTGTCTCCTCCGCATGATCAGAAATAAATTGTAGAGTTTCATTTTGCGCAGCCAGAAAGGCATCAATGATATCCTTATTTTCTTCTATATAATCAGAATGTGTTACAAACCCGTCTCCAATGCTATAATCCGTTATTACATCTGTCATATCCGCTATTAATTTCAAATTTTCGTTTTCCTCTGCCTTTACCATCATAGGGAACGAAAAAACTGCACCATTATAGTCGCTTGATGTCTGTAATGATGCAATTGCATCCGCCGCCGGTATTGGAGAAAGACAATCATCATATTTCATTGCGTCTCCGGAATACTCCTTACAATAAGCCAAAAATGCTATATGTAAATTTGTGCTCTTATTCGTTATAGCAATGCTGGAAGTACTGGAAAAGTCATCTATCACCTCAATATCGCTGGAATTACTGTAAATATTGATCGGTGTAGAGCCGGAAAAGGAAAGTAATGTTAATGGAAGCCCATTTTCATACGCCGCTATATATGTCATTAAAGAAAAATCTGCAATATCTACATTTCTTGAAATTATAGCCTCCCTTAAATCCGGTCCGGTAGCTATTTGACTCCACTCAATCTCCACATCCGCTGGCAAATATTTCTCAAGTATTGCTTTTTCCTTCATAATCTGCGCTGTCGCCGAAACATATACCCCTGTCTGCGCTATTCGCACTACACGTTTTTGTCCCTCCCCACTGCCACATGCAACAAGGCCAAAAACCAAGCTTAATAACACTAAAATTGCTGTAACTTTTCTCATTACCGACATTTTCAATTCTCCTCGATTATATCATTTATTCATTTTTAATTTGCTTAATCATTTCCAAAAGTGTTTCTACCGTTTCAAAATTCTCCTGCTTTAAACAAGTTCCGGCAATTTTTATATCAAATTCTTTCTCCAACAACGTGACTAACGTAATAATATCTAAAGAATCTAATAATCCCTGATTTAGTACCGTAGTTTTATTTACATTTTGTAATGTAGGCTTTATCTGATTAATTATTCCAATAATTTCTTCAATCTCTCTATTCATTATTTCACCCCTCGTAATTCTTTTCTTAATATTTTTCCATTATAGGCTCGTGGAAGCACATCCAATTCCTCTACTAATTTCGGTACTTTAAAAAACTCAAGTCTTTCCGTCAAATACGTCATAATCTCCTGACGACTAAACACTTCTCCTCTCTTCATTACTACATATAGTTTGGGAATTTGTCCCACAACCTGATCCTCAACCGGAACACATACACACTCAGCTATTTTCTCATTTTTTAACATAATTTCTTCAATTTCAAGTGGTGCTATTTTATTGCCGCCACTATTTATTACATCATCCTTCCTTCCCAATAGATATATATTTCCATCTTCTCCCCGATATCCAATATCATTTGTATAAATCTTACCATCTCGCAAAATTTTCTTGGTCAGTTCAGGTTCCTGCCAATATCCTTTCATGTTCATAGGTCCCTCAAACACCATACACCCTAGATGCTCTCTTGTTGCATCTATTACTGTCCCAACCTCATCAACAAAACTTACTGTTGTATTTACAGTTGGTCGTCCAATACAAAACATCTTATCATGATCTTGACTAAAGTCAAAAATGCAGGTACACCCTGCTTCCGTTGCTCCATAAGTATTATACAATCTTACATCTGGTAATAATCTTCTTAATTCATTTCTTTCAGTTTCCGTAATCGGTGCTGATCCCAGTTGGATAAATCGCAGTTGTTTATTAAGTTCACCCAATTTTTCTCCAGAAAACTTTAACAATATTGACAGCATTGCCGGCACTAATGTAATTGCAGTCATCCGATACTTTTTTAACATGTCAAAAAAATCTTCCGCATAAATTACACCATCAATAATGCCGATTGTACTTCCCCGATACATAGCGCCATAATATCTGCGTAATCCCAAAGAATGGTTGATCGGTGTCGGAATCAGTTCAATATCGTCTTCCAGTAAATTCACACTATCAATAACATTCTCTGCAATCGCTTTATTTGTCAAATGTGTAACTTCTATACCTTTGGGTTCCCCTGTCGTACCTGTTGTAAAAAGAATGTCTGCAAGACTTCCCTGTTCAGGAAATCTGTGTACTTGCTCTTGTACTTCTTTATCCAAATAAATTCCACTTTCACTAATATCTAACAGATTAATATCTTTGACTGAAATATTCATTCTCCCGATTAACCATACAGATTTCATTCTTAACATAAGTTCAGAAATCCGCACATCAGACAGATTCTTTTCTAATGGTATTACAACTGCTCCTATCAAATGAAGAGCCGAAACTGCAATCAAAAAGAAAGATGTCTGTTCAGCCGCTATTGCCACTCTTGTACCTGTCTGAATTCCCTTGGACATCAACAAAGAGGCATATCCATTGATTGCATTCCAATGCTGCCTATATGTGATCACGCAATTTCGTTCTAAAATACATTCCTTATCAGGATGTTCTTCTGACATCTTCTGTATATGTTGCAAAATAATTCTTTCTTCCATGATTTCCTCTTTCATAACCAAAATCTACAATGTAATTTATCAAATTATTACGCTTTGTCTCTTGATGTACTACAATGTCCCTTTACCTAATTGTCATAAGGTAATCCATGCCACTCCACTTGTAGTCAATGACTTTATTAAAAATGTCTACTGCCATAGATATATTCTATCACATTAATTGATGCAGAAATTCCCAGACCACTGGTAATCACGTGAATTCCAAGGTGCATTATACTCCGTCAGAGTTAAATTTGACTATCCTTGATTGTATCAAATTTTAAACTATATCGCAAGCCAATTCACGTTCACGCAATAATGGCTGATCATCTCATCCGGCTCATAATCCTTGTCCGCCTTCAATCCGATCACATGATTCCACTGCATAGGCGAAATCCCGGTACCCGGCCGCTTTGCAGTCAGATTCGCCTCCGTAAACACTTCACCCTTTCGGATATTCGTCTTGGCCACAATACTCTTTCTTGCCACATCCCGGTTCTTTATTTCCGAAGCGGATGGTCTCTTGATTCCGTCCCCCAGCGCAACCTCTGTATTACGGATCGCCTGCACCATCGCCCGCAGTTCCTCCGGCTCTAAGCTCGCCTTGTGATCCGGCCCTTCCATATTGCGATCCAGCGTAAAATGTTTCTCGATCACCACCGCCCCCATGGCTGCGGCAGCAATCGGCACTTCAATGCCCTGTGTATGATCTGAGTAACCTACGGGCAACCTAAGTTCTTCCCTCAAAGTACACATAGCTCTCAGGTTCACATCCTGCATAGGTGTCGGATACTCCGTATTACAATGCAGCAGGGTAATCTCGCTGCTTCCGTTTTCCTTTAACACCCGAACCGCATCCTTCACTTCCTGCAGTTCACACATCCCGGTGGACATGATGACCGGTTTACCGGTTCGGGCGATCTCTCGCAGATAAGGATAATTCGTAATTTCTCCGGAAGGAACTTTCATGATAGAGATTCCACATTCCACCAGCATTCTGATGCTATCTGTATCAAAGGGCGTGGACAGAAACATAATTCCCTTTGCCTTACAATAATCTATAAGTTCCCGGTGCACCACTTCCGTCAATTCCAGTTTCTTTAGCATTTCATACTGTGACTCTGACTTGTCCGCTGCATTGTTCTGCTGATATGCCGCTTTCTGAGCATCTTTTCGCACGAGACTGTCCGCTTTAAAAGTCTGAAATTTAACGGCATCTGCCCCTGCCTCTGCGGCTGCATCGATCATTTTTCTGGCGATTTCGGGGCTGCCGTTATGATTTACCCCCGCCTCTGCTATCACAAATATCTTACTCATTTCAGGCTCCTTGTCCTTCTGCCATTCATTTCATACGCCATCTCATAATCTTTCACATTTTTTCTGAGCGTCGTACCCGCTGCAATAATACAATGCTCTCCTACTGTAATGCCCTGAATCACCGTGGATCCCGCACCTACAAAGGTTTCTCTGCCCACAGTTACACCGCCGCACAAAACCGTGCCTACAGAAATATGACTGAAATCCCCGACCTGACATTCATGCTCAATAAGCGCACCACTGTTGATAATGCACATGCTGCCTATCTTTACGTCCGCGTTGAGCATGGCAAGCTTACCGATAAAATTCCCTTCCCCGATCACCGCATCATCTGCCACAACCGCAGAAGGATCAATGATATTAGGCAGACAGAAGCCTATTTGCCTCAGTCTGTCATACAAGCGATTTCTCACCGTTGACTGCCCTAAGAACCCCACAGTCACGAAAGCGTTTGTGACACCCTGTCGATAAAATCTATCTAAATCGTCATCTTCACCGATCACCTCATAGCCTCTGTAACATACTTTTCCGCGTTCCTCTTTATCCAGAAAGCCTACGATTTTGTATTTTCCCTGACGCTCTATACAATCAATCACGCTCTTAGCGTGGCCCCCCAATCCAAGCAAGATAATATCTTCCATTTTCTCCTCCTTCTGATGCGATATCCTATGTGCTACCCAAGTCCGCATCAGATCAATTCCGTTAACCGCTCTTCATTCATCTGCCCGGCAGGCCCTCAAGCCTATGCATTGAACCAAACCTTCACAAATCATGTTCCGCTCTCCCAAACTGCTTCCGCCGATAATCCCCGATTCCTTTGCAAGTCGCCTGCACAAGCTCCTTCTTTCCGCTCAACAGCCACAGCATACAGCAGGCCGTCCTGTTAAGCGCATAGTAGACCACAAACAGCGGATACCGCCCACCCAAATGCTGCCTGTTGCACAACAGCCAGTTACGCGCAATATAATAAGCGCACAGCGGACTGTCCGCCCCCTTGGAGCTGGCGCCGACCTTATGATAGACTACGGCCTGCGGACAGTAATAAATGGCAATTCCCTTTTTCTGCAGTCTGAAACAGTACTCCGTATCCTCATAATATAGGAAGAACCTTTCATCAAGGAATCCAGCCCGCTCAATCACTTCTCTTGACAGCAACAGGCAACATCCTGTGGCAAACCCGATCTGACACTCCCGATTAAACTGTCCTTTGTCTTCCTGATTAAGACCGATATGGCGTACTTTTCTGACGATGGGTGATACCGCCCCACCCGCCGACCAGAGGATATTTCTATGATCACTGTAGTAAATCTTCGGCGCAATCACACTACCCGGATGTCTTTTTGCACATGCCATAAGCTGCGCCAGCATGTCTTCCTGCACTTCCGTGTCATTGTTGAGCAACAGTACATAATCCGCACCCCACTCTCCTGCGCAGCGGATTCCCACATTATTTGCATAGGAAAATCCGTAATTATCGTCAAGAGGAATCGTCTCTATCCGCTCGTCTGCACCATAACGCTCCTGTATCATCTGCACGGAATCATCCTGTGAAGCATTATCCACGACGTAAATTTTTATTTTATAGGAACCGCCGCTATTTTTCTGCGCAAGAAGTGACTCAATACACGCCGTATTGTATTGCCTGCCGTTATAGTTTACCAGAATCACCGCGATCTTCATAAACACCTCTTCCCGCACCTACACTACCGCTATGTCCATCCTCCAGCTCCCGAATCCTCTTATCAAGGATACCGATCTCCTGAACCAGTGATCTGATCTTCATGTTCTGTCTGGATGCAATGGAAGTCAACGCCATCAGGATCATGAGCATAAACCCGATTGCGATAATAAACAGACCGTTCATGTTATCCTGAATACCGAATACATGTATAATACGCTGTAACATTTCCGGAAAGATCACAAGCACTCCCATCACTACGCCCGCCAGAAGCCACAGGAGTGTATATTTTAAGTTCAACGCCCTGTTTTTCAGAAAATACAGTATAATAATAAAATAGCATACAACCGCAATGATCAACGTAATACGCAGCGTGGACGGAATCATCTCTTAGCCCTCCTGAATCCATAGCTTAACCGGCAGATAAGAATCGCCAGTGTCACCTTAACCATATAGTAGACGGATTTGCGCAGCGTGATGGAACTGGTTCCGCTTTCCCGCGCCCGCATCCTGACCGGCACTTCCTTCACCCTGCCTCTATGCATAATGGCAGTAACGATTGCTTCCGGCTCCGGATAATCCGTCGGATAATCCCTGGAATAAATATCGATAAACATCCTGTTGACCGCGCGGTAACCGCTGGTCACATCTATGAGCCTCTGCCCCGTAGTCAACCGGATCAGCATACTTAAGATTCCGATCCCGATTCGCCTCGATTGGGAGGACTGAAATCCTTCTTTTTTCAGGAAACGCGACCCGATTACAATATCCGCCTCCCCGTCGAGAATAGGCTGAAGCATATCCTTCAGATAGGCAATATCATGCTGTCCGTCTCCGTCCATCTGCACGGCGATATCATAACCGTTCTTGCGGGCATATACATACCCCGCCTGCACGGCACCGCCGATCCCCAGATTAATCGGCAGATCCAGATAGTGAAAATGCTCCTGCTCACAGATACTCAATGTACTGTCCGTAGAGCCGTCATTAATAATCAGATAATCACACCACGGCGCCTGATCCGTCAAATGATCTATCACATTTTCAATGCTCTCCGACTCATTGTATGCCGGAATAATAATCAGCACTTTTGCGTCCGTCATTTCATTTAAATCCTCTACCTCTTTATAATCATCTTTATATCCTTGTCCCATTCTCAACCTGCACATTAAAGACTGTCCCGATGTCTTATACGGTCCCATCCCCGCACTGCCAGATCATGCAGATACAATCTCCACAATTTCATAAATAACAGAAATCCCGATATATAGAAAATACCGAAATTATATACGAGATATCTCTGCTGCCCGAAAAACACCAATGAAATCACTAATATAAGAATCAGATTCGTTCCCAGTATGCTGCACATAAATTCCCCGTAAGCATTTTCTACTTTTTTATCTTTATATGCCCATATCATCAATGCCACTGCTGAGAGATATAAGAACAGCGTAACTAAATGGCACAGCAGATAGATCCGCTCGATCTGAAAGAACACCGTGCAGATAAACGCCTGCGGAAGCAGCATAAGCGTATGATACAGAAACCTTCCGAAATGCGCCTTAATCAGTGTCAGACCTATCTTGATCTGGTTCGCATTTCTAACGGATGAATAATCACTGCTATATACAAGTTCCGGAAAATTTTCAATATAGAAACTATGCTGCAGATGAAAGCATTGTCCTCCAACCGAACCAATCCCCCCAACAATATCTCTCCACATCCACAATCCCGGTTCTGCATAAACATATCGGCACTTCGCTGTGTCCACCCTCGAAAACAGATCAAGATACAGCTTCCTCACCTGTTCATCCTCAAACAGAAGATAATCCTCATAGTCAGCCTCATACATCCCTCTGGAAAAAATCAAAGTGACATACTGACTGGTTGTAAAAATCGGCCTGACCGGCTGTTCCTTTTCCTGACTTTTCTCCGTCTCAAATGGCGCATCGTTCTTCGCCTGCTGTGCTTTCTTCTGTTCTTCTCTTCTCACTTCCATCTTTACATTTTGAAACGCTGCGCTAACCTTCCCCGTAGCCCATATGCCTGCCAGACCGATGACCATGCAACAGACCATACCTCCGAAAAAACTTAATATCCGCCTGTCTTTTTTTCTATTTGTCGTCTTCGGTCTTAAGACGGCAATATAGATACAGGCTACTCCACACGCACCGAAGAGAATCTGAAGCTGCGACCGGATCAAAGACAGAAACAGTGTCATACCGCATAATATACCGAGCCATTTAAAACTCTTATTCCAGACAGTCTGTAAAAAAGCCGCCATAAACAGATAAAATAACGCATATGCAACTCCCTCTGTCACGATCTCATGTGTCGTCATGGATTCCGGCATATTTGTCGTAAACGGAAGCAACGCTAAGCCATAACACACATAGGATTCCCAATACTTAAGACGAAATTTTTTCTTAATAACCGCAATATATGCCATCACGCACACAGTCGCAAGAATGGCTTGTTCCGCTACGACCGCATACAAATATCTTTCCTCTCCAAACAGCATCTTATTACCATGTAAAAACAGCGGATATCCGGGCATAACCCCCTCCATATTGGCATAGAGATTCATATAGGAACTGCTGTCATCAAACAGAACATATCCCCGCTCGCCCAAAAATAGAAAGGCAAATAGAGAAAAAATCGCCAAAGATATATTAAAAAGGCATTCTGACTGCCTGCTGCTCAACTGTGGCATTTTATCTTTTCTTAGCATAACAGTCTCCCTTAAGTTCATAATAATCGATCATATCCCGAAGTGTAGTATCCATAGAGATCGTCGGCTTCCACCCAATATCTCTGCTGATCTTTTCATAGGAGCCGATGATAATACGATTATCATTCAAGCGAACAAATTCCGGATTAACTGCCGTATCAATCTTCACCTCTAACATCCCGGCAATCCTATCCACAATATCTGACAATCTACAGCCCTTTCCGGAACACACATTATATAGTTCTCCTGATTTTCCATGCAGTAGTAAATCATAATAGGCCCTAACAACATCACGCACATCTACAAAATCACGGATGATGGACAAATCCCCCGTTTCAATCGTTCCATGCTGCCTGCCTGATTTCTTAATGTCCAATATTCTTGAAATAAATCCCGGAATTACAAACCGGGTATCCTGCCACGGACCGATATGATTAAATGATCTCGTCATCACGATATCAACCCCATAGCTGTCAGCATAAACACGTGAAAGCATTTCCTGCGCAACGCGTGCTACTGCATAAGGACTACACGGCAATATACTGCTGTCTTCACGCAGCGGCAGATCTGTCTTTGTAACATTACCGTACTCCTCCGATGAACCCACTGACAGCACCCTGCATTTAAGATGTAACTCCTGCACCACCGCTATAATATTCAGAAAAATATTTGTATTGTTTTGAAAGCATTCAATCGGATGTTTCCAACTATATGCCACACTGCTGAAAGAAGCAAGGTGTATAATATAATCCGGTCTGAACTGATCCAGCAGCGTTCTCACCGCACCTGTTTCGAGCAGATCAACAGTATGGTATTCCACATTCATATTTCGATAAGATGAATAATCAAATGCAGGCGGATTAATGTCAACTCCGCACACTTCTGTCTCATGCTCATTTTCCTGCAGATATGCAAGAAAATGTCTGCTCACAAATCCGGAAAATCCTGTGATCAATATTCTCTTTTTACTCATTTCTTTCAGATTCCTTTATTTGAGATTTTTCTGTAAATAATCCATATATTTATCTGCCAGATACGCTCTGCTGTATATGGAAAAATCAAATTCGTCATTCTTCTTTTCCGGAGCCTCCATTTTACTGATCCATGCATCTACGTCAAAGGGATCACCCACATAATTTGCTTTTCCCTGCGTTACTTCCGGAATACTGGTCCGATCTGTCGTGATAACGACTGCACCAAAAGCCATAGCCTCGATCGGCGGCATACCGAAGCCTTCAAAAATACTCGGGAATAAAAACGCCCTACAGTGCCGATATAAGGCATTACGCTCTTCATTGCTGATAAATCCTGTCAGCGTCACAATATCTTCCAACTGATTATCTCTGATCAGATTCCTGACATTCTCAGATGCATTCCCCGAAATGCCTGACACTAAAAGTCTAAGAGGAAGCCGGCTTCTTCTATCCCTTAATTCCGCCATAACTCTGATCAGTGTTTCCAAGTTCTTATGCGGTATCATCTGCGCAACCGTATAATAATACTGCCCGTCAGAGATATTAAATTTCTTTTCCACGGTTTCCAAGGATGTTATCTCATTTAGATTAACCATAGCCGGAATGTTTAAGACTTCTATCTTATCATCTTTGATCTTATATCGCTCGATCAGATCCAACTTCACATAATTTGTCGTAGCGATGATCTTCTTGGAACTCCTCACATCTACCCACCAGCAAAGCTTTGAGTAAGCAATCTCGTGAAACGGGTGATACTCGGGATAATGCGCCGCCTGCAAATCATGAATCGTATTGATATAAGTAACTCCACCGTTAAAAACAGGTCTGCAGTAAACCGGAACAAAACATCTGTAAAGTTTATGTTTACGAAGCAGCCTGTTCTGAAAAAAGAACTGCCACAAAATCCTTTTTGCAATATTAGCCGACACAACATTTGCTTCCAATAAAGTAATTCTTTTATCTTGTGCATAATGTTCAAAAGTTTTCCGATTATCTTTGGATACCAGCAGTGTGAATTCAAATGGCCTGTCCAACTGCAAAAAACCATCCAGCAAATTTCTGATATAAAACTCAGTTCCTCCTACTTTGCCCGGCCTAAGCCACAATAAATCAATTGCAATCCTTTCCATATTTATCTGATTTATCCTCTCATATTTATATTTATCCCCCGCTACTCCCCAAACACCTCACCCTTACTCTTCGGAACCACCTTACTGTCCTCAACTTCATAAATCATATCCACATTGCGGATCGTCGTCAGCCGGTGAGCAATAATAATCATCGTCTTCGTACCCTGCAGATTCTCCACCGCCTCCATGACCGCCGCCTCTGTATCATTGTCCAGCGCTGAAGTCGCCTCATCGAGCACCAGTATCTCCGGATCATGATAGAGCGCCCTTGCAATACCGATACGCTGTCTCTGTCCGCCTGACAATCTGACACCTCTGTCACCCACAATTGTATCAAGCCCATGCGGCAGACTGTTTACAAACTCTGTAAGCTGTGCCTTGTCCAGCGCCGTTTCTACCGCCCGCTCATCTATCTCTGACTCTTTCACACCAAAGGCAATATTATTTCGAATCGTATCATCCGACAAATAGATCACCTGAGGAATATAACCAACCTGTGCATGGAAGGTTTTAGGTTTCTCATGCACATTTAATTGATCTGCCATGATCCTTCCTGCCTGCGGCTCAAGCAAACCCAAAATGACATCCACCATGGTTGTCTTCCCTGCTCCAGATGCACCGACAAATGCCACTGTGCTTCCCTTGGGAATCACAAAATCGGCATCCCGAATAACCGGTTCGTCTACATTCGGATACGTATATGTTACATGCTCCACTCTGATTTCATGCTCCAGATTCCAGACTTCCCTCTCTTCACTGTGCGTTTCTTCCATATAGGAGTCGATTTCATGCAAGTCATGGTAAACCAAGTCTACCGATGGCAGAGCATACAGGATATTGGTCGTATACTCGTTAATTCTGCCTATGCTGGGCATCAACCTGAGCGCAGCCACAGCGAAAACCGCAAGCTGTGGAATGTAATAGATAATATCTGCCTCTCCGAAGAACATCTTAATAATAATCGCCAGCAAAAGTCCTGACATACATACTGTTTCCACAATGTATTTCGGCAGAATGGAGATTACCCTGTTGATGCGCAGTCCTCTGGTAAACTTGACAAAATATTTATGATATTCCTCTATAAAAAACTGTTCTCTGTTCAGAATCTTAATCTCTTTAATACCGCCAAGCGATTGGTTCATCCACTGAAAGATCATTCCTCTGTAACCTTGATTTTTCTGTCCCAATCCACGCGCATATTTCTTCGTAACAGCGTAGAACAGTCCGACGCACAAAATAAGCAGAGCAATGATGACCAAAGTAATAGACTTACTCTTCACCAAAAGAAAAGTACCCAGAACAATGCAGATCACAACCTCCGTAATCAGCTCCAGAGAATATAGGATAACCTGCATAAACTGATTGGTATCTTCCTGCAGACTTCTTTGGAGTGTGGCAATATTCTTATTTAGATGAAATGTATACGGCTCTTTCATATAAGTCTCCAAAAGCCGCGTGGACAAATTCATCTGCGTTTCAAAAGAAAACTTGAACATATAGCTTCTTTCGCAGATAAGATACACATTTTTCACAACATAAATCACAATAATGCAAACCGACAGAAAAGCCAGAAACCCCTTACTGGTGTGAAATCCCAATGTATCATAAACCCATTTCAGATACCATGTTCTCTGAATCGATTCCTGATTCATGATGATATTCGCAAAAGGACTGAAGATCGATACACCCAACAATTCCAAAAAACTGCCCACAATAACCGCAAACAGTAATACTATAATCTTTGTCTTATCTTTTCTGCTGAAAATATAACCCAGCTTATAGAGCAGTCCCCTTATCCCTGTTTTATCCATACTCTCCCTTTCCACCGTATCATAGCCTACTTCTGAAAAAGCGCCTGACATAAATTGCTGTGAGAATTGTTATCGCTGATCTTTCGGGCAGGCACGCCGACCCATGTGGTTCCTGCCTCTGTAATATCTTTTGTAACAACCGCACCGGCGCCAACGGCTACATCGTCTGCAATGCGGACAGCGCCTACCACCTTAGCGCCGACTCCGAAGAAACAATTATCTCCCACCAATGCCGCATCATGGCTTCCGCCGTCCGCCACGATCGCTGTGCCTTGCAAGAGCCGACAATTCTTACCGACTTTTGCATTGGCATGTACAACCAGCGTTCCGTAATGCGGAATCGACAATCCCCCTTCAAATACATTCGGAGATATGACAAAGCCGAGCCGGATGCTCAATCTGTGAAAGCGGAATGAATACCATTTCCGAATGATTACACCGATCGGGTCCTTCCTGCAGTTCATGTAATATTCCAGTTTGCGCAGCAGAATTTCAAATTTCCATGTTTCGTCACCAAACAGCTTCGGTCTCTTGTCCCCCGAGCGTCCAAGCGCGATCCGATCCTGCTGTAAATAATATTTATATTTTTCTTTACTGTCTATCATACTCTTTTCCTATCAATGTCTGATGACTCCCATATCATACCACACATGTACGATACATTCTGAATCATAGCCACTTTACAGCTATATCCTTTCTGTATCCTGCGACAGCCACACCTTCACCTGTTTCAAATAGTCAGCATACGCTTCATCACGCGCTGCCGCCTGACAGTTTGCTTCTTCCCCGATCACATTATGTTTCTTCAGCTCCATCTTCCCTTCTGCCTTCCTCAGATACCATTCATACTCCAGATCCAGATTCCCGATATCCAAGACGCGGTACCCCTGTCTAAACAACTCCACCGCAATAAACTTAGCAGCTACACCCACAGAAAGGAGAAAAAGCCTGTCCTTGCCATATGCCGCACACGCTTTCAAAATTGTGGGGATTGCACTGTAAGCATCGCTCGGCGGACAGATGATACGTTCTATACTGTTTGCCGTGTCAAGCAGATCGTTGCCGACACCGTTGTGAGTCCTCGAGCCCTCCACAATAACAACATCTCTATTTTCCCATATTTTTCTGATTTTTGCAAACCAGCCGCCACAGGGAGTACGATCCTCTACAAGATAATAGCAGCGGGAGACAAAACTGTTGTAATAAGTTTTGTTCGGATCGCAATATGTCTCATAGGTTTTTCTGTAAAAAAGCAAATGCTCCTTCCAGAATTTCCTGCTGTTTATGCGAAAGTTTGAAAGCGTATCGAAGATACCGGGAAGCATCACCAGCAGATCGTCGTAAGAGCAAGCCAGAATCTCCTTCAACCCTTCTGCAATCTCCGGGTCTGCCTTTTGCATTACCCGATCATGCCCTTTAATCATCACGATATCACCATCTCCAAAACGAACCATGCTCTTTTCTGTGCGCAGAAGCTCGTCGATGGTCTCGTCGATAGTATGCACTTTTATCCGGTTATGCAGGATGCCTTTTTCGTATAAAAAATAGACGACCGCTGCCAGTATATCCTTTATCTTACGCTTCATTTCTTATATACAACCTACTTTCTGTTAGTATTTATGCCCTATGCTGATAAACACTTCGGACAGATTGAGAATTCTCAAGGGTCCGTCACTGTATCAATTTATCCCGCATCTGCATGATGGTACGGTAGTAATTCTCATAATTATACTTCTCTGTAAGCGCCCGATACCCCTCCGCTCCCATCTCTTTCATCCGCTCTCTGTCAGACAACATCATAGTCAGCTTCTCTTTCAGATCCGCCTGATCACAGTCCTTAAACTGATATCCCGTCACACCGTCCTCCACATAGCAGGCAGTACCGTTTAAATCACTGCAGATCACCGGAAGAGAATAGCTCATCGCTTCCAACTGTGACACCGATGCCATCTCGCGGGTGCTGGGAATCACATATACATCCGCCGCGAGATATTCTGCTTCCATCTCTCTGCGGGGCACGTTCGTTTTAATCGTTACTATGTCCTCCATATGATGTTTGGCTACATATTGTCTGACCTGCTCACAGTTCTCTTTCTGGAATGGCATCGTGGCTTCCCCGATTAACGTCAGGTGCATGCTGTTCCTGCCGCAGTTATGCACTTCACCGTCTGTTAATACCTCACTTGTAACAGCACTTTTCTTATCCTGCAGCAGTTCCTTTACCACCTGAAGCAGCATCAAATGATGCTTTCTGGGCTCATATTTCCCGATACAGAGGATATGTATCGTATCATTCTCGAAATAGGTTCTCTCCTCCGGCGCCTTTTGAGGTTCCATAATAAAAGGCACAAAATAATCATTCTCTTTAATAGACGTTCCCTGTTTCCGAATCCCCATAACAGGCGTCATACGCAGCTTCGGCGACAATTTGGCCACGATACGATGCGCAAGGTCTGTCTTTACCGGCTCTGACCACAGTGGATTCTGGTTATAGAGAATACAGGGATATCCTTTTTTTCGGCAAACCAGATATGCTGCCATAGAGTACACGGAACGCTCCCTGAGAATTACAACATCAGGTTTAAAATCACAGATCAACTTCTTCAACCTGCGCATCGGCGGAAAACCATGCTGTATCTTAAATACAATAGCTTCCGGGTTCTTTCTGTGAATTACATGCACATACAGATAATCCAATATCTGATACAGTCGGGAATATCCCAATACGATCGGTGTCACATAGGAATAATCCTCTATGATAGCGGCATAATGGCTGATAAAACAGACCTCATGCCCATGTTCTATCAGCCCCTTCATGATATCCATCTGATTGGTATGATAACGCGGGGCTACATACAGGAATCTCATATAAACTTATTCTCCTTCAAACTGTATTTACCGCCCTTTAAGAATTTATGCTTCACAACCCACCATGCGGGTACCCAGATATATTTATGCATCGCCGGCGACGCGGATCCGATCATCCAGCAGTTTCTGTCACAATTTCTCGTACACTCCCTGACCTTCTGCGCCTGTGAAGAATTCCACAGCTCGTCCCAGCTTGATTCCCGCAGATTGCCCATCACGGCCTTCTTCTCCATGCCGTTACAGGGAATGACATCGCAGAACGGATCAATAAAAAAAGCATTTTTGGACATATCGCAGGGCAAAAGCCTTTTGTTGCCGTAGATGTAGTTGATCAGTCCGTGATTGAAATATGCCCGGAACCACTTCTTAGGCGAACGGCTCTTTAACAGCTCATTGATCAGCTTCTCAAAATTCTGCGCCACTTTATATTTATCATCAATCTTGTTATCGGTCTTCCTGAAATAGAAAGAATTATGCAGCGTGGCCGTAGCAAACTCCATGCCCATATCGTTGGCAATATTGTAAAGCGGCACCAGATCTTCACAGTTCATGTCCTGTACCGTCATGCCGAATCCCACATCCGGGTGCTTCATCTCCACCAGCGTCTTCAGCGTGTTATAACCCCTGTTGAAACCGTCGGGGATGCCGCGGATCGTATCATTGGTCTGCTGCAGTCCTTCGATGCTGATACGGATTCCCACTTTCGGGAACTGTCTGCACAGGGCAATGATCCGATCCGTGAAATAACCGTTGGTGGATATGACAATCCTGTCAGATTTCTTGTAAAGCTCCCGCACGATATCGGGAATGTCCTGCCTGATAAAAGGCTCCCCGCCCGTAATATTGGTAAATGCCATTTCCGGCAGCTTCTTAATATCTTCCAGTGTGATCTCCTCATCCGGTCTGGTGGGATCCTTGAAGCAGTCACACATATTGCAGCGGGCATTGCACCGATAGGTTACGATGACCGTGCCGTATAGGGTTCTTCTTGACATATATTTCGCTCCTTATCAAGTCCGCTCGGACAGAAGTATAATCCTGCATCGTCGCGCTTTCGCTCCGAGCTCAGTTTATTACATAATCTCCTCATGTAACGAATATATATTCCTCACTATTTTATCACAATATTCTTCAATTGTATCGAATTTTATATTCTTACAGTTTTCACTATACTCCCGACACAATGCCGGATCATTCCAGAGTGCTCTGATATGCTCTGTCAGCTCCTGAATATCACCGCCCCTAAACAGATCTCCCGTTCTGCCCGCCTGCACCAGTTCCGGCGCGCCGCCCAAGTCAGAGACAAGCACCGGTGTCCCATACATCTGGGATTCCATCACAGAAAAAGGACAGTTCTCATACCACTCGGAAGGATATACGCTGAACCGCGCTCCCGCAATCAGACTGCGCAGCTCTTCTCCGCTCACAAATCCCCGGTTCTCCACATTAGCAGCCTGATTCACTTTTTCCTCCAACGGTCCTGTTCCCGCAAAAATAAAGGGAATATCCGGCAGCGCACTGCATGCCTTAAGCAGAGTTTCCGTACCCTTTTCCTCTGAGAAACGCCCGAAATACAATACATAGTCTTTACTTTTTTCATCTCCACCATTCTGTCCGACATCATTTTCTTCTGTCCTGACACTGCTTACGGAGCCTTCACCCGGCTTTTCTATATGATCTGTCTTTCCGCTGACTCTCTCAATAAAATTATGCATCATAACCGTCTTATCAGCGAGCAGCGGGTCCGTGTCAAGCTGCTTCTTCATAAATTCGCTCGGACACACGATCACATCCACCATACCGTAAGTCTTTCGCTTCGCATAATACTTCGCCTCAATAGTGCCGAGCAGACTCTTCATCCCGGAATCATGGATACAACGTCTCTTGCTGCACTGCATGAAATCACCGCCGCGACAGGCAAAGCAGATCTCACCTGTAGACGGAACCCGCATCATATGATTCGGGCATACCCACTGATAATCGTGCGCCGTGTACACGATCCTCACATGCCTGTTATACTTCTTCTCATAAGCACGGACAGCATAAATCACCGAAGGGGTCAATTGGAAGTTGATATTATTCAGATGCACCACATCCGGTCTGAAATCCTCCAGTACAAGACGCATCTTCTTCTTAGCCTCCGCCGAATAAATAATGCGCAGCGGATAGAGCAGCTTCTTTAAGCCGCCACTGTGGAAATCCATATCCGACGTGTAGATTCCGGCATGGTTTCCCACGATCCGTCCCTCATGCTCCATACCGAAGAACTGTACCTCATGCCCTGTCTTTTGCAGTTGTTCTCCCAGCTTAAATATATATGTCTCCGATCCGCCGTTGGGATGGAGGAATTTGTTTACCATTAATATTTTCATGTCCGGCTCCGTTTTCTGATCATTCCTAACCATCGTCCGCTCCGCTCAAATCCGTGCGGTACAGCTTGATCGTCTCACCCACAACCTCGTCCCAATTATACTTACCGCAGATGAAATCCGCGCTCTGCGCGCCATACTCGTGTACAACTTCCGGATGTGCCAGCATGTATTGGAGCTTCTGACGCAGATCCTTCGTATCTCCTTTACGGAACACAAGCGCCTTATCCTCCACCACTTCCGTATTTTCACATATATCGCTGACAAGACAGCAGTTGCCGAAACTCATTGCCTCTAACAACGTAAGCGCCATGCCTTCCACATCACTGGGCAGCACAAAAGCATAGGCGTTGGAGTACAGTTCTTCCAGCATCTGTCCCTGCACGAAATCAGTCATGATAATGCGGTCATCCTGTGCCGCCATCCGATGGATTCGTTCCATATATTCCACTGCATGGCTGTTGCCGCCGGCAATCACCAGCTTCATATCTGTATCGATCTTCGCAAAAGCCTCGATCAGATAGTGAAGCCCTTTCTCCGGTACGATCCGCCCTAACGATAACAGATAGCCGTCTTTCTTAAGTCCGTATTTCTCCGTGATCATCTGCGCCTCACGCAGCGCGGGCCTGCTGATTCCGTTCGGAATATACGTAACTTTTCTGTGATAAGTATCTGCAAAATATTTCTGTACATTCTCGGACAGCACGATCACCTCATCGGCGTATTTCGCCGCCATCTTCTCGCCGAATTTAATTACATAGGAGGCGAGATTACCCCACTTCGCCCTCTGCCAGTCCAGTCCGTGGACAGTCACCACGATCCGCCTGTGAAAAAGCTTCGGCAGCCACAGCATGGCGCAGGGACCCTCCGCATGATAGTGCAGAACATCATAT
This sequence comes from Lachnospiraceae bacterium, assembly GCA_014804485.1. Taxonomy (GTDB): domain Bacteria; phylum Bacillota; class Clostridia; order Lachnospirales; family Lachnospiraceae; genus UBA3282. Next base: position 114,187 of record JAAUZT010000010.1, read on the forward strand.
CTGCCAAATAAAGCCCTGATCGTGGCAAAGAAGCTGTAGACAATGGCATTCAGGCTGCTGCTTCTGAATGTCGGAATAATATACACCCTGACGCCTTTATAAAACTTCCTGCCCTTCCATCCGTATTCCTGTTCATACTTCTTGCCGGACACATGGTGCCCATAGCGGTTGTAGGCATCCACGCGATGTCCCAGAGCTGCCATACGCACGGCAAGCTCCTCCACCACGATCTCGACGCCGCCCTCTCTGGACGGTATTCGCTTATGTCCGATCATGGCGATGCGAAGCTTCTTTCCACGCTTCCCACGCTGCTCTTTACTCTCCTTATGGACATAATAAAGAAACGCAAAGTTCGTGTTCAGATAGCGCGGAATCATCCGTTTCGGATCCTGCATAATCCGAAAAACCCATTCCAGACAGAGCTTCTGCATCCACATCGGCGCACGTTTCAAAGTGCCCGCAATAAAGTCAAAAGCGGCTCCCACACCGATCATAAGGCCGCCGACCCTGCCTTTGTGCTCATACATCCACCTTTCCTGCTTGGGCGCTCCGAGCGCCACCCAGATGAAATCCGCGCCACTGTCATTGATCCTGCGGGTAATCTCATCGTCCTCCTCCTTGGTAAGTTCCCGAAAAGGCGGCGCATACATACCTGCGATCTTTACTTTCGGATACTTGCTCAAGACGACCTTCTTAAGCTGTTCCAGCGTACTCTCCGTGCTGCCGTAGAAATAATGGGTATATCCCTTTTCCTGAGACAGATTTAAGATAGCAGGCATCAGATCCGGACCCGGCACACGCTTAGCCTGCGCATAACCCCGGCGGCGGCTGACAATCGACAGCGGCTGACCGTCCGGCAGCGCCATGGCGCCGCTGTTCTGTACCTTGCGGTACTCCTCGTCCCGAAATGCCATCACCGTCGTATGCACGTTAGAAACACAAATATAATCGCCCCGTAACGTTTCAAGATTACCTGTGATATATTCAATCGTTTTATCCATATCGGTAACGTTAATATTCGTCTTTAATATTGTACAGTATTCCAGATTATTTTTCCTCACGTCTTCCTCCGTTTCGCAATCGTTTCACATCCCCCAGTCAACGTGCTCTCTCCGTCACACTACGTCTTCGGCCGTCGGCTTTCACCGCTCCGCAATATGCAGTAAACGCCGCCATTCCCAGAAATCCTCCGATCAATGCGCTTCCCACATAATATCTGCACGTCTCCAACCGCACCGCCTGTCCCTGCACCAACTGCATAGGCGTGTCTTTGTCTGCATAATTCATGATCTTCCATCCCGCATAGTCGGGATCTTCCATGCTTTCAACATATACGGAAGTCTCCTCGAGACCGTCCGTATAGAAGCGCGGCACCACATAACCGACCGGCGGCGTATACAGGATCGCGCACAGCATAAGTCCCACCGCCGCACCTGCCGCCGTCATACCGATGACCTTGCCCCGATTCCGGCTCCAAATGTCACACGCCCTATTCCACAACCGATCCGGCAGCTCTGCTAACGGCACTGTAACTCTCCGATTCATCTGTGGCAGCAGACAGTATTCCTGCGCCCCTTCCTTCTGCAGAAAAAGAAAACTTCCCAGAAAGATCAGCGTAACGTTCTTAAAAGAAGTGTTAAACAACAGTGGTTCCGTCCAGCCTGCCCCCAGGAAACAGATCAGAATCACCAACTCTCTCGTCCTCTGCTTATGTGTAGTATAAAATAACAGACCGAAATAACCGATCATAATAATCACAAAAGCAACCAGCCCGTAATTGATATATCCCCACACATAGGAGTTATCCATTGTCATGGAGGATTTCACGATCTTGGAAATATCCGCCCCGAACAGACTCCTGTACTCCGATCTGAGGAACTGCTCTGCAAGCCAGATTCTGGTATTTAACATGAAGTTCAATTTCTGGACATAGTATGCCCATTTGCGATCATACAGGTAAAACGGAGCCACAAACGACAACACCAGACAAACCGGCAGTACCAGATTCGCAAGAGCCTTCTCTACAATGCAAAATTTCGGTCGAAACCGCACATACATACATCCTGCAAGCAGCACTGCCACGATTCCGAACCCCGTGTAACTGATCGAATAGAGAAACACCAGCACATTGCCCGCCATCATATATATAAAATGTTGAAACCTGTAATTTTCTCCCAATTCATAGATAATAAATGCGCATAGCGCCAGATAAGTAATATGCAGAATATTAGGATGCGAAAACCCAAGGCTCCACCTGAAAATATGTCCCATGCCAAGCTTGGCATGCACGCGGTATACCGTATGCTCCAGCCGAAAGAAAGAGAAGAGGCTCAGCACAATCGAGCACAGCGACCACACCCACAGACCTACATGAAACACTCTCTTCACCGAAATATTCTTCATGCCAAGCACCGTGAAGGCAAGGAAAAGGATTCCCCGTTCATGGGAATTATAGAAAACCACCGCAGTAAGGATAAGCAGCAGGATCTGTACAATCCACTGTCTCTTCGTGTACGGGGTAATCAATATTTTCGCAATGCCGAGAAGAAGCGCCGGAAACACCAGCAGCTCAAAAAGCTTCTGCCCCTCGTAAAGCCCCAGCCCTTTCGTGACGGACAGCAATATAAAGAAACCGAAATAACACGCCTCCACCAATGTGAGTTCTATACTGTTATCGGATATCATCCTGCGTGATCTTTCATTCATTTCCGCTCTCTCCTGTTTCTACTATCCACAACCCAACACCTTTTAGGTAGCATGCGAAACCGACTCATGCAAAAGTTTACCTGATTAAAAAGCAAATTGATTAACAGCCCTAAGTCCACCGTACTTTCACAGTCTACAATAACAGTGCCGAACCAAGCGCCCACGGATATGCACCGTAACGCTGCGGATACTGACCGAAGCCCTCGCATTCACCGGAACAATCATACACCCGCCCGTCTCTGACCGACCTGTATATCGCATTTCTGCCTGTCTGCAGTGCCTGCTCATACTTCGGGTCCTCCAGAATATGCAGCCCGATTCCCTGTTGCAATGCCGCACAGATCATTCCCGTGGCGGAAGTGTCCACCGGACCGTCCATTGCCTGTAACTGCCATGAAAAATATCCGTCCTTATGCTGATACGGCAGTACGCTGTCCACCAAGCCGATATAGGAATCCTTAAGTCTCTCGGCTCCGTACTCACTGATCATACACCCGCTCATACCCCGAAGCAGCCATCCCACCGCGCGTCCCCAGCCTATAATACCATACTTGTTCCCCATTTCTGTCCCGACACAAACGCTACCTGAAAAGTGGTATCCGGTATTCATCACATAGCCGTGATATGGAAGCCCCGTAGAACCGTCCATGCCGTACACCGCAAAATTAACGATCTGCTTCACCGCAAGTTCCATAACATCGTTTCTTTGATACACTGTGCCATACCGATAGAGGAACGGACACGCCAGTCCGATGGCATCCACGAACACATAGCCGTTATTCTGTGCTGCCCGGTACGGAAAACTCCCCATCTCGTCCGTCGGATAAGCCATTCCGAAGTCTGCCAGTTTCCCGATAGCAGTCCGATACGCATCCGCGTTCTGTTCATCAACAATACAGTTGCCGTGTCCGCTCTCCGTATACATCATATAAGCGGACAACAGCGTTTCCCCCGCCAGAAGGTCATCCAGATAGAAAACAGGACACCCCTTCTTCATCCATCTTGCATAGTATGCGCCAAGCGCCTGTTCTCCGGCAGTGAAATGCATCGTCTGACAGTAATCCCACAGCCCGGCCGCCAGCAGTCCGGTGGGCCAGAAAATCAAGTCTTCCGGTGCAGTGTTTTGGCGCAGAATATATTTCCTGATCCATCTTTTAGCTTTCGTCTTTCCGTCCCACAGACCGTATGTCATAAGCTCACGACAAGCCGTCTGCGCCAGCGCTTCCTTATTTACTTTACTATACGATTTTCCTGTTGTTTCCTGTGCCATCTTTGCACCTCCTCAACAACCCTCGCATACTCCGCCGTCTTCAAATGCAAATCAGCATTCTGAAATATCCGGTTTTTCTATCACCTTTTACGGCTAAGTTTCTTTAACAACGGCACCCTGCCTGTAATCAGATTCCACAGATATGCAAATTCCTGTGTTCTTCCAAAGAACAGGAAGAAAATCAGATTGTAAGCAATCGTAATCACCGCCGCCATCACAATAAATGTAACGATACTCACCTGCGCCATGATCAAAGCTTTCACCGGAATCATTAGCAGCACGACCCCTGCAATCACCCCGATATATTTTACGGAATCCTTGAAGTAAGACCATGCATTCTTGTCAAAACAATCCCTGTATATGATTCCGGGCTGGATCAGATTCGCCATCACTCCGGAGACCACTGTTCCCACATATACACCCGCCAGGCCGATATGCTTAATACCGATAATCGACAAGACCAGATTCACCGCTCCCTGAATCAGAGACAGATATTTATCCTGCTCGAACACGCCCGCCGCAATTTTAAAGTTCACCAGAACCACTCTGCCGCCCTTGAAATAGAAATCGATCAGGATAAGCGTCAACACGATCTGCCCCAATTCCCAGCTCTCATTCAGCCAGATTCCCGTGACTAAAGGCGTCAGCAGCAACCAGAATCCGACAGCTGCAAATCCGTACAGCCAGCAGGCAAAAAACCGGTATACCTTAAACATGGCATACTGCTTGTCCTTTGATTCCGTAGCCACCAGATTGCCGAATCCGGAAATCAGGGAATTAAATATCACACTGATAAAATTAGTGGCGTAAGTAATGATCATCGTATAGTTTCCTACCACGCCGACCCAGTCCACGTCCATAAAATATGTGATGATAATACTGTCCGTGGACAGTCTGGCCACATCACCGATCTTGTGAAACATAAGCGCCTTCGTCTTCGTTACGACTATGTCCGTTTCCGCTTTATCCAGCTTCTTTACATCCCTGTCTTTCAGATACGGGTACAATTTATTAAAATAAATGCTGACAAAGATTTTCTGTATAAGCTCCACTGCTGATTGCGTCAGCAAAAACAGCAGGAAGTTCCCGGTCGCAAGCAGAATGACAATCTGTGCAAGTACCGCAATGATCTTCGTGATCGTTGTGATATTGGTCTGAATATAGCCCCGCTGCTGCGCGTTTGCCAGACTGTATTTATATGCCACAAAATATGTGCTGACCGTATTAAAAAGAAAGATCAGATAATAGAGAACCAGTTCCCTTCCGGCGATTCCCTTACTGTCCTTAATCAGATAGGGCAGAAACGGAATCAGCGCCACTCCCACAACCGCGATAATGCCCGCGATGGCCAGATATGCCTTCTTGTACAGCCACATATAGGACTTAATCTTCTCCTGATCGTTATCCGCCACCGGTTTATACAGACTGTAATTGAGTGCACTTCCGATTCCCAACTCCGCCAGAGAGAGCACGCTTAAGATATCCGTATACAAGCTGTTAACGCCCAGTAGGGTTTTATCCAACACCATGATGAAAACGGTTCTCTGCAAAAACCCCATGATCATGATGATAATATTACTGATATAGCCGAAGAAAATGTTCTTCTCAGCCTGCCTGACTCTGCCCATCGCATTGCCTTTCCGAATCCCCGGATTCCTGTTGTCCGGCTACCTGTTCCCATATTTTCCGGACTTCTTCCCCTGCCGACTCTGCCTTTGCAATATACTCCGGCATCAGGGACGTAAGCCTCTGTCTGATCTCCTGTTCCCTGTCCATCATCCAATCGTATGCCTGTATCAGTTCTTCCGAATTCTCCAACGTCTGCACCGGCAGAACATAGTGCTCCTCACTGCCAAACAGGTCTCTCGCGATGCCCCTTGCCTTCACGGAATATCCTACCACCAGCGTCGGCACACAGCTCGAATAGGCCGCGATCGTGGCATGCGTCCTTGCCCCGATAAAAGCTCTGCACTTTGAAATGATATATTTAATCTTCTGACAAGGCAAATCGGGGAACAACATTACTCTTCCGTTTCCTTCATACCCCCGGTAAAGTTCCTTAAGCGTCAGCCTGTCATCGTTATAATTCCACATCACATGCGGGATCAGAGCCACACAGTCCTCCGTAGTCTGCAAGATATGATCGATCAGCTTCCGATAATTGGCAAGCGTGATTCCCTCCACCTTCTCGTGGCGCACGATCATGGGACTCACATTGATTCCGATTGTTTTTCCCATTGCAAACCTTTTGGGCAGATCCATTTTCTCCGGCTTTAACGCAAACGCAGGATCGGGAAATGCCTTTACATTCTCCGTGATGCCTGCTGCCCGAAGCGCCTCTTCCGTAATGGATTCTCTCGGCGTAATCAGTGCATACCGTTTCATATCTTCAATGACCGCAGCCTCCTGTAAAAGTTCCGGCTCAATCGAACATCCCCAGAGAATCGTCTTCGCGCCGGCGCGGTTAAAAGTGCTGTTCGCAACGATCGCCTCCTTCTTGGACAATTCATAGCAGTACATATCACCACCCGTGGACATATACAGCGGCGCCTTATTCTTGCCCAGCACCATGCGGAAGCGATACCGCATGAAAGACTCCGGATCACGGAATACAGCCCGCCAGACATAGTAAAACACATGCGCGAAGAAATGATCCGCAATCTTCCTCTCCTGTAAAATATCGCACAGCGGTTCCAGAGAATAAAATCTGTCCTCCTTCTCGCTGTTCGTCACAAGAAGCTTCGGGATATCCTCTATCATGTGGCATGTGCTGTTTATGATTGCCTCGCAGCCATGATTCCCGCTGCCCCCGTGCAAATACATTACCAACCGATTATCCATTATACTAACCGCGCCCTTTCCTCATTGTCCTGCTCAATCAGATTCCTGTCTTTCTATTGCCCTTCTTACCGGAAGCATCATACCGCTTCACAATCATTCTCAGGATATGCAGAAGTGTTTTGTTAGGATACTGCATGCCGAGGTACAAAAGAGCATTCGCCCTGCTCGTAACAGACAGCGGGGTATTCATGATCCTGCCCCGCACCTCCGGCTCCATGAAAATGCCCTGTATTTTCTGTATATAATTCTTATCGGGATTACGCAACTCATTTTTCATGACGTACATCATCATATAACAGTATTCTCTGTTAAGCTTCGCCTCTCCATCGGGAACATTCTGATCGCGGACGATCTGTCCCACCGCCTGATACCACCCGGCAATGCTCTTCGCGTTGTCAGGGTCATAGGCATGCACGATAGAATCCTCCACATAACGGTAATGGTAAAACAGAGCTTCCTCCATAATAACGATTCTGCTGCTCTTAAGAAGCGCCGGATAGATCAGATTAAAATCATCCCCCATGCGAAGCGTCGTATCATAATATTTCTCATTGCCTTCAAAAACCGACTTCTCACAGAGCTTCATACAACGGGACATGGGGATAATCCGATTCTCCCTGCCGAGAAGCTTATCCTTAATTTCTTCCTCCAGCTTTGCGCCCTCGTACACCCCCGGTGTGAGCGGCTGGATCACCGGAACCGTCTCCTTCTGCTTCTCCAGTACATGGTTGCAGCAGATGATTTCTCCCCTGCGCCCCGTCAGGCATTCTGCCATCTTCTGTAACATTTCTTTACTGACATAGTCATCGCTGTCAATAAAAGTATAATAGTCCCCCTCTGCTTCCCGCAGACCGGTCATTACCGCCGCAGTCGGACCTCCATTTGATTGATGAAACACTTTAACGCGCTCATCCTTATATGCATACCGGTCACAGATGTCCCCGCTTCCGTCCGTGGATCCGTCATCCACCAGCAGCAATTCAAGCTTCCCGTAGCTCTGCGCCCGAATACTGTCAATACAATCTTCCAGATAATCCTTTTTATTATAAACAGGAACGATCACACTGATCTTATATTTCGCTTTCTGCATTACCCTAATCTCCATTTATCTGTCCAGCAAGTATACAAAATCCTGCATGGAGAATGTGCGTTTTTTCAGCATTCTCCGGTGTGAAGTCTTAGATTTTCTTAAGCAACGTTTTTCAGGTGCCTTAGAAAACCTCTTCACACACCTTCCCCTTGAGGTGTGATCAGCGTCCATCCCTTCCACAGCTCCCTCATCTGTTCCGGTACACACACCTGCGTATTCTTGTGAATGGACGGCCGAATCATGACCTTATCATCATGGGGATTCAATCTGGCTCCCCAGAAGCTGAACGTACTGTTGGCGCAGATATTATGCTTACACCGGCTCATCAGCATCATGTCATAGAAGCTGTCCTTGCCATGGTTCCAGTCAATAATCCGATAACGCTCCCCCTGATAATGCTCTTTCACATAAGGGATATCATCCGAAAACATGAAAAACACCGCCTCCGGAAATCTCTCTCTCATATACCCCAGCGCCTTCTCATAATATGCTTCGGTACAGATATTCCCGAAAAGAGCTTTATTCATATCATCCAGATAATCTCCCCGCCTGATATGCACGCTGACGGAAACCGTCTCCTCCATCTGCCGGACGACCTCGTCGTTTCGTTTCTGCAACGCCTCGTCCCCGCTTCGCGGAAAAGTGATATCCGCCCGCAGAAGATCCATGATATCCGCATAATATTTCTCACACGCCCAGTACCCCACCAGATATTTGTGATCCATGGCGAAAATCTGCTCATGATACAGATCGTTTTCTTCAAAAGAAGCACTCTGCGTAGGACGTAACTTCCGCCTGATCTTACTGCCAATGCCCTCCGGCTCCTCCCACAATCTGCCGAGAACCGAGCGTATTTCCTCCTCGGTCGCCACCTTATAGGGAAGTGGATTCAGATAATCCAGTTCAAGTTCTCTTCCCGCCGCCATAGTCGCCTGAAAGGCTTCATTGCGAAACCAGGAAACATCCAGTCTGACGTCTTTTCCGATATGCTCCAACTTCCTGTATAACGCGTACTGCTGCAACTGGTTTCCCAACCCGCCCATCGCCCTGACAATCAACATAATTTCTGCTCCTTACCAAATTGAGCTTCTCACAATTACGACCTTTACGCAATTACATGATTTGCTTCGCAGATTTATAAAATCAAAATTCCTCTTCTTACTTGTGAAAATGATACAGCAACAGATATAAATGCGGGAAAACACGAAATATCGCCGCCTTCACGCGATATCCTACAGACAGCTTCCCGTATGCCCCCGATATCTTCATCGCTTCTTTCAGATTCTCATGGCATATCCCGATATATTTCTCACAATCGCGCCTGTCCGCCGCATCAAGCATGGCAATTTTTCCTGCGGTGAGCATGATTCCCATAATCCATAATGCAGTAACCTGCGGGTCCAGACTTGCGTCCATACGTAGGATCTCTTCCCGCGCGAGCTGCCAACAGGTGATCTGATCCATATATCGCGGTGTAAACTTCCTGTTGATCGCCCCCGTCGGATTCTGATAATATCCGTAACCGGTATACTCCGTCTCCACAATCCGATTAATATAAGGCAGTATCTGCACCAGAAACAGCATGTCCTCCCCGATCGTAAGTTGTTCCCGAAAACGCACTTTCTCCACGATCTCTCTGCGGTAGAGCTTGCTCCAACACCGGCTGTTACCGCGGAGGAGTTCTTCGCGCAGATACTTTCCGGCATCATAGACTCTATTCCGTCCATCCAATGTCGTGGCACTCAGTTCGCACATTCCTGTTTCGTCTGTTTGTGCCGCATCCGCTGTCTGTCTATCTGCTTCCGATGCCGCTACATCCTGCGCACTCGAATCTGCCGCCTGCTTCCACTCATCCTCATTTTTCCATAGGAAAAAACCGCACCCGGCAACGTCGCTCTGCGTCTCGATCATGCAATCATACAGTATCTTAATCATATCGGAACGAATCCTGTCATCCGCATCCACAAAGGTGACAAACGCCCCTTCCGCCGCCTCTATTCCTGCATTGCGCGCTGCGGAGACTCCTCTGTCATCCAGCGTCAATATGCGTACATTATGATAGACCGTCTGCAGGCTGTCACACACCGCAGAAGTCCGGTCAGTGGAGCCGTCATTAACTATAATAATTTCCAGATTCCTATAGGTCTGATTCTCGATACTGTCAATGCAATTGGCTAAATAATCCTGTCCGTTATAGACCGGGACGATCACACTGATCAGCAGTTCATTACTTTTCAACCTAATCTCCGTTCCGCCGCCCTCAATCGGCGGCACAAATTGACTCATATACGGCAAGAAGCCGCTTCATATTATCTTCTATGGAGAACTCGCGCTCTGCTTTGCTTCGGGCGTTCTCCCCCAGCCTTCGACACAGTTCAGGTTCTGCGAGGAGTCTGCACAGACCTTCCTCAAGCGTCTGCATATCCTGTGGCTTTGCAAAAAGTCCTGTCTCCCCCTCTATAATCATATCGGGAATCCCGCCGGTCTTCGATGCCACGATCCCGCATGCATGAGCCATAGCCTCTAAGATAGACACCGATTGTCCCTCAAAATAGGACGGCATAACGAAAATATCACACTCCCGCAGAAGTTTCTGCTTGACCGGACCACTGACCCAGCCGAGGTCCGTCACGCACTCCTTAAGCGACACCGCCCGCGACTTTAACTCCTCATCCTCCCATATGCCACCGAGATACAGATGCACATCCGGGTATTTCTCCCGCAGTTTCGGCATAACCGCAAGCAGCTCTCCGATTCCCTTTGCCTTACATAGTCTTCCCAGAAATAATATCTTATGGACTCCGTACTGCTTCTCGCCGGCTACCGGAATCCGTATGGCATCCGGTAATACCGTAATCCGCTCTGCTCCGATGATCGCACCGAAGAAATCCTTCCATGCCGTCCCCAGTACAAGAAAAGCGTCTCCCATGGAGAGAACCTTCTTGACCCGCCGCCTGCCGGCAGCGCCTAGCTCTTTTCCATAAAATTCCGAAAAATTACCGCCATGCTGGTGAATAACAATCTTCTTATGGAATATTCCTGCCGTCCGTACAAATACGGACTTGCGGTAATAACTGGAATCTGAAGCCATATTGACATGCACGATGTCATATCTCGGAAGCAGTATGAGAAACCGAAAATACGCTTTTACTGCACAGACTAGTTTCGCCCACTTAGAGCCATCCACCATTGTGCCGATGTAATGCAGATCGATCACCTTATCCAGTCCGGCATCATAATAATTATTCACTACACCGGATACTCCACCATGAACGCTTCTGTCGGGACCGATCATCAATACTTTGAATTTGTCTTTGCTCATCATTTAAGCCTTTCCCGTCACTTCGAACCTTTCCCTGTCAGAACCACCCATATCGTCCGAAATAATATCTTGATGTCTAATCCCAATGTCCAATTATCTATATATTCCAGATCAAGCTTCACCACTTCATCAAAATTCACGATCTCGCTGCGCCCGCTGATCTGCCATAATCCGGTAAGCCCCGGCGTCATGCTGATGCGTCTTCTGTAATGGGAATTATACTGTTCGAACTCGCCCTCCGTAGGCGGTCTTGTTCCCACCAGACTCATGTCGCCTTTCACAATATTCAGAAACTGCGGCAGCTCGTCAATGCTTGTCTTACGGATAAACTTACCCACCTTCGTGATCCGCGGATCGTTATCCATCTTAAACATCAATCCCTGCATCTCGTTCTGCGCTTCCAATTCCTTCTTGCGTTCCTCCGCATCCGTATACATAGAGCGGAATTTATAGATCTTGAAACGTCTGCCGTTCTTACCGATCCGGGTCTGTGCAAAGAAGGTCGGTCCCGGTGAATCCACTCGTATGGCAATCGCCACAAAAGGCGTAATCACCGCTGTCAGCACGCACCCCACCAGTCCGCCGACAATATCAATCAGCCGCTTGACCGCCATACGCCTGTAATCAAAATGATTGATCGAGTACGTCACCACCGTATAGCCCGCGAAACTGCCCACTCTGACATCTTTCTGAGGACGTTCAATGATATCGATATTGTAATGGCATGCAATCCCCATGGATTCCAGATCATAGATGATATGCTTTACATACTCCTTGTCTTCTTCCGGCAGATTGATGAACACTTCGTCAAGCGGAATCTGTCTCGCCAGCTCAAGCACATCCCGTCCATCGGCATTTACCCTGACCCCGTCTATCATCACACCTTTGCGGTCCGCATCCACACAGGCAAGCGCGACGATCTCATAATTGATATCCATGGATGCTTTCAGGCTGGATACCGTCTTGTTGAGCACAGAATCCTTGGTGATAATCATGATTTTTACAATATTGGACTTGGCGGTAAAATAGACGCGCAGCGCCTTTTTCATCCCGATCCTCACGCCCCATACGACAAAAACGTCCAGCACCGCAAAATATCCCATAACAAGACGGGAAACACTTGCGCTTCGCTGCAGCATAAATAAAAATGCCAGAATCGCCAATTCCATAAAAATATTAAATTTGATGACCGCTATGAACTCAACGAGGATTCCCCGCTTCAGAAACTCTCTGTTCCAGTCAAACAGAAAGCTGTAGACCGTACAGAACAACAGAAGACAGATGAATACCAGAAAATGAAGCTCCGGCTCATCCACCCATCTGAATCTATGAAAACGTAATAAAATTGCAATAATATATGAGACGGCAATACTGACCAGATCCGTGAAGAGCAGCCAGTAGCCTTCAATCACTTTCATTTTACGGTTCATTCTGATCCCTCAAGCATATTCTGCTTATTNATANAAATAATATATCAATTTAGAATACCATTTTTCGGGAAATAATTCAATCACTAACGAACCTCCACATCCGTCAACAAATAATACCCCATCATCATAAGCAGGAAGTTCCTGCCGATATAGACCGAGATCAGATGAGCCTCCACCACGTTATAGACTGCCAGAATGGNAAACAGTAAGAGTCCGCAGGCNTCTTTTTTCTTCCAAAACTTCCACAGAAGCGCAAGCTGGGCGANGACATAGATCNCTCCCGGTACAANGCCNTAGCGATAGAACAGCTTCACCCACCCCATATCGAAGTAATATTTCATATTGTTCGGTTCGGAAAAANCTGACCANGTATGGATCATGCCATCATTCTTCTCCGAGTCCGTTAGGGACACGATCCTGCCGTTGATATGCCGATCGATCCGCCCCAATGTCACGATATGCTTATTATCCCGCGGATTCAGATAGAAAAATTCGTTCCACTGTGCCTCCCGCACTCTCTGTGCACAAACTGCCGCGTCTACNGAGAAACCGATACATAGCGCAAGCACAAGCAGACCGCACACATAGATCAAGGCTNTTTCACGCAGTATTTTACAATAACTGAGTATGCACGCTCCCGCCAGGAATCCGGTCACGATCAGCATGCCCGTTTTGGATTCCGTCAGCATATAGACTCCCACATTGAGCAGCATGATAAACAGATACATATACCACTTCATCCGATCAAAATAGACATACACTCCCATTACCACCAGCATCAGGAACATGCACGACAGAGCATTGGGATGCCCCATACCCAGCGTATAACGGGTCTCCTCCGCCGCTTCCTGGCCGATATAACGTGTCGTCTCCGCGGATTCATGTCCGAACGCCTGTGTCAGACTGATCTCTCCGTATATGCCGGTCACGGAAAGCGCAATGATGATCAGACAGCCNAGCAGTGTCACCTGGAACGTATATTTCAACATCTGTCTGAGCGGAATATCTTTACATGCCGCCACGAAGGTGACGATACGGATCAGATCGTTTGCCCCCGTAACCCGATAGGACACGAACGCTACCGCTTCCAACAGGATAATAGCGCACCACTGTTTCTTATTATAATCCGTCAGCAGCAGCTTACAGGCAAAAATCAGAAAAGTGATCTGAAACAACCGTCCTTCAATAGGATTAATATAATTGCTTTTATCAATGACCACAATGAGAAGCTCAATGGTCAGCCCGATGTAAAAGAGAAGCCACGGGAATTTACCTGACTTGATTCTACGATATAATTCCATTCACAGTCTCCCCTTTCTTCTATCTGTATACTGCCTGTGTGCCGTCCGGTGTCTTATAAACTGTACATATCATTTTCCTGTCCATACATAACATACTCTCTTCGCTGCGCCGGCTTCTATATCAGCGATGCAGTATTCGTGCTACAGTGCCATGTGTCCTGCGCAGCCATTTTTTGACGGTCAGCTTCGTTTTTTTCCATGCAACCACCGCTCCGCTCACCTTAGGAGCAATAAGAAAATCATATTCATNCTGATGTTCCCGCAGATATGCCGGATAGCTCTCATCTATGGGNACACGGATAAACTTCGCATTTCTGCCGAAGATATCCTCGCCGCACAACAATCTGTCTACCGCGTCATTCAGATAACTTGATTTATTGTACTCCTGATGNGCCGCNGCCTGCACTTTTACTCCGATGCGCTTCGCCACATCACNTCTCGCCGTCACCGCCCATGTAGCCGAAATGCCAGCCGCCGTCAGCCACACGTACNCTGCGTGGATCTTCCGGCGATACTTCACGCAGATACACNATCCCCTCCGGAGGCAGTGCGGCGAAGCTGCAGATCTTGCTTCCCAGCCACNTCTTATGTTCCACNCCGGGAAATTCTCCGGTGATGGACAGCAGATTGCCCGATATTTCCTCAATATTCAGGAAACAATAGAACATCCTTTGTGCCAGGTGATAGATCTTTCCCGGATCAAAATTCTGCAGAATCTCCGATANAANCCGNGGATTCGGTATCTCATCCACGTCGCTGAATATCACGATATCATCTGGCTTACAATCCGCCATTCCGCGGATCAGCCCGTTTTTCTGGAANTTATCCCGCTCATGGGTCGTCACGCCTTCTAAGGGAGAATCATCCACCGCCACGTAAATAATCTTGTCTTCAAACTCTGCAAACATATCCCGGTTCTTAGCGAAGATCATTTCTTTCGGCTCNCCNGAGAAAGTCACCGTGGCTTCCTCCAGCACGAATTTATCCACATAAGGANCCATNATCTGCATTCTGAGTTTTAGAATATCCAGTTCGTTAAAAAAGGGTATACAATCATATATCATGTGTTATTTTATCCTATTCTATCTGCATTACATCTGCTATGCATGAAATATTATATCTACNTTATATATTTCTGCCGTTATTTCACATATCCTGTTTTGAAGCATGCCATCTNCGCCAGAACAGAAAGGGTCTGAGAATATCCTTAGNCTTTCTCCAAACTACTTTCCACGGACTTATGAATCTCGGGTACTGTTCGTTCCTGCCGCGCCACTTATGGAAGATAAAGGGNNNCTNCACATCCATGATTTCCGGAATCATATGCTCATGTCCGAAATATTTGGCCACTTCGATGGGCGCAAACCGCATACCCGCGTCCTCGATCACGTTCTTGTATTTACAGCACAGGAAGACATCCTCATTATAATCTCCCTCTATATTCTTTTCCCANTTNAANTTCGCCTGCTTCGGGAAATCCAGCAGCCGCTTGCTTCGGATGGAAACGCTGTTACCTACACGGCAGATCTGTCCNTTCGCGTCACGATAGGAATAGTCNTTTTCCGGAAGCGGCCACGGAGAACCGATATAGTCATAATCCAGGAACTCCTCCCGCCAGCTTTCCGGNTGTACCACGAAACCGTCCGCATGAACTAACAGCATATAATCCGTATGAATATGTTCNCCNANNTCATACACCATCTTGTAGTTAAANTTATCTATANTATCCAGTTTGGATGTATGGGAATATCGTATNGANCGCGNCAGNGTAAGCGGCTTCCTGTGGGTAACCAGNACCNCATCNCCNAACTCNATCTGTCTCATNCTNTATTTCATCGCCTTGATNGTTTCNTAGATATTCACACTGGCCATTGCCACCAGCGTGACATTCGGCAGTTTCAATTTATCGGCCATATCACTTCCCCCATTCTTGCTCAACCTGCGAATTTGTAAGCCAAGACGCTAACAGCGTCGGCACAAATTTGCGATTGAAAAATCAGAGATTTTTCAATCTAATTCACCACCTTCACGCTATCCTTATGATAATACCGTGTCACCGCCAGATTCAACCAATTTTCCGCATCCTCTGACATATCCTGGAAATCAAACAGCGCCGGGCTGGCGGAATAGGGGCTCACCTCNACATCCATAATCGTATCGTCTGTATAGANCCGATGCCGTTGCATCGCTTCCTCNTAGAAAGTCTGCGCCTCCCCGTTAACCAACGAGCGCACCGCCGATACACTCGTATAGGTATTTTTATCCGCTGTACAAACCCACATTATAAGTACCAAAAGAAGACACACCGCCGTCATTCTGTTCCCTGCTTTTTCTAAGAAATACCCGAACAGTTCCCCTGCCGTCATCTGATCCGCTTTATTCGTAACATACTCTGAATCTTTCTCCCGCATTGCGGCCNGGGCAGCCTGCTCCTCTCTGTGCGCAAAATACCCGAGCCAGTAAGCGCTCACCATGATCAGGCACAGGTAGTACACCATCTGAATGATATTATCTACTCTGGACATCCCCACCATACCGACCGCATAGAGCGTCGGCGTAAACATGGCGGATAACACGCAGAAAGCCCCTGCCGTCACCCATATGGGATGNTCGAAAGATCGCTCTGATTTCTTCACAAGCTTCCACATAACAGGCAAAAGCAAAAGCCAAACCAGAATCACAAACACTGATGTCCAGCGAATGATGAATACCACGCTATAATAAAAAGAAAGCAGAATCGACATCACCGCCGGATATCCCACATCCATATCCATGCTGCCCCGTCTGGCATTGCCCGGCGCCATGNTATTGATCATAAATCCGATACTGCCNGNGACAAAAGGAATCGCCGCCGCAACAATTTTCTTACGGTTCGTCACTACTGCATAAATNACCAATAGCGCCATGACGATCTCCGCCTGCAATCCCGTCACCAGATTGCCGCCGCCCACAANCACTGCCAGCACTGACGCGATTCCGCACCAGAGCGCTTCCTTCGTTCTGTCCTGCGCCCACAANCCTGCCGAGAGTGCCGTCAGAGTGAAGAACNATAAAGACTCCATCAAAATATAGTGGGTAGATCCGTTATACCAGTAGATTCCCTCGAAAGGTGCCTCTATCACCTGATAGAATGCAAAGAGCAGCATAAACATGATAAAGCTGCCGCCCGTTCTGTCACTTCCCAGCCATCTGTACAGAATGTGCCTTCCGAGTACGCAGGTTGATACCGCAAACATCCCGATCATCAGAATCGGAACCACGTAAGCGAGCTCATAATGAAAGTTCATAGGGCAAAGCGCCATCAGGAAACAGGATATATAAGTTCCCTGCCATTCCTGATAGAATTCCAAGTTCTGCTTCCATGCAGTCTGAATCGACTGCCCCAGAGAGCCTGTGGCAACCCATGTATCATGCACCTGCTTTCCGTAATCATAGTCATCGATGCACATCACGTTATATCTGCCCAGCAGCAGAAGCGGAATGAGAGAAAGAAGCAGCAGGATTCCCGCATATATTGTCATCCGCTTCATAGGAATCCGGTCAATGCGCGCCGAGATCNTGCCGCAAACGCTCTGNAGGGAGCCCGTAAACCTGATATACATGTTGTTTTCCTTCTTCTTATCTGTACTACTCATCCGATCTATATCCCTTTCCGTTGCTTTTCGGGGAATTTCTATCTGTCCAGGCGTTACTGCCAAAGTTTTCTTAATCTTCTCGCCACGCCTCTTGCGATCTTACACAGATACGCTTTCTTATATATATATTGTGCATGCAGTTTCGCAAACGCCAGCCGCACTCCTGTCATTTTCACATTGACCGCCGCATATTTCTTGGATGTCCGCTTATACTCCGCCAGCTCACTCTTACATTCCTCGGCCGTATACACCCTGCCTCTGCGGTCCATATAATGCCAGCCAGCATAAATATTCTGCTCCGACGCCCAGTAGCCGTCGGATACATTATGTCTCGCCCAATATTTCGGCGCTAAGATATACTGCACCGTATCACTGGTAAACGCAGGGAAATACGCAAAAGAAGAATTCGCCAGCAGCAGATATTTTGCATTCTTCAACACACTGTAATCTTTCGCCAGNTCAAAATTATAAGCGGGTATACCCGGCAGAAACTTTCCCGCCTCCTTCACATCATTGGTGATGATCATAAACTCCATATCGGGATTGATCCTGCGCATCTGCTTCATTCCCATAATCCAGTATTTCTTCCGCAGATACAATTCCGGTGAGCCCATATAATCGCTGCAGCGAAGATGCAGGATACAGAGATTGTCCCGGCTGTATTCTTTGCAGTCATACTCCGGCTTGACTGCAAGCCACTTCTTGATCTCCTCTTTATGAGAAATAAAATATTCCTCCGCCTGAAGATTGCCGTATATCAGCGTTCCGTCTTCAATATCATACAGCTTCGCATCGGCATCTGTCACATACACGCCATGTGTCAGATCATGCTTGGAGTTTCCCGCATAAAGTCTGGTTTCTTTCTCGTAGAAAACCTTCTGATANTCTTCCCTTGCAGATGGCACTCCCATATCCAGATCCATGAAATAAAGTCCGCAGTCGCTGTGCATATTGTTGGCAAAATGCTCNGGATCAAGCACACTGAACTGATAGCCCTTATCCAGAGCGGTGCATCTGGTCGTAACATAGAAAAACAACTGGTTTCCGAGTCCGAAACCTTCCTGTACCTCAATCCCTAACATGATATCGTCGTCTCCGTTATCTTCTCGTCTTCTACCTTATAGATCACATCACACTTAGCGATCGTGTTGAGTCTGTGGGCAATGATCACCATGGTCTTCCTGCCATGGAAGCTGTTAATGGCATCCATAACCGCTTTTTCCGTATCGTTATCCAGAGCGGAAGTTGCTTCATCGAAGACCAGAATCTCCGGATTATGGTAGAGCGCTCTGGCGATGCCCAGGCGCTGTCTCTGTCCGCCGGATATTCTGACACCTCTGTCACCTATAGTCGTATCCAGCCCTTCCGGAAGTTCTTCCACAAATTCCTTAAGCTGCGCCTCCTCCAGCACTTCCCAGATTCGTTTATCATCGATCCGATCCGCATCGATACCGAAGGCGATATTGTCCCTGATGGATTCGTCGATCAGATAGATGGACTGCGGGATATAGCCGATCTTGGCAAGCCATGCAGGATAATTATCGAAGATATCCATCCCATCACAAGTAATCTTGCCCGCCTGCACATGCAGAAGCCCCAGCAGAATATCCACGATCGTGGACTTGCCCGCGCCGGACGGTCCCATGATACCAACGGACTGTCCTTTCTTCACTTCCATATGAGCGTCTGTAAATATATTTTTCTCCGTGTTCGGATAAGCGTATGTGATATGATCTAACACGATCTTATCCTGCAGCTCCAGCTTNGGAAGTTCAGGCTGTTTATCNCCGGTAAGCCCGGTCACACTTCCGTTCACGTCTTTCTTCATGCTCTCGTTCAGATTATCATACAGATAATCCAGGCAGGGCTGCGCGTATGCGATCTCCGACAGGTATGTGTTGATGCGGTTGATGCCGGGCAGCATACGGACCGCCGCCATGGCGAAAACCGTCAACTGCGGAACCAGCACGGTCACATCACCGCCCCGCATCATATACAGCAGTATAAACAGAAACATTGCTGCCATAAAGATCGTCTCGATTAAAAGCCTCGGCAGATTATTGAGCACCGCATAATTTCTCGCCACGTTTGCACCGACGGCGCCGCTCTCGTAATAATTACGCACGAAAAACTCTTCTCTGTGCAGCACCTTCACATCTTTTAGCCCATAGATTGACTGAATCCGCCACTTGGCGATACGCGACTGTATCGTCTGATTCCTGTGTCCGATTCTGTTAAGACGCGGCTTTAACTGCTTCGTAATGATCAGAGTCAGTCCTAAAAAGATCACTACGATAAAAAGGCACATAAGCGGGCTGNTCACCACCAACACAATGCACAGCGAAACNGCAACCACGATCTCCGTAATCATCTGTATCATCACNAGAATCAACTGAAAAGCNTTTGGAATATCACTGTCTGTCAACCGGAATACCGTAGGNATATCTGCTCCCAGATAATCCTCATACGGGCGGTTTAAGAATTCCCTCATTACGCGNCTGATCATACGGTTTCGGTTNCGCGTCACNAAAGTGTTCTGNACATAAGTCAGGAACAACAGGTAGGCNTTCTTAAACACATACAGCANGATCAACACAATAAGCATANACATAATCAGGTCTCTGCTTGTCTGAATGTGCAACATCTGTGCCACATCGCGCACCGGCTCTTTCTCCATGATGGCTTCCGGATCCATAATCGCTGTCACTATCGGCAGNAGCATGGATACACCCAGTGTTTCCAGCAAGCCGCCGATCAGAATTAACACTGCCAGACCTACCAACTGCTTCTTTTGTTTTTGCTCAAAAAGATATCCTACTTTNTGAAGCAGAGTAACCTTNTTCCCTGTCTGCTCACTGTCTCTTTGACTATCTTCTCCAACTGCCTGTTTACTCATGTATCATTAATTCCTTTCGTACTCGGTACGCGCTGCATATCTTCCCTGTAGATATCCGTACAATCCCAGCCGTTCAGCCACCGTTCGGGCGCAAGCACCGTCTTATGCGGATTCCTGCATAGGTAGGAGGCCCACCAGCTATAGCTGCTGTTTGCCAGTATATGGTGCCTGCATTTGCTCATCAAGGCAAACTCCGCATAATCCCTCTGCTCTGCTGTTCCTGCTTTTTCCGATATTTCTACTATTTTTATCCGATCCGTTATTACGGCTCTATCTGCTGTTTCTGCTCCGTCTGCCGCTTTCGCTTCGTCCGAGGCTTCTGCATTAGCTGCCGTCTCAGCTTTGGCGATCTGTTCCCTGATCCACTGCTTATCATTTGTAAAAATATAAAACATACACTCCGGATGGTCCCGTTTCATCAGCTCCATCGCTCTTAGGTAATACGCCTCCGTGCAGATTCCGCCGAACAGTTCCTGATTCTCCGGCAGAAGATAGTCGCCTCTGCGGATATGCACGCTGACAGACTCGGTATCGTTGATTTGTGTCAGCCACTTGACCGCTGTGCACCGCTCCCCGTTATCCTGCATGGCAGCATCGGCAAACTGCAGCAATCTGTCCGTATCNTAAACCGATCTGACTTCCTGCGACACCCCGGCAAAATACTTCTCCGTCTGCCAATATCCCTCTAAATAAATATCATCCCACTCCATGATTTCCGGATGAAAACGCTTGTCCGCCTCGAAGTAAGATTTCTTCTTTCTGCCAAACAGCTTCCTGCGCACTCTCGCCCAAGGCAGCATGGAGGAATCCAACATCTGCCTAAGCTCCTCCGCCGTCGCCCGCTCGTACTCGATACCGAAATACTTAAGCGCCGGATCACGCTGTGNGTCCTGTGCAAATCCTGCCACATCATCAATCTTGACGATTTTGCCAAGACTTTTCAGTTGTAAATATAAGGCATACTGGAACATCTGATTGCCCAGCCCGCCCGCAAGCTGTATGATGACCATATTATAATNCTTTCTGTCCTCTTGATTACACAAGTTCTATCAATAACAACCGTTATTATTTATTGGCTATGCTTCACTTTTCTTAATACTGCCTTCACCCTGACCTTAAACGGTATGATCACCCGTTCGTCCAGCCGTACTCTGTACAAATACTGCTTCGGAGAACGTAAGAAGAGCTTCATCTTCCGATAATCCCGCGGATCAGCCACCGCACATCCATAGGCTTTACTGTAATGTTCTCTGTTATCCCTCATGATCTGCGCAAGCCGCTCTAAGTAGCTGTCCCGTTCCGGCATGTCCGCATTATGCACCTGTACATAGAACTGCAGTAATCTTTTATAAAAAAAATAATCATGAATATCCGCCAGATCCTCTCTCCCNAAACTCTTAAGAAATTCGGTCTTCTCATAATAAGCCGGGATCTGATCCGTAAAAGTGTGCGAATTGATCTGCGCATTCATGATACTTCCCTCTCTGTCTATTATATAGTTATAACAGGCACTGTCAAGGTAAATGCACTTAGTCGCATGGCCNAGCACCCTGGTGGTAAACATGATGTCCTCGTACCACTTTCCCACCGGAAAGTCTATTCCTGCAATGACTTCTTTCTTATATAGTTTATTCCATGCAGCATTCTGAATATCGTAATCCGGTGTTTCCTGCACATAATATTGCAGTGCCTCCTGTCCTTCGAACAGAACCGCCCTGTCCTTCGACTGATCCACGGTATTAGTTCTGTATACCCGGCGATAACGACAGATTGCCACCTCTGCCTTCTGTTCCTTCAGCGCACCGAACATCTTCTCATACATGTCGGGATCGATCCAGTCATCGCCGTCCACAAATCCGATATAANCGCCNTTTGCCTCAGCAATCCCCACATTTCTTGCTTCGGAGGGACCGCCGTGCTCCTTATGGATAACTCTGATCCGCGCATCTTTAGCTGCCAAACGGTCACATACCGTCCCTGTAGAATCCGTAGAACCGTCGTCCACCACGATAATATCCAGATTACCGTAAGTCTGATTGCGAACTGACTCTACCCCACGTCCAATATACTCTTCTATATTATAAGCTGTTACAATAATCGAAATCAGATCCGTCTGCTCTCTTATACCGATAGCCGGATGATAGTGTTCAATAACTTTCATCTTGTGACCTCGCTTTGTGTCTACTAATCATTTCTGCAAATAACACGTGCGCATCCACTCCTGAAACATCAGTACATACCAGATCTGCACACGCCAGATATCCCGCTTAATATAGTCATCCCACAACTGCCATANTACATCAGTCTCCAATATGCCCTGCTCANCCAGCGTTTTCCTGTCGANCAGACTCTGTGCCCACTCGCGCAGTTCCGGTTCCTTCAGCCATTTATGCAGGGGAATGCTGAATCCCTTCTTCGGCCGCTCCATCAGCTCACGCGGCACATAGCGATAAAGGATATCACGCAGTATCTTTTTAGTCACACCATCCTGCTTGCGATAGGCCAGCGGAAGCGTCCATGCAAACTCTACCACATCCCGATCCAACATAGGCACCCTTGTCTCCAGTGAGACCGCCATGGCGGTGCGGTCCACCTTACACAGAATATCGTCAGGATGATACATCAATAGGTCCATCAACATCAAATTATGCTGCGGTTCCCCTAGAAGNCCTGACGGATAAGTGTCCATAACCGTATCATACCGCTCTGCCGGCGTGCATACCTCTTTGTCATTTTGGGCCGCACCATTCTGTCTCCTCACAAGCCGGAACCCTTCTCCGATCTCNGATCGCAGATACATATCCTCAATACTGCGCGCCCCCAGAAGCCCGGCCCTGACTGCCATAGCACCGTGACTCCCGGCGCCCCCCACACCAAGGAGTGAACTGACCGGCTTACGCAGCCCAAAAGGAATCTTTCGCGTTTTCTGCCAGATTCTGTCGATGGAGGTGTAGGTATTATAACCGCAGAACAACTCATCGCCTCCGTCTCCGCTTAAGGATACCGTCACATGCTCCCTGGTCATCTTACTGACCAGATACGTGGGAATCTGAGACGAATCCGCAAAAGGTTCCCCAAACATCTGCGCCAGATGGGGGANCACCCCACGGNCATCTTCTTCCGTAATATACAGTTCTGTATGCTCCGTTCCCAAATGTGCAGCAATCTGTCCGGCAATGTCCGCTTCATTGAATTTCTCGTCCCACATACCGATCGTGAAGCTGCGAACTTTCCTGTCACTTATGGACTGCATAAGAGATACCACCGTGCTGCTGTCAATTCCTGCGGAGAGGAATGCTCCCACCGGCACATCCGCCACCATCTGTCCACGAATGGATTCTTTCAGCAGACGTTCCAATTCCTCCGCCGCCTCCGTCTCATTTCCTTTAAAAAGATGCGACTGTCCGTAAACCGCTGTCTCACGCATTGACCAGTAGGNTTTTATATCNTATTTNTTAAATGGANATTTAATTTCCANNCATTTCCCCGGCTCTAATTTATAGATATTCTGATAAACAGAATAAGGGGCCGGAATGTAGCCATANCGAAAATATTGCTNCAGAATCCCTGTATTAACGGGGTTTTCAAAACCTTCCAACGCCGCAATGGAATTTAGGTCGGAGGCAAATACAAACTTATCTCCCCGCACGAATCCATAGTACAATGGCTTCTCTCCCACTCTGTCGCGGGCAATAGATAACAGCCGCTCTTTTTTATCATATACGGCCATGGCAAACATGCCTTTTGCCATGCGAAGTGTCTCTTCCATTCCATACGCCGCGATTGCCTCCAGAAGTATCTCCGTGTCGGATGTCCCTCGAAAATCCGCTGTCTTGTGCTCCTGTAGCAGCCTGTCCCGAATCGTCCGGTAATTATAGATCTCTCCGTTATAGGCTATCACGTAACGCCCATCATGAGATTCCATGGGCTGCGCACCCGATGGAGTCAGGTCTACAATAGAGAGCCTTCTGTGTCCCAGAACCACCGTATGTTCTTCGGATGCCCAGATGCCGGAAGCGTCCGGTCCTCTGTGATACATCTTCTCATTCATTCTCTCTATATTCCNCTGCCAGTTGTCACCCCAATTACATAATCCGGCAATTCCACACATGTATCTTTCCTTTCTTCAATAGAGCTTCGTTCAATTACGAGATTTGCTTCTTAAACTCGAAATAGTATCTTATCCTCTCTTAGTTGAGCTCCGCTCATATCACTCTTCCACAACAGCATACTCTTCATTTGCGATCCGTTCAGCTATCGTCTGCCTTGCAGTCTCCATCTCGCCCTGCCATCTTACATACGCCTCGTCCCACGATTCATATGCCGCATCGCCCCGTTTATCCGTGAAATCATAATTTTCCAGCAAATACGTCCGCAGAAAATCCGTACACTTCTCCGCCCCCACAGCGTTCGTATGACTGCCGTAATCCGCGAAATCTTCCTCGAATATTATNCCGATCTGCTCATAATAATCGTTCATATTCAGAAACCGATAGCCGCAGGATGTCACNATCTCTCCTATATAATTGTACATCTGCTGGTCNTCTAACGATTCCCCGTANGGNGATACGATAAACAGCGCCTCATGATTCCCCTGCTCCAAATAATCCAATAAATCCCGCAGATACGCCTCCTGCTCCTCCGGAATCGCTTTCGTCCCCTCCGCATTACCACAATCCGGCATGGGCAGNGGTCCCACTTCATCCTTNAAAGTATACCCTTTNAGCGGGTGCGGATTGTAGTACAGCATATTCGCCCACTCCGACGGAAGCGCCAGCATCTTCCAATTCGTATGATATTTCATAATATCCAGATAGAAGCTGATCCGTCCCTCNTCATNNTCTTCCGGAACCATCGCCTGTATCGTCTTATTCCTGAGTCCCGAATACCGCAGATTATCCGTCACGCCNCGAGTGTACGCCATATTTTCGCGAAGTCCTGCGTCTTCCATAGTAAACATTCTCATCTCGAAAATATACAGCTTGGGATCTTGGGATTTCTCCGCTTCCTCCACCAGATACTTCATCGCCACAGGCCGCTGTACATTGGAAGACAACGGATACATTGCGATACCGCTCTCTCCCCAGAGCTTAGGCGCTGCATAATAAGGAAAAACNGGACTCGACCCGATCATCACGATATCCAGAGAATCCTTCTTCTCAGCATAAAATCCCGCAAACCGATCCTTCACATCCCCGTTTGTCCTTACCATATAAGACACCATCATCAGCAACACCAAGAAAATCGCAATAAAGCTGACGATCTGTAAGACAACCTTAACTCTATTCTGTTCTCCGATTCCAATCTCTTCTTTTTGTNCCATGCGTTATTTTTCTCATTTTCCAGCAAATATTAAATGTGACTTTAACATTTCTNCCGTTATATAACACTTTCAATCGCCNGTTTATGCCATCAAAATCTTTCAAAAGCATATCTCAATCATATCTCACAAAGCTCATTACAATACTTGTCTAAGTATCATCCATGTGAGCCATGATCCCGTTAAAGCCTTTTAGATATACAGCGTAGATGAAAGTTAATTTCTTAAGGAGCCCCTTAAAAAGCGTCAGTGCTTAACGAGGTTTTTCACGAGTTTAGCATCTGCTACGCTTTTTACGGAGCGAAAGCGCGGCTCCGTAGATATTAACTTTCATCTGCGCGTCCGGCTTAGNAGCCTCNCCTGTCACCCCTCAATACAAACCACCATNTTANACANCACNTCCCATAACNCCCATTATNNCAGTTAATAAGTTAACTCACATTTTAATATATTGTGCGTTATTTCTCCATAATCCCCTCAAAATACTCCTGCCACATCCGGTTCACCCTCTCAGGCGCCAACCTCTCCTGAATNTTAACAGCCTCCCTGCCAAGCCTGTCCGCATATTCCGGATCACTAAGCACCCGATCCATCGCCACTTCCAACGCCCGCTGATCCCCAGTCGGAATAATCACCCCATTCACTCCATCTTCCATTAATTCCACCGTTCCGCCGCTGGGTACATCCGTAGAAATCACCGGCAGCCCCGTCGCCAACGCTTCAATCAACGCATTGGACACACCCTCGGAATAGGACGTCAGCAGGAAAAGCGATGCCCGTTCGATCTGCACCGCCACATCGGGAATCACTCCCGCCAGTAATACGCGGTCAGATACTCCCAGCTCTTTTGCCAGATTTTCCAGAAAAGTCCGCAGCTCGCCTTCTCCGTATATGGTCAGCGTATACTCCGGATACCGTTCCTGAATCGCCGCGAAGGCACGTATCANCATCTCATGATTCTTATTGGCNTCCAGACGTCCAACCGAAACAATGCGCTTATCCCGNTCTCCCTCATATCTGGGCCTGATAAAATCAGGATTCAGAGAGTTAGGCANAATGACCGCCCGATTTTGTATCTTCTTATTAAAAAAGAATTTTGATCGCGTCGTCTGTAAGATGATACCNTCNGCAAGGGGAAATAATAAATTNGCGAGCANNNGCATCAATCGGTTCGGGTACTCCTCTTTCGCCTCACCCACCACCGANACTACCGGTCTGGTCTTGGTAAACATTGTNGTAACAACTGTCATGAAATTATTCTTACCGATACAGGAAAGCACNAGATCNGGNTTTTCNTTTTTCCAGATNCGATGCAGTTTACGAACCCGATGTATAAAATTCAAGATTCGACTGTTATTTAATTCTTCTAAAGTCAGGTCGGAGAGCACCCGTTTAATCTCTCCCGGCAAAATATATTCTTCCTCACTCGGATATTGATATTGGGTGACCATTGTCACCCGATATCCCTCTCCCAGGAAAAATTCTGCCAGATTTACGAAGACTCTTTCGGCTCCTCCNTTATGCAAAGACCCGATATAAAAAGCAATGTGTTTTTTTTTCAGACTCGTTTTCATACGTTTTGAATAAAATCCTTCATAATTCTATCGAAAAAGAGCTTTTCTGCATTTTTTCTTCTTTTTTCTTGCAAAATCTTTTCAAAATAGCACTTTTGTTAAATTTATTTTTATTTTTGGATTTTAAATTGCATCGACAATTTATCCTGTTTTCTGACCGCTTATTTCGCCAAAAATCATTATTTTATTGTGTTATTTTATCTTTTATAGCATTCCNAAAGTTATACAATCGCCAGTTTTTACTCGTGATACGTCTGATACCACTGTTGGAATACGAAGAAGGACCATGTCAATTTGGAGTAGTTCGCTCCCGTCGCGGGACCCGCATCTCCTGTCCTGATATACTGTCCGATCATGTCCGAAACATACTTCGCATCGAAAATATCCTGTCGTTTCAAATAATCATAACTACTGTAACCTAACAGCTGTTCTCTAAGCGGTCCTCTCAGCCACTTATCCAGCGGAACGCCGAATCCCACTTTAGGTCTCTCCAAAAGTTCCTTCGGAATATAATCATAGGCGATATCTTTCAGGATATGTTTTTTGTCCCCATCGCTATATTTAAATGCATGCGGAATCCTGTACGACAATTNCATAACATCCGTATCTAAAATCGGACAGCGCGCTTCCAGCGAATATTTCATGGAAGCACGATCCACTTTACAGAGAATGTCCCCCGGAAGATATGTGTCCATATCAAGAAGCATTCTTCTGATCTGCCAGTCCTTCACATTGTAGCGGCTCTCAGACAGATACTGGATGGGAAGAGCCTCTTCTCTCTGACCGTTCTTTCCTCCTTGCGGCGCCAGNACCATCGCTTTCGCTCGAACCGGATAATTTCCTGCGCCAAACTGGGTCTTACTCTCTTTCTCCCTGTTGCCCGCAATTACCCGCACCTTGAAGGGCAGCCGGTCCGCCATATGCATCTGCTTAAGTATCGGAAGATGACACACGCCGTACACCATTGCCCCAAGCACATCCAGCTTCTGCGCCTGTGCCACATTCTGATAAATATTATAACCACAGAAGAACTCNTCGCCGCCGTCTCCCGACAGTGCCACCGTTACATGCTCTTTTGCCAGTTTGGACACCATCATTGTNGCAATCTGTGAACTGTCTGCAAACGGTTCATCATAGTACACCGGTATGCTCTCCACCAGATCAAACATGTCCCGCTCATCAATATAGAGCTCCGTGTGATTTGTTCCCAGATAATCCGCCACTGCCTTGGCATACTTGGCCTCATTATACTTTTCTTCATGAAAACCGATGGANAAAGTCTTCACCGGACTATCCGAGCACTCCTGCGCAATGGCAGTGACCAGCGAAGAATCATAGCCGCCACTTAANAAAGACCCNAACGGCACATCGGNGATCATACGGGCACGCACGGACTTCTGCAGCGCTTCCTTCAGGCAGGCCTTCGCTTCCCCGTAATCTTTGATCTGATTTCCCACGGCTTCCCGGTACACTTTACTGACATCCCAGTATTTCCATGTGTTGATATTCCCCTCCGCAAACCGCAGGACCGCCCCCGGCTCCAGCTTATATACATTCCGGTAAATACTCTCCGGCGCATTGATATACTGTTGGAACAGATAGCGGGACAATACGCGGCNATCAATCTCACCCGTAAAACCCGGACATTTCATGATCGGTTTTAATTCTGAGGCAAATACCAGGTTACCGTCTTCATACCAATAATAAAGGGGCTTCTTGCCAATACGGTCACGTACCAGATATACTTCCTGTGTCTGCCTGTCAAACAACGCGATCGCAAACATCCCGTTGAAACGCTCCACGCACCGAATNCCCCATTTTAAATAGGCGGCTATAATGACCTCCGTATCACAGTTGGACCGGAAGGGATAGTCCGCCAATTCTTCTCTCAGTTCCCGATAATTATANATTTCNCCATTATATACTACNCTGATCCGCTGATCCGCAGAGTGCATGGGCTGATGCCCCAACGCAGACAGATCCAGAATAGAAAGCCGCCTCTGCGCAAACCCGACCCGCCGGCCTCCCGTCATCTCATAGACCTCCGCACCACTGTCGTCCGGTCCTCTGTGATGCATCGTATCGTTCATGTCTATCAACTGATTTATTGTTATCCTCTTTTTACTGATATAACCGCATATTCCNCACATATATTTCCCATCCGATATCACTTAACAATCGCATTACGTCTTAAAGTAACCAGCACGGAGAATGCCTGTATTTTGGCATTCTCCCGCGTGAGACTTAGAACTTCTTAGCNAAACAGCCCTTGCTGTGAGCTTTAGAAGTTCTTCTCACGCTTTTAACGTACATTCTTCTCCGAGAAATACTCCCGATACTCACCGAAATCTTTACATTCATTATCCACGGATTCTACCAGTTCTATGTACTTCTCCTGCAGCAGATCCCTGTAGTTGTCGAAGTTACCGCATCCTTTCTTACTCCATGCAAAAGGATGAGTCAGAATCTGCACCTTATCATACCCTTTGATATTCTCCTCATCCGGATATCCGTAACGCCAAATATGATTTGCGTCAGACATATATTTCACATTTAACGTCGTACTCTCATCGATTTTGTCAGCAAACGTAAAGAAGTCATCCTGATACGCATTTAAAATGCCGTCCAGCTTAATATTCTCCCGCAGAATGTCCTTAGACGGCCTGTGCACCGAGAATTCCGTGATCTCGAATCCGAACATCTCGCTTAAGATCTCCATCTCCATCTTAATGCGTCCGCGAATCTGCTGCATATTCGTCATACCGTTTAATGCANAATGCAGCCCGATATGNTGTCCNCTCTCATGCATATCCTTGATCATATCCATATTCTTTTTGGAAAGAATATTATAAGTATTATTTGTCCACTGGAANAAGAATGTGGANACNAAATCCATACTCTGTTCCACCTTAGCCAACTGATAAGCCCTGTCCACGCTGTATTCCACATCGTGGCGCATAATGATNAANTTGTCTTTNCCNAGAGCNTCCGCATAGCCGCAGTGTCTCCCGGTAGACTGTATGATTCTGATAATCTGTCTGTAATCGTCGTATGAAAACATAACAAAACCTCATCTCTTTCTTTCATCCTGCAACATCCCGCACCCTCCCCGGTACTTTCCGAAAAGATATAACGGGCACATTTCTTCTCTAATTATATACGCAACCGCCCCACGGGACAAGTTTGTTTTACTCGGCCATGCGCCTCACAGAGTTNTTATGGTAATACTCCGCCATCCCTACATTGACCCATCCCTCCGGATCCTCATCGAGATAAAAGCACTCAAAATTCTCAATATATGCGGGTACATCCACTACTACGTCATCCTCCGTACACTGCTCCAGATAATCATAGATTTCTATACATCGTTTGTAATAATCCGCATAAGAGCCGTTATGNTCAGACTCTGCCACAGCAATCAAGGCAGAATCCGAAAGCGTTTCCGGCGCAAGCAGAACTGNGGCAAAGAGTACCACATAAAGCACCGCCAGAGCGCTTCTGTTCTCACACAACCCGGCCCATCTGTCCAGACAGACTCCGATAAACAAAGCAAAATTGAGCAGNGACAANACAAGAACTANATCCANNATAAAGTAACATCTATTCGGAAACTCCGGTCCGCCATACCCCAACGCAACCGGAAATGCGGTCACATATCCTGCCGCAAGCGCCAATACACTTATCATACCATAACTAGGCAATGTATTCCCCAGCTTTTTCGACAGACGGATTCCGATCAGGATCATAGCAAGGAGCATGACGCCAAACATCGTCTCCTTCGTGAGCCTGCCTGTCTCACCCCAGACTGTCTTAACTGCCCATTTGACCGACTGTAATAGCCGCCATGCATGGCTGTCGCCACCACTGTTATAGGTATGTCTCGAGAAATTTCCGGGTGCAATCGTATTGACTAATGCTCCTACAATTCCCGCCGCCGTGATCATGATATTCCGAACGGAGATTTTCCGTGTGACTAAATAGAAACCGACCGTAAGCAATACAAGCGCATAGCACCCCGTCCCACTGACCGCCAGAGAACCGCCGGATGCCAGAAATCCTAAAACGGCCGCCATTACCGCAAGTGTCGTCCTTTTTTTATCGGAATATGAATCGTTATTAGACAGCAGAAAGCAAAAAATCGCCAGAAGGGCTGCGGAAAACGGTATACTGTACGACACCGCGCCGGAATACCAGAAGAAAATCTCCGTAAAAACATCCGCATCCAGTACAGAAAACAGAATAATCGAAAACACAGTCAACCGAATATGCACCGCCTTTTCACCCCGCAGTGCAAAACCGGTGAATACCCACACCACGCCAAACAGCGCCGCAAAAAATAACAGGGCATTTACCATCATGACGATCCTAAGCTGCCCCATCCCGTAATTATTGATCGGCGACAGAAATGCCTGCAGAAACATGGCAAAA
Organism: Lachnospiraceae bacterium; assembly: GCA_014804485.1. Classification (GTDB taxonomy): domain Bacteria; phylum Bacillota; class Clostridia; order Lachnospirales; family Lachnospiraceae; genus UBA3282. Next base: position 146,000 of record JAAUZT010000010.1, read on the forward strand.
TACGTCCCCTGCCAGTCCAGATAAATTTCCTTCATATAGCGGAGGGAGTCCGCCACATACTGCAATAAGGGCACATGGAACACTCCCACCCGCACACCGTGCGTGTAATCATCCCCTAAAAGAACTGTATATCCCGCGCTGACAGTCACTACATACACCATAAACAGAATCAGAAGCACATTCAGCGCCGCTACAACCCTCTTTCCGTATTGACCGGACTTCATCGAGCTCGTACCCTTATCCGCCTTATCCGTTATTCTTTCACTCTTATCCGCCAAATCAGTGTTTCTCCTTCTTTTCCGGCATTTCCGCCCAACCATGTCATCGCCCGCTTTACTGCTTTCAACTTTTTTCATGTTTTCCGTCATAGACCTCACAGATTTCCTCGATATAATCCCGCCACTGCTCATAAACCGCCTGCGCATTTGTCCGATCTGCGATCTTGCGTGCATTGCTGCCAAGCTGCTCTGCCAATTCGGGATTCTCAATCAAACGATTGATTCCGTCCTCTAACGCCTGCTGATCCTTAATGGGAATCAACAGACCGTCCACTCCGTCAGTCATGATCGTCCGCGGCCCGCCGCATGGACAGTCCGTGGCCACAATAGGAAGCCCCAGCGCCATGGCTTCCATAAGGGCATTGGGAAGCCCTTCCCAGTCCGAGGTAAAGGCAAACAGCGCAGCGTTCGTCAGCTCCTTCTCCAGACTGTCACTGGCACCCATAAGGTGAATATAATCCTTTGCATGGTACTCCTCGATCAGGCCTTCCAGAATCTCTTTCGTTCCGTCGAAGGAATCTCCTCCGTATATTTTCAAATCATAGTCCGGATGCTTCGCGTGCACATTGACAAACGCCCGAATCAGCATAGGCTGATTCTTAAAGTCCACCAGTCTGCCGGACTGCACCACCGTCTTGGCCCGCGCCTTCGGAATCGGCACCCCGATATATTTATCATGAATAGGATTTAAGATGATCCGCGAATTATTCTGTAATCTCGGGGCGAAAAAATCTCTCGCTCCCTCTGTCTGGAAGACACACCCGTCCGCCCGCGGAAACAGCAGCGGAATCTGTATTTTATCAGACCGCTCCTCATAATGCCCCGCCGGGTCCGTCCTGATGGAAATAAGCACCGGTATTTTAATAAAATATGCCGCCATCAAACCTCTGTAGAGTGCTTTTCTCGCAAAAGGAATCAGAATATCCGGCTTCTCCTCCTTCAGAAACTTCCTCAGGTACTTCACGCGAAGCATGAATTGAACGAGACGATGCTTCTTATCATCCCCCTCGCGCAGTCCCACATGAACGCGTCTCACCTTAGAATCAATCTGAAATTCATTCTCACCGTACCATTCCGTGGCGATAATGACCTCATATCCTTCTTTCGCAAACTGATTCGCCAGATTCGTGACCACACGCTCCGCGCCGCCCTGCTCTAAACAATTTAAATGAAATGCAATCTTTCTCATGAAATTAACCTGTCTTGATACACTGTTTTTATGCACCGACTTTTACATACTTTCTCTAGTGGGAACTCTATATCTCAAGAATCTGACTTAAAAACTCTGATACATAAACGCCGCCGTATCATAGCCGCCACCGTAGATTCCCGTTATCAACACGAGCAGAACAATTCCGTAATAGAACGCCCATCTAATGACTATCGGTCTGCCGGCAAAATAAGTCCGCACATCCTCTCCCCACTCTTCCAGTACAGACACCGCCAGCCAAATCAACAGTACCACTGCCAGCAGCATAAAATCATATTTGTTCAGTCCATAAGAAGTTATCTCTCTGGACAATAATGTCCCGATCTTAAGCCGTGTCAGGAACGCATAGAAAATCGCACCTGCCTGCCGCAGACTCTCGCTCCGAATCAACACATCCGCTATAAAGACAATGACCCATGTCCGCACCATACAGAAGAAAGACCACGCCTTGCCGTCTTTGATATGGAGTTTTGCCTTCCAGCCGACATACTTCTGTTCCAGAAGCAGCGACACACTCATGATAACGCCGTAATAAACGCCCCACAGCATATAAGCAAGCGTCCTGCCGTGCCATATCCCTGTGAAAAACCAGACAAGCAACGTTCCGATGATCGGTACCACCTGCCTGCCCATGCCGCCCGCTTTATTTTTACAAGCTTTGCTGATGCGGCGTCCCGTTCCCGACATCACGAAGGAGAACATGACATAGTCCTTGAACCACGTGCCCAGCGTAATATGCCATCTGCGCCAGAACTCCGCCACCGACTTCGCAAAATAGGGACGCTTAAAATTCTCGGGCAGCATAATATCGAGACTCTCACTGACACCTGCCGCCATATCAATATATCCGGAAAAATCCGCATAAAGCTGAAGCATATAAAGAATCGTGGCACAGGCAAAAATACTCCCCGCCACAGAAGATGTCTCGACACCGTACACTCGATCCACAAAAATGCCGATCCGATCGGCAATCACCAGCTTTTTGAACGCTCCCCAGACGAAACGTTGTATGCCGCGAAGCATTCTGTCATACTGAAATACATGTTCTCTCTCGAACTGTTCCTTCATCTTGTCAAAACGATTGAAAGGCCCCTGTGTAACCGCAGGGAAATATGCCAGAAACAGGAGCACCTTCAGGAAATCTGTCTCTACCTTACAGTTCTCTCTTCCCGCATCTATCACATAGCTGATGGCAGTCAGGGTATAGAAAGAAATCCCCAACGGCATAATCACTTTTTCCAAAAAGCCAATATGCGAACCTGTCAAAGTCTCTGCAAATGGCACCAGAACAACCGCATATTTATAAAAAAGCAGTAATCCCAGATTAAAGACAATATATAGGATCTGAACCCGTTTCCGTTTCTTCAAAAATGCGGCCTTGCATGCCTTCTTGCTCTCCTTGTCGGCACACTGCGCACTCTCTGTCTTCTCACGTTCCAGAGAGTTTTTCAAGTAGATGCCGCACCCATAGGTCGTAATCGCCGTAAGCAGCAGACCAAGCGGAAATCCCTTAAGTCCTATGACATAGAAGACCAGACTGGCTGCCAGCAGGATATACCACTGAAACTTCTTCGGAACCAGATAATAAAGCGCAAAAGTCAACATCCAGAGCGCCACAAAGGAATAGGATATGAGCTGCATTTATTCCTCCAACAGTTTCTGCACGAGGGCGATGATAGCTTCTTTGTTCTTGAAGTTCTCCGCCACTACATATTTTGCGTCAATTTCGATATCAAATTCATCCTCAAGGTCACTGATTACATTGATGACGGTGAAGGAATCAATGACACCGTCCTCCATCATGCTGTCACCGTCGTAGGCCAGCGCTTCCTCACAGTGTTCTTCCAGAATTTCTAAGATTTTTTCTTCCATTATGTAATGCTCCTTTCAAAAACGATATTTCATCTTTAACAAATAGCCTGCACTTAATTTCAGATATAAAAATCCTTCTTCATCCTTACGTTTATCGACAGGTATTTTGCGGTATCGCAGAATTTCTGCCTCCCGTCCGCCTACGATCGTCCGCATCGGCGGGAAAATTTCATTCTTACCGTAATCCACGCTTCGCAGAAGCCGATAAATCTCAACCGGCGGATCTGTCAACGTAAAGAAACCATCCGACGGCACTTCCTTAGAACGGTACATCCTGCGCGCAAGATCAAACTCCTGCGGTAGCGGCTCCGTACATTCTGTCATGACATCCGCAAAACACTCTCTAAAGGCCTCGAAAGCCAAGTCCATGAGCCGTTCCGTCAGCTCGTAAGCCTTCATGTCTTCTGTGATCTCACACCGCTTCTGAATAATGATACCGCCTTCATCCACACCCGCGGTCACATAGTGCCATGTAATTCCTGTTTCCTTTTCTCCCTTGTAAATCACCCATGTGGGAGCGTTTCTGCCGGGGTAATCAGGCAGGAGCGCATTGTGGAAATTAATGATGGTGATATGTTCTTTTTCCACGAGGGACGCCGGAAAGAGGAAGTTATTGCTGGCGCTGACGATCAGCGTTTTCTCCGCTATCCGATCAAGGACTGCTGCCAGCTCCTTCCTATCCGTGATCTGTGTAAAAGGGATCCTGTTTTCTGCACAGATCTTCTCCGTAATACTGAAAGGATGTATCTCGTGCTCAATAAACTCTACCTGATATCCGTATTCTTCTCTTCTGTCATACACATACTGTAATACTTCTCCGGTTACCTTGCCGTAGCCGAGGATGACAACCTTCTGAAATGTTGTCTTCATACCACTGCCCATGCCTCTCTATATATATTGGCAGCTATGCAATACTTTCATAGCCGCATGCAAAAGTTATAAGTATTCCTTTAACTTCACCCGGTCAATCTTGCCGTTCGCGTTGATGGGCATGTCCGGAAGTGTGACCACCTTATTCGGCAGCATATATTCAGGCACAAGACTGGAAATTTGTTCATTGATATATGCCTTGTCCAGTTCCTCCTCGATAAACAGCACGATCTTCTGCCGCTTTTCGTCATAGAGACAGCAACAGAGCGCAATCTGATCCAGAGAGGAAACCGCCGTCTCGATCTCACCTAATTCAATCCGGTGCCCCATATGTTTGATCTGGAAATCTTTGCGGGACAGATAGATGATTTCGCCGTATTCGTTATATTTCACCAGATCGCCGGTACGATAAATAATTTCAGGCACATATGGATTCAGTGGATTCTGTACAAATGCCTCCTTCGTCTTCTCCGGATTATTATAATATCCCATGGAAAGCGAGGTGCCTCTGACGCAGAGCTCCCCGATCTCATCTCCGGTAACCGGCTCGTTTCTGTCGTTCAGGACGATAATATCCGTATTTGCCATCGGGATGCCGATGGGCAGCGGCTCATCGTCAGTGAATTCACGGTCTACAATATAACAGGTGCAGGCGTCCGTAATTTCGGTAGGTCCGTACAGATTTGCGTACTGGACATCCGGCAGGAATCTGCGCCATGTATTCAGCTGTTTATTAGGCATTACTTCGCCGCAGAACAGCACCCTGCGCAGTGTGTCCGACAGATCTACATTACGAAATGCTTTCAACTTGGCTACCACGATCAGCGCCGACGGCACCCAGAAGATCGTATTGATTTTCTTTTCTTTCAGGTATTCTAACAACGGCACCGGCTGCGCGAACAGATTCTTCGGAATAATATATGTAGTTGCGCCGCTCTTGATCGTGCTGTAGATATCCAGAATCGAATTGTCGAAATAGAAAGGCGCCTGATTGCCGAAGGTGTCCTCCTGCGTAATCTCAAAGGTCTCCGTCACCCAATCTATATAATCGATCACAGACCGGTGGTTGATGGTCACGCCCTTAGGCACACCGGTGGAGCCGGAAGTAAAGAGGACGTACAGCAGATCCGTATCGATGCCTTTACCTCTCGCCGCCTCAATGGCCTCTTCGTCAACCGCGCCGCCTATAATCTCCTCAAACAGCAGATAATCTCCCTTATAATCGAACTGTTCAAAAACCGGCTGCAGTTCCCTGTTCGTCACCACGAGTGACGGCTGCAGCACTTCCAGAATCTTATTCACACGGCTTGCAGGCATATCCACATCGATAGGCGAGTAGAAATTGCAGCTATAGGCCGCGCCCATAAAAGAAACCAGTACATCAACACCTTTTTCCAGATAGATGACTACCGGTTTCTTAAATAAGTTTTTTCCGATCATATGTGTAGCCAGCGCCTTCGCCTGCGTGCCCAGTTCCCGGAAGGTAATCTCTTTCTTTTCATCCGCAAAGGCGATCTTATCCGGCTGTCTGCGCATGGTTTCATCCAGCCAATAGGTAACGTTTGCTTTCATACTCTAGTTCTCCTTAAGGGATACCGGATAGAACGTATCCGGCATCTTCTCCGTTTTCACATGATAGATATCATACAGATCGGTCATCTTAAGTCCGCAGCCCGCAGGATCATAGGAGCCGTACAAGGACACTCCCCGATCCGCAGCCATCTGTCTAATCTTGTCTTCCACCTCAAAAGCAATATGAAACTGCTCCTCAGATTCTATGTAATTATACATCATGGGGGAATAGGGTGGCAAGTATAACATCACTTCCACTCCCTGCGCCTGCAGATAGTCGATCAATCCGCTAAGCAGCGCCACGCTTTCCTCATCCATCTCGTCATAATCCGTCAAACGGTAGACGACATGCTCTTCCATAGACTGTCTCGTCAATTCTTCCACTTCACTCACATCCACATCCCGCAGACTCTTCTGATAGGCGATGCTGCCGTCGTAATGCTTCAGATATTGCTCCGCTTCCCAATCCTGTGTGTATGTGACCGCGAAACGTTTATGCGACGGAAGGAGAGTAACGTTGTAGCGGAAATAGTCTAAGGACAGCCACTTGCTGTTATTCCTGCCGGTACCCAGTTGTGAATGTATACCCGCGCCTGCTATGCCGGAACCGCTTCGCGATTGCTCATTTGGCTCCATAGCCCCATATCCCGCCTGCTCAATGGCTTTCTCCATATAGGCAGCATACTCCTCCAGCTCTTTCCACCGGTCATTATTATGGCTCGCGTTGAAAAGAAATGCATCCACCCCGATAATCATCCGCTCAGGCAGACATCCCGCCTGGTCCAGAATCCCGGTCACCGCAAGAAGATCATAGATCGTAGATTCGGACAGCGCTGTGTTGTAAAAGGAATCCGTATCAAACATTGTGTGGTCAAAGTTCATGACCCGGCTGGAACCGGCAACGATCAGTTCCTTCGTCTCCTGCCTCCTTAAACAAGCCAAAAGGAGTTTTCTGTCATTAAAATCCGACTCCTGAAGCCCTTCCACATTCATAGAGCGATCCGTCATCTGCGTACCGATCTGATCATAGGTCACCCGCAGATATGCATAGGAATCCACATACCAATTGACTGCTGCCACCATACACATAAGCGGCAGGATAAATAAAAATGCTTTACACCATTTTTTCATCCGTATACCTCAACAACAAATTTTCCCGACCTCCGAAGCTGTAACTAAACAAAACCGGAAACGCTGCGAACAGCCCATACGCATATCGGAATTCATTGTACACCGGTGTTGCCAGCATAAGCGTTATAAACAGCATAATAAACGGCACATAGATCATGATGCTGCGCCGCTGATACAGCGTATATGCTATTGCGAAAACCATAAGCCACGTGCTGAGTCCCAGACTCCACACTTTATTGTAAAGATCCTGAAATCCCATCAGAAAATCGTGCATATCAAGCTCCGCCTCATAGGTAAAAAGCTTCCTCTGCGTCGTGATTCCGAACGGATTATCCACCATGTAGTACTCTCCGTATACATACTCATAATCCTTCACATCATACGCCCAATATCCCGCCGTCTGTCTGACCTGTGCCACCACATACTGCAAAGGATTGCGAAGTCCTACTCTGAACCACAGTTTGAAGTATTCCCATTTATGATCGGCAATGACCTGTTGCTCACCGTCGCTGCGTATGAAGTTCTTGACAATGTCAAACAGCCACGGATTATAGTAATCTCCTACCTCTTCTATCGGCACAACCTCGTCGATCATCGCAACTTCTTCTTCGGTCAGTTCCCCGCCTTTGAGATAAGCACACAAGATATGCTGTGTGGGCATGGTCAGCCCTTCGATGGTGTCAGGCGGTTCCACCTGAAGCGCTCTTAACACCGGTCCATGATAAATCAGATAACACAATAACACTGCCGCCACGCACAGAAACGTTCTGCGCGGGAAGTGTCCTTTTTTCATTTTGACGATCAGCAGAATCACAGCTGTGCCCGCATAAATAAAAATGCCGTTGCTGCGCAGAACACAGAGCAGGAATCCGATGGTGAAATATGCGATCCATCTACCGATACCGCGTTTATGTAATGCCGCACCCGCCTGCATATCTATATCCTCACCTATGCTCTGCCGTGCCTCATTCTCTGCGTCTTGTACCGCCTCCAAATCATACTCCGCCGTCATCCACATAAAAAGCAGCAGCACGGCCGTAAAAAATTCGTCCTTACCCATACAGATTGTCAAAAGGCCGTTGATCGGCAGGAACGCATAGAAGATCACCGCCAGCACAAGCCATAGCATCCTCGTTCCCCTTTTATAGAGCTGATACAGGAAAAAGGCGAACACCATCGCCATAATAAGTACTTGGATAAAAGTATAAAATGCGGCTCCGCCCGTATAACTGCCGGAGAACCGATAACCGATCATAAAAAGGCCTTTCAGAATCAGTGTGTGAAAATAGGGATGGTGATTCGATGCCGCCGCCCATCCCAAGGCCTGCTCGATCTGCCACACTGCATCGTTGTTAAGCCATGTGGGATAATACATCAGATAATAAGGCAGATAACCCAACAGACAGACTGCAGCAAACAGGAGATAAACATACCACTTTCCCTGCCGCTCCTTCTTTTCGGGAATGCGGGATAGCAGTGGAATCTTAGAAGCCGCCTCAGAAACAATCCCACCCCAGTTAGATAAGATCAGACACAGCCCAAGGAGTAGCCCATAACTTCCGAACATCCATAGTAAAGCCCGTCCCAGATTCTGCAAAATGCTAAGAGATGCCGCTTTTTCCAATGCGCCGAACATAGCCGCTATGGTATAAAACAGCGCAAAGGGGATCAGTATGAGAAACTGCCGTTTATTTGGCATTTTGATTATTTTGTTTTCACCTGCTGTATGTACTTCCTTTGATTCCCTGCTCATCCGCACAACCTTGATTTCCTTTGTATCCTGTTATACTGTTGTTATGTTTATGCTTCCGCCCACTCGCGTATCTTCTCTACGTAAGATTCCGCAGTATAGTCCGCTGCGCGCTTACGTGCCATCTCCCGATAATGCTCCATCTTATCCTGATCTTCCAGAAGCGTCATGATCTGCTGCGCCAGATTTTTCTCCTCATCTGTGATATTTTCAGGATCAAAATCCACATCAGGGCTCATATTCGGAATCAGAATACCATATTTGTCTTCCAGTATCTCTCTTGGGCCTGTCATACAGTCTGTAGCGATCACGGGAAGTCCCATGGCCATCGCTTCCACCATGGCATTAGGGAATCCTTCATAATAAGACGTCAACACATACAGGCTTCCCTTTTTCAGATAGGGATAAGGGTTCTTCTTAAGACCGGTAAAATAGACAGCATCATCAATGCCAAGCCCGACCGCCAGCTCTCTGTAATCTGTAAATTCCCCTTTTCCGATGATCATAAGCTTCACATCCGGCTGCTTCCTATGCACCAGGGCAAAACTTTTCAGAAGGTGCCAGAACCCCTTGACCGTGTCCTCACGCCCCATGGAAATAAGAATTCGCCCATCACTCCAAGGAATCTCCGCCTCCTCCCGCTTGGACAATTCTTTCACTTCCTTCATGTCAAAGGGATTCTGCAGTGTCACCGCTTTATTGCAATGGTATTTATCCTGTACTTCACGGCAAATAGTCTCGGAACAACAGATCACTCTGTCCGCACTCTTACAGAACAGACGTATCTGTCTCGGATTGCCCATATCCATATAACTCCTGATACCAAGCCACCTGTGCCCTCTGCCGCCGGACGCAATATTCGCCAGATTCGCAGTCGGTCCGAAGCTGTACGCGATATCGATCTGTTCCTGCCTCTTCAGGCAGCGCAGTTTCCAGCCGCGCTTGAGTACATTAATAATCTTACCAAGCTTGTCCGGACGGCTGGGCAGCCGCAGGTCTGCCACCGGAATTCCTTTGATATCATATGCCACATTGCGGGAGTCAAATATTGCTATGCGGACATCAAAATGGGGCTGCAAAAGCCTCGCAGTCGCCGCACACACCTTTTCCAATCCGCCCTGATGCAGGGACGGCACGATCAATAACAGTTTCTTCATAGCCCCGAACTGTCTCCTCTCTCATAAAACAAGCGATAACCCGTCGTCTGCGTCTTTACATCGAATCCGGCATCTTTCATTCTCTGAAAAGTATTCTGCCGTTCATACCCTGCCGCCTCGGCGATCTGCTTTGCCCACACCCCGGCAGGCTGCTCAATACTCAGATACGTTACCAGCTCTGTCGCCGCAGCCTCTCTCGTGACCGTGTCCGACACAAAACACCGAAGTCCTGCCGCCTGCGCTTCCACCAGCACGCCGGGAAGTCCCTCAAAGAAGGAGGGTAACAGAAAAATGTCCATGGCCTGATAATAGTCCTGCGGCCGCCTCTGATTGCCGAGGAACCTGACCTTATTCTCGATTCCCAGCATGCGGCACTTCTCCCTGATGTTCTCCTGATCGGAACCTTCTCCCAGCATAAGAAGTACTGCATTCTGTCTGATTTCACATAGTTTGGCAAAAATATCGATCAGATAGGGATGATTCTTCTGATAATTAAACCGCCCCACATGTCCGATCACCAGTTCTTCCTTCAGTCCCAACTGCTTCCTCATCTGCGCACGCACCTTGGGATCATAAGTAAATTCGGCGGCATCAATGGCATTGTAAATGATCTTTACCCTGCCTTCCTCCATCGCCGCTTTCCCGAATACATCTTCTCCGGCAAGCTTGGAACAGGCAAAGCAGCAGTCCGCCTTCTGCGCAAGACCTCGTCTGAAGAATCTCGTTGCAATTCCTTTTAAACCTTTGACCACACCCGCGTTTCTGGCATGTGCCACCGTAACGGGAATCCCGTATTTCTTCGCAATCGGCAGATAAATACCCGCGGTGCTGGTCATATGCCCTTGTACCACACGGAACTCATGGTGCTGTCTGAAAAAGTCCCGCACCGCTTTCCTGTAGCTTAAATAATTATATACCTTAAACTTGGGAAGCACATAGATATGCCCGCCCAGACTCAGAATATCTTCGTCATAAAATTCCGGTTTTCTCCGGTTCATAGCAGAGCTATGAACCAGAAAATCAAATTGTATTTCGTTCCTGTCCATCTGCCGGTACAGATCCATGATGCGGCTCTCCGCTCCGCCCAGACCCACGCCGCCCAGCACATGCAGAACTCGAATCGTCTCTGACATATTAATGCCTTTCTATCCTTATATTTTTCAATTTCGCTCGTTATATTCCTATGCCAGCACATCTCCCACTGCTATCTGTCTTGCGCACTCGTACCGATCGATCAGCAAGGAACCGTCCACCGTACGAACCACCGGCTTGCCGTCAAATATATCGATTACCTCGCCCGGCGCATATGCAGAGAAATCAATCATCTCATCAAACGGATGCGCTTCCCACACCGTCATCTTCTCTTCCCCGATCATGGCATAAGCCCCCGGAAAAGGTGCCGCCACACCGCGAATCAGGTTGTAGATTTCCCTTGTTCTTGCATGGAAGTTGATCTTGCCGTCCGCCGCCGTCCGTTTATTATACCACGAGTCATAGTCCTTAGACTCCGTGCGGATCACGATATTATCCTCTTCATAAGCCTTCAGCAGTTTCCGGATCAGATTCTTGGAGCAGATCATATTCTTATATTGTGCCGTACGAATGTCGTCATGGGGTGTGATGGAAAACATCTCCGTTGCAAATACATTGGGGCTGTCCGCCTTCTCATCATAGCGGAACATATTCAGATTGAATCTGGTGTCCCCCAAAATGATAGACCAGTTAAGCGGTGACCGCCCTCTGCCGAAGGGAAGATAACCGCAGTTTCCATGGAATCCATAGATACCATATTTGAACGCATCCAGAACAGAAGGCGGTATCAGCCTCTGCCATCCCATGGAAATACCGATGTCAAATTCATTTTCCTGTATAAACTTCTGCGTCTTTTCATCCGTCAGAAAATAGCTGTCCGCCTCATGCACCGGAATCCCGTATTTCTCCGTCAGAATCGACAGACCTTTATACCCCGACACCTGATTTTTCTTCGTCACCTCCGGGCTGATGGTAATCACCAGATCCACCGGACAAATCTGTTCCTGTATGAAGTTCACAATATTTTCTGAAGTATCCTTTACACCGAATACCACTACTTTGTATTTCATCTTATTCCTCCCGTGCTTCTGTCTTCCGATTCCCGAAATTTAAATTCACTGTGTAATTCATGCATTCTCTTTTTTAATTTTATCTATCGTAAAAATAATCTCCGACTTTCCTGCAGCACCTTCATATGTGCTGCAATAAGTTTCAAATCCAAGCATATTTCTCTTTGTATTCTCATCTGTTTTCAGATTCTCAAATATCTCCGTATTTCCGCCGCTATGCTCTGCATTATACTGCACCCTAACGATATACATCGTCTGCTCTCCCTGAATAAATGGCACATCGTAAAGGATATCTGTAACTTCGGATAACTCAAAATGATTTTCATCCAGGATCTTCAGCTTTTCCTCTGTCATACTTCCGAACAACGGAACATAAATATTATTATTTAATACATTATCCCAGTATATCTGCTGCGCTTTCTCCGTCTCTCCGGTTTTAAACCCATACTCCAGATAAACGATTCTGTCATCCGTAGATAAAAGTTGAGGCGACAAACTATCATCTCTGACCACACCCCAGATTCCATCAATATCATAAGACAAATTGTCCCTGTCCTTCCCCAACATGGCAAAAGCCTGCCTGATTTTTAATGCGGGATTTTCTTCCCGAAATTTTTCCGCTATAGCAGGTATAAAATAGCAGGCATAATATCTCGGTGCGCAATATCCGCAGTATTCTATCCCTCCTACAAAGACAGAAACGCTTACAACCGCAATACACACAATTTTTCGGCACTTATTCCTTTCCACAATTCCTTCCCACAATAGCCAAATAACAAAAATCATCCCTAACACCGGTATAATTCCTGCATAACGGGTATATCCGATAATAAATTTCTCCCATACGAGATAATCATACAGCAAAATGCCGGACAGAAACCACTTTCCCTTATCATAGCTTTCCGTTTTACGATAACGGGCATACAGTCCTTTCAGAAAATATATTAAAGACAAAACATAACCTGCCGCAAAAGCAAAGTCAGTCAAACCATGCTTTAAATCATAGGCTTTATCGGGATGAAATAAGATATAAACCGGCCACACCAAAAACTGCCATAAATTATTGGGTCCAAATCGTAAATCCAACCAATTTTCTTCCGCAAAATATGCGGATCTAAAAATCTTATTATAATATGGAAAAAAAGGATTTCCTGTCTGTCTTATGGCATCCATGCCATAAGCTAGCAGCGGCACAAGAAAAAACACCACTGCTAAGATATAATCAAACCATTTTAAAGCATAAAGCTTTCTGATATTTTTTATTAAAAGATATATGATTAATCCTATAAGAAAAATCGCATTTGTAAATTTTATGCAGGTTGCTATTCCGGCAAGAAGCGCTAGAAAATACAGCTGCGCTCTATTCTCAATAAAATTTTTTCCATTGGCCATCGTTACATAAGTAAACTCCAGTAAAAGCACAATCGAAAAATTATCAATATAGTAAGTCCCCATTTGCTGCAATATAATAAATGTACACAGGGGCACAATAGAAATAACAGATAAAAACTTCTGTTCCATCGCCGGAACTAAAAAACGAAGCAGCTTCTTGACTCCATAATACATGGGAATCAAAATAAGATAGGAAGGCAGAGTTCCCAAACGATAACCGAATACACTCCGAAACAGATAGAATACTCTGTCCACAAGAGGATACACAAATGAAGTCAGCGTCCTTCCCGGAAAATAATCTTCAAATATTTTATCCGTAAACGGATTCTCCTGTAAATAAATGTGATAGCTGTATGTATCCCAATTTTCATCTGCAAATCCTATGCTCATAACGCATACCACTGCAAGAATCATCCAGAAAAAAATATCCCACCTGCAGCATCCGCTTGTAATCCTTACTATTTTCTTTTTCAAAAGGGAAATGTAAAGGATTACTTCAACAACTGCCACGACGGCATTCGCCGCTATATACTCCACAGCGGCAAAATATATCACACAATCTGTCAAAAATACATGTATCAAAACAGCTGTCAATACCGCCATACTTAAATTCTGACTAATGCCCTTTTTCATACACATTCTCCCCACGCAGATAATGCTCATACAGATAATCCTGCATATTCACATACTCCTGCACCCGCTCATAATTATCCAGCACCGCGGATAGCTTCGCCTCGTAAGTCTCCTTCGTACACTCTCTGATCCTGCGCTTCGCCTCCTCAATATCCGGCTTCTTAAGCAGGATCATGCCGTCCGTATTAAAGAAATCACCGATCTTGCGTGCCCCCAGATACACCGGTATGGTCTGCGCCGCCAGACAGCTTGTAAGACGCTCCGAGAAATAATAATCCGACACATCGTTCTCTATGATCAGCGAAAAACGGTAGCGATCCAGTGTCTCATCCACGCTCTGTACATAGTCTCCGCCGTCGAATCTGCCGTATGTATCGGCGAGTTGTTCTTTTTTGCACGTTCTGGCGAGCTCCAGTCGAAATCTGTGCAGTTCACACATAATCTTGTCTGAGGACAGGATGGACAAATCGCGGTCTTTCTTCAGATACAGACCTTCCTTCATTTCCCGATTCCATATACCCGCCGCAATAGGATAAAATCTGGCGTTCTCTATCTCACCCAGTATTCTCTCATCGTAAGTAAAAACATAACGAAACTCTTTTTCCAGACCTCTGTGCTTATGAAATACTTCATAGTCCTGCGGCACGATAGTTCGGGATTCTGTCAGCATGCCATACTTTACCCGTGGCTTTCCCAGCGGATGCGCCATGGACTCCGGTCCGTAGAAATGCGTATCCAGACCGTAATTATACCGGTCCCAGAAGAAATATTTTCCCTCATGCCCAAAAGGGGCATGTCTTGAATGCCTATTCTTAATGAAATAGGTCTCAAGAAGCTGCCCCTCCGCGTTGTATATTCTCGGCATTGTACCGTCAATGTCGTATTCTTTAGCTATCTGTATGCGATAGCCGCCAATCTTCAACTCCATACCGGTCCCTCAGTGTCACTGCCGCCTTATGATCTATCCGACAGTCCTGTTCTGTAATCCTGATTTCTTCGTATTTCCGGTTTATCCTTATTTCAGATACTCCTTATACCAATCAATTGCCAATGCGATTCCTTTCTCGAAATCATACTCCGGATCATAACCCAGTAATTCCTTCGCCTTACTGATATCAGCGTTAGAATCCCGCACATCGCCCTTGCGTGCAGGTCCGTAATTAGGCTCTACGTCTTTGCCCAGCGCCTTGCAGAGATGATTGTAGATATCGATCAGAAACAGTCTGCCACCCGCACCGATGTTATATGCCTGTCCCGCCGCTTCCGTGGAAGCCTGACAGGCGCGCAGGTTCGCCTCGATCACATTGTCGATATAGGTGAAATCTCTGGACTGTCTGCCGTCGCCGTTGATAGTAGGTACTTCCCCGTGCAGAAGCTGCTTAATGAACTTCGGAATAACAGCGGCATACATGCCGTCAGGATTCTGTCTGCGCCCGAACACGTTGAAATAACGTAACCCATAGGTATCCAGTCCGTACAGCTCTTTATACAGACGTCCGTATTCTTCGTCCACTTTCTTCGTCAACGCATAAGGAGATATCACATTGCCCTCCTGCCCTTCCTTCTTAGGCAGTGTGGTGGAATCGCCGTAAACCGAGGAACTGGATGCATATACGAACTTCTTAACGCCGCACACTCTCGCCGCTTCCATCATATTTAACGTCCCGCGTATATTGATTTCTTCGTATAAGAGCGGCATCTCGATGCTTCGCGGCACGCTGCCCCAAGCCGCCTGATTAAGCACATAGTCTACGCCCTTACAAGCCTCCATACAAGTATCCAGATTTCTGATATCACCTTTGATAAAAGTGAATCTGTCATTTCCTTCCAGATGCTCGATGTTCTCGTACTTCCCGGTGGACAGATCATCCAGACAGCGCACGGTATAACCCATGTCGATCAACGCGTCACAAATATTGGAACCGATAAAACCGGCACCACCGCTTACCAGAAACACACTGCCTTTTGCAAAAACAATATTCCGAAAACCCATTTCCTACTCCTTTACTCCTTTTGTTATTAATATAAAGAATGCCATATAAAACAATGAAAATCCATAAATCATATATCGTGACAAACACATGATCGTCAAAGAAGTGGCGCATACATTCGCCACAATAAACAACAAGGCAAGCCCCATCATCCACACCGCTTTACTCTGCCTGTTTTTCCTGAATGTCAGGACGGTAAGCACGATTGCCGCCAGATAAATGGCAAGCGCTGCCCAGTTGATCCATCTGTTCACGACCGCAATGCTTCTGATGAATCCATATCTGCAAAGCAACAGATAATCATAAAACCATTGTCCAAAACATACCGGGAGAAGCTTTTTCAACATATCCCCTGCCAGTTCGTCCGACAGCCTGCTCTGTTGATAATAGTCGTTATCAAAACGAAAATAGTAGGCAGTCATATCGGCTTCCAATACTTGAAATTTTAATATATCGTGATGCTCCTCCAGATGAGCTGTCTTCTCAGAAAGCGTATCACCCGCATACCGGTAATTTGCCTCTAAGTCACCCGCCTCCATATAAAACTGTTCAAAGAATTCTCTCTCAAGACTTCCTTCTTCAAACACTTCTCCATCTTCCTGATCGCAGGCATAAATCACATTCGTCAGGGTATTGACCTGACCATAAGTGTTGCCCATAAAATAGCCTGTCACAAAATAATTGTAAACATGCGTTGACAGGCTGCGTACTCCAAACACACAGACCACAGCGAGAATGGGCATGTAAAGCTTCTTGTATTGTTTACGGACAATCATGCAAAAACCTACAACGACCATCCAGATCAGAATCGCCGTCATCATCTGCCCTCTTGTCATGGACAGCAGCCAAGCAAACAACAGGCTCCATATTTTATCTGATTTCCTGTTCTCAAACATCATCCTGAGGGTAAACAGTACAAAAAACTGGAAAAGCGGAATGCACAAGGCCTCGCTCATAATGGAACTTTCCATAAAAATCTGAAATGCGGAAACATACCTGGTAACCAGATGCGGCGCAAGTTCCAAACCAAGAAGCACCAGCTCCCCGAAGAAATTCAGGGAAAATACCTTCCGCAAATATTCTATCAGGAAAAAAATACTGAATGATGCCAGCAGATTCTGTGCGATGGCTGCCAGGACAAGCCCTGTGTTTTCTCCTCCCACTACTCTGAACAAAGCTAAGAACAGCGGATAGAGCGGTTCTCTGTGAATATGCATTGTGATATACTGTTCGGAATCATTATAGACTCCAATCCCGTAAACCGCAAACATTCCCAGAAAAAAAGCTAATAATACTATTAAAATGCACAAAGATTTTTTACGGTCACCAGCCACTTGTTATAATCTCCAATAATGATAGTCCTCGGTCATATAATCCGCTTTATTCAGCAGCCCTTTAATATCCACCAATACCTTCTTCACATTTTCTGCTTTATAAAATCTGTCCAAATCCGCTTTGCTCAGTTTTTTGAATTCATCATGAGCAACTGCGATAATGATTGCATCTATATCCTTAATATCTTCCAATGTACCGAAACTTATGCCATACAGACGCTTCGCCTCATGTGCATCCGCCGCCGGATCCACGACAATCGGGCAGATGCCATACTCTCCCAATTCATTATAAATATCAATCACCTTGGTGTTTCTTGTATCGGGACAGTTTTCTTTGAATGTAAATCCGAGAATCGCCACTTTCGCCGTCTTAACCGGGATATCTGCTTTAATCAGATTTTTCACAAGGCTTTCCGCCACATATTTTCCCATCTCATCATTAATGCGTCTGCCCGCCAGAATAATTCTGGAATGATATCCCAACTCATCCGATTTATAAGTCAGATAATAAGGGTCAACGCCTATGCAGTGTCCGCCAACCAGACCCGGCATGAATTTCAGAAAATTCCATTTTGTTCCCGCTGCTTTTAAAACTTCCTGTGTATCAATATCCATTTTGTGAAAAATAATCGAAAGTTCATTCATAAACGCAATATTGATATCTCTCTGGCTGTTTTCAATAACTTTCGCTGCCTCTGCCACCTTAATAGATTCCGCGCGGTACACACCGGCATCCACTACCAATTCATAGACCTTCGCTACCGTATCCAATGTTTCTTCATCCATACCGGACACGATTTTGGTGATCGTCTCCAGCCTATGTATTTTATCGCCTGGATTAATACGTTCCGGTGAATATCCGATCTTGAAATCAACGCCACATTTTAAGCCGGATTCCTTCTCCAGAATCGGCACACAGATGTCCTCCGTAACACCCGGATATACCGTTGACTCATATACAACAACGGAGCCTTTCGCCAGATTCTGACCCAGAATGCGGCTGGCTCCCTCTACCGGTGACAGATCCGGCGTATGGTCGCTTTTTACCGGCGTCGGAACCGCTACAATATGAAATTTTGCTTCTTTCAGCTTAGATGCATCCGCCGTAAATTCCACAGTGGTATTCTGAATAACTTCATTTCCCACCTCGTTCGTCGGGTCAATACCGCTTTTATAGAGATTGATTTTTTCCGCATTCAGGTCAAAACCAACAACCTTGATTTTTCTTGCAAAAGCTACCGCAATCGGCATTCCAACATAGCCTAAACCTATCAGGGAGATTTTCTCTTGCCCCTTTACTATCTTTTCATACAAATCCGTCATATTCTCTGACTCCCTCCGCAATTTTTCATTTTCCTTCATTTATCTATCAGCAAGAATCCTGTGAACTTCCTCCATATATGCCGCCGTCACCAGTTTTCTGTCAAATTCTTCTTCCATCTTTCTTCTGCCTGCCTGTCCCATTTCACTGCGTTTCTCGTAAGGCAGTTTTAGAAACTTCTCTATTGCCGCGATCAGCTCTTCCGATCTACCCGGTGTAAATCCGAATCCCGTCTTTCCTTCCTCGAAAGCCTCCATACAGCCGCTGATATTAGAGGCTATGACAGGTCTTCCGGTTGCAGCTGCCTCAATCAGCGTATTGGACATGCCCTCATGAAAAGAAGCCACGACAATAGCGCTTGCCTTCGTCAGATATGGATGTACCTCCGTGTGGAAGCCCAGTTGACGGATAATACCCCTGCTTTCCAATCCATCCAGCATTTCCTGATAATCCTCATCACAGGCGCCTAAAATATCAAAAAATACTTTCTCACTATGCAATTTCTCTGCAGCATCCACAAACTCCAAAATGCCACGTTCCTTCATCACACGTCCAACAAAAAGAAAATGCGTCTCTTCTTCTTCCGGATAAGGTTCGTAGCAGTGCCTTTCCAGATTGACGCCGGAGCCCATGACCAGCCTGTCCTTTTCCCCTCTGATAGCAAACTTCCGGAAAATATTTCTGTTTTCCGCATTCTGGAAAAAGATGCATGCCGCCTTTTTCAATCCCACACGGTACATACGGATAATCAACTGCAAAAGTAACCCAGTCTTATCAAAAGCGCCTCCCAGACCGGTAATGGTTGATATATACGGGATTTTCATCCTTGCTGCCTGTAATCCACCGTAAATATTCGGCTTGATTGTATAGGTAACGACCAGATCCGGCTGCAGTTGTTTCATCAAACGACGATAGCTCTGACACAGCTTCAAGTCTTCCAACGGATTCATTCCCCGGCGGTGAATCGGAGTCTTAATGATCTGCGCACCTTCTGCAAGCAGTTCCTTCGTTTTGACCTCATCAGGCAGACTGATAAAAACCTGATTTTCTGTCAAAAGCGCCTCCACGAATTCATTCCTAAAATCATACAGACCGCCGGATGAGTTTGCCAAAATCAATACTCTGCTCATATTTCCTTATCATCCTGTCTCTAACAATTTTATCATACCCATTATTTCCGTACAATCATTTCGTTCACATCGGATATATTACTGATTTTCATTCCATAATCAATGTCCATCGGGCTTCCATTGTAATATATCCCATCCGGGTTTTCAAAATAGATACATCTCATACCAAGCTGCCGCGGTGCCTGAAAATCTTTCATTAAATTGTCTCCGACATACGCCATCTCTCCAAACGGAATCCTCCATCTGCACTGCATAATGCGGAAAGCAATATCATTCGGTTTGCGGAACTGCTCACCACCAAGTTCATCTGTGATAATAATATCGTCTGTTATTTTATCTAATCCAAGAGCCGCTATTTTATTTTTCTGACCGTTCACTCTGCCATCCGTAATGATGCCAATCTTAATATCTAAATTTTTCAATTCCCTGATACAGTCCCCGACTCTGTCATAAAATGCAATATCCGGCATATGATTCCTGTATGCCTCCAGACATTCTGCTTTTCTCTCCTGCTGTCCCAGCTCATCTAAAAGTTCATCGATCGCGTTCTTTCCTTCCAGAAAATAATTCCAAAGCTTTTCTTCTGCTTCCTCATATCCCAATTTCCCGGCGATTGCCCGATATCCGCTCCTTACATATTGTTTCTCCGGATACAGCGTATCATCCAAGTCAAAGATGACCCCCTTAATCCCTCCATTGATCTGCTTACTCTCAGAAGCAATATAAATACTCTGGTCAAATCTGCTGTAAACAACGCCGTCACTGACTATGTTTTCCTGGTATCCTGTCTTCTCACCAAGAGCTAATCTAAGCAGCGCTTCCGCAGAATCTGCTCCCGCCTTCATGCTAAGAGGTGCACCGCCGCCATATCTGGGATTGATCTCAATATAATAATCATCGCCGGTGCCGCTTTGTCTGATCAGTTGTACTGCCATAGGTCCACAAGGTTTGAATCCCCGAATCAGCATCTTTGACTCTGCAATAATCTTTTCATCCAGTTCTATTTTTGTTTTCAAAACCTCGCCGCTACGGACAGCCACTCTCTCTCTCGGTGTAATGTATACCGGATTTCCCTCAAAATCACAGAAAACATCCACCGTATATTCTTTGCCCTCAATAAACGGCTGTATAATATAGTCCTCAATTTTCTCCGCATAAACTGCCAGTTCGGATTCCTGATTAACTTTAAAGGCGTTGATGCTGCTGCTGCCATCCTTAGGTTTGATGAAGCACGGATAAGAACCTGTATATTTCCTATAATCATTGATCGTCTCCGGCGCTTTCAAGCCGCAGGATCTAAAAAAATCAGACGTATAATTCTTATCCCGGCAGATCGCAACTTTCTCCGGGGTACTGATAACGGCTTTCGTGCCTGCCTCCTGAAACTGCTCTGCATTTTCAGCAAGAACCGCCAGGTCCGTATCAATCGTCGGAATCAGTAAATCAATATGATCCTGTCTGCAGATATGAAGAAGCTGCGGAATATAATCTTTGTCCTTCATGGCGCATACCTTTCTTGTAACATCGCAAAATGCCAATGCCGGAGCAGTACCCGCCATATCCGCGCCATAGATTTTCAAATTGACATGCAGCCGTAACGCAGCCTGACGGAAAGCCTGTATGAGTTCTACCCGTCTGCCGACGCCGGTAAATAAAATATGGATTTCTTTTCCTTGCACTCCCTTCATATCCGTTCCTTCCTGATTTCGTCTTCTTTATTGATTTTGTGCGGAAGTTCCTTTAAACTCTTCCATAGTCGCATTCGTATCACTGCTTATCCCTTCTCTCTTCAATACCGCCCGCACTGTCCCGAAAAATATGCGCATGTCCAACGCGAAAGAAAGGTTATTTACATATTCCACATCGTATTCAAATTTCTGCTCCCATGTAATGGCATTCCGCCCATTGATTTGTGCCAAACCGGTAAGTCCCGGTCTCACATCATGCCGATGCTTCTGCGTCTCATTGTATAAAGGAAGATATCTGACCAGCAGCGGTCTCGGTCCGATCAGACTCATGTCACCTTTCAAAATATTGATCAGCTCCGGCAGTTCATCCAGACTGGTAGACCGAAGAAACTTCCCAAACTGCGTCAGCCTTTCCGAGTCCGGCATGAGTTGTCCTCTCTCATCCCGCGCGTCCGTCATCGTACGGAATTTACAAAGCGTGAATATCTTCTCATTCCTCCCCGGTCTCTCCTGCCTGAACAAAACAGGGCTTCCCAGCTTCACCCGCACCAGAACTGCAAGAATCAATAAGACCGGACTAAGCACAATAATCCCACATAATGATAAAAGAAAATCCAAACATCGCTTGATACAATTCTTATACATATGTTATTTTCCCATCCATACCCGTATATTCTATTTGCTCTCAAAACACCCGCGAACCGTGCGGATGATCAGTTCCATATCTTCATCCGTATTCTTAATATCGCTGGGCAGGCAGAGCCCTCTGCGGAATATATCCGCGCCCACACTGCTTCCATCCTCACGATGAGGAATAAAATCATATTTTTCAAAAATGGGCTGCATATGCATCGGTTTCCAGATCGGACGCGACTCAATATTATCCTCCGCCAATGCGTCCATTATCATATCAGGTGTTACATTACATCCGTTCTTAATTGTCATGCAGGACAGCCAGCAATTCGCATCTCCCTCCGGATTCAGCGGATTCATGCTGATCTGCGACATATCTGCGAAAGCTTCCCGATACTGTTTATAGATCGCTTTCTTCTTGGTCTTATGCTCCTCTATATGAAGAAGCTGTCCCCGACCGATTCCAGCCGTGACATTGCTCATACGATAATTATACCCGATCTGGGAATGTTGATAATGTCTGGCGGGATCCCTTGCCTGTGTGGCCAGGAAGGTGGCGCGTTTCGTCGCCTCTTCCTCCGCCGATACCAGCATACCGCCGCCGGAAGTCGTGATAATCTTATTTCCGTTAAAAG
Source organism: Lachnospiraceae bacterium (assembly GCA_014804485.1). Taxonomy (GTDB): domain Bacteria; phylum Bacillota; class Clostridia; order Lachnospirales; family Lachnospiraceae; genus UBA3282. Next base: position 168,699 of record JAAUZT010000010.1, read on the forward strand.
AATAGATTCCGTATTTACCGAATGTGCCCGTATGCTTTCCCTTGTAAGTACTACTCAAGGACTCCGCTGCATCCTCAATCATCGGCACACCGTGTTCCTCGCAGATTGCCATGATCTTATCCAATTTTGCGGGAGTACCATACAAATGCACGCAGATTACAGCTTTTGGGTTCGGATATTTCTCAAAAGCCCGCTTAAGCGCCTCCGGAGACATATTCCATGTATCCGGTTCCGCGTCGATAAATACCGGTGTCGCATCCTCGTACGCGATCGGATTACAGGTTGCCGAAAAAGTCAGATCTGACACAAACACGATATCACCCCGTCCGACTCCGATCAGCTTCAGTGCCAGATGGATCGCCGCCGTTCCCGCACTCAGTGCCGCTGCGTGACCGCACCCTGTATATGTCGCTATCTCCTGTTCAAAAGCACTGACATTAGGGCCAAGCGGCGCAACCCAATTCGTGTCAAATGCCTCTTGTACATATTTCTGTTCTTCCCCGTGCATGGTCGGGCACGATAAGTATATCCTTTTCTTCTCCATAACAGCCTCTTTTCCTTTCCGGATTAATAAAATACCTCTATCCCTGGCTTTCCTCATCCTGACTGTGATAAGTCGGCACAATCTTCTTAATAAGCGGTCTGATATCTGAATTTTCGACCTGACATTCATCTTTCAGCTCTTTTAGCTGCGCGAAAAATTCGTGCTCATTGAGTTTGATCGGCTTCCCGATATGGATCATCTTATTCGCCGTATCCTTCATGCCTTCCTCATCCATGAGTAACTCTTCATACAACTTCTCGCCCGGTCGAAGTCCCGTGAATTCAATCTGGATATCCTCCCCCACACGATAGCCCGACAATTTGATGAGATTCTGCGCCAGATCCAGTATTTTCACGGGCTCCCCCATGTCCAGCACAAAGATCTCCCCGCCTCGTGCATAAGCGCCCGCCTGCAGGACAAGCGACACCGCCTCCGGAATTGTCATAAAATAACGGATGATATCCGGATGTGTCACTGTCACCGGTCCGCCCGCAGCAATCTGTTTACGAAACAGAGGAATAACGCTGCCGTTACTGCCTAACACATTGCCGAACCGAACCGCCACAAACTCCGTCTCGTAATGCTTGTCAAAAGTCTGTATGATCATCTCGCAGATCCTTTTGCTGGCTCCCATAATATTCGTCGGGTTTACCGCCTTATCGGTGGAAATCATAACGAAGCGCTGCACACCGCTCATGGCAGCTGCCTGTGCGGTCTTGAAAGTTCCGAACACGTTATTCTTAATCGCCTCGGTAGGGCTGTCCTCCATAAGCGGTACATGCTTGTGGGCAGCCGCATGGTATACAATATCGGGATGATATTTGGAAAAAATATAATTCATGCGGTTAGTATTGCGCACGGAAGCGATCAGAACCACCAAGTCTAAATCCGGATGATCCACCTTTAATTCCTGCTGCACATCATAGACCGTATTCTCGTAGATATCCACGATCACAAGCTGTTTCGGCTTATGGGACGCTATCTGCCTGCATAACTCACTGCCGATGGAACCGCCGCCGCCGGTGACCAGTACTACTTTGCCCTGTACATAGCCGAGGATTGATTCCATATCCACACTGATAGGATCTCTTCCCAGCAGATCCTCCACCTCTACGTCACGCAGTTTACTTACATTGACTTCCCCGTTTACAAGCTGGTACATGCCCGGCAGGGAACGCAGTTTGCAGTTAGTATACTTACAAATCTCCAGTATACTCTTGATCTCCGTCCTGCTTGCCGCAGGCATCGCCACAATAATCTCGTCCACATCGTAAATATCGGCACACTCCACGATTTTCTCGCGGCCGCCGACCACCTTGATCCCCTGAATATATCTTCCCCATTTTCCTTTATCATCATCGATGATACATTTGATAACCATTGTAGAGAAATTGCTGTTCACGATCTCTTTAATAATCATGTTCGCGGCTTCTCCTGCACCGATCACCATGACAGATATCCTGTTCTTCTTATTCTGCTGTTTGTGTTTCAGGCTCCTGAAGAAGCGGTATGAGAATCGACTGCAGAAAATACATGTGATCAACAGAAACAGATATAAAAAGTAATAGCTCTTCGGCACCGCCTGAGACGTAGTTTTAAAAAACTGCAGACAGACGCTGTTCACAATCGTAGACAGAACGCAGGATACCACAATATTCTGAAGTTCCGTCTCGCCCGCAAATGCCCACAGACTGCTGTAAAGCCGGAATAAATAGAAGATTCCAAGCGTCACCACAATATTGAGGGGCATAACATGCTCGATCGGACTCACGAAATGCTCCGGTATCTGACCCACACGAAACTCGTAACGCATCACGATCGCCAGATAGCTTGCGAGAACCACACTGATAATATCATATATGATCAGGCAGGTTCTCCTATAAAATAGTTTTACATTAAACGGTTTTCTCTCTTTTTTCATATCTTTTTCCTACGCCGCTCTTTGTCTGTAAGGAGCGGTGCCAGTGTCAACAGCAAACAATACGCGATCGGACTGCACGGATGGAATATCCACTCTGTCAGACCCGCAACCGCAAACAAGAGCAGAAGGGCAAGCGGCAACGCCGCATATGCTCTGTCATCCTTTCGCCTGCTGAAATATACTGCCGCCTGTATCAATGTTCCCACACCGAACAGAACAAACACGATCCCCACATAGATACCATGATCATAAGCAACCTGCAGATAGATGTTGTGCGCATGGACATTATAATGACCGTTCGGCTCCATAACGCCCATATCTTCATGTCCGACTTTGTTGAGATTATTGTAATACACTCTGAATATTTCCAGTCTTCCGTTGGTGTAGGAATACTCTTCTTCGGTGTCCTGCTCTTCTGTCCGGGTACCCCCCGCCTGTGTATCGTCCGTCTGTACATCTCCTGCCCCCGCGGCGGTATCCTCCGCAGACACAAGCAAAATCTCTTTCCCGTCGTCAAACAACCCACTGTTTTGCTCTATCTCCTGCGCAGCATCGCTTACCATATAGATAGCTCTTAGGCTCTCCTCTTCCGGTATCCCCAGTATTTTCATCTGGAATACCTGTATAAAACGCTGAATGGTGATGTAATAATAGGAATCCATATCCCTGCCGTGCACGATCTCTACGGGCAGTTCTTCTATCTCATGCAGCTGCGGTCTGGCGACCACCGCCGGAACCATCCTCTGTGCCGTAAATACCACCGGAAAACAAACCGCGGCCGCAAGCAGCATCATACCGATGCTTTGCAGCATACCGCGCCATCTCTTCCGCATGGAAAAACAGAGCACCGGAATCATCACCACCGACATGACTAAAACCGCCAGATATCCCGTTCTGGATAACGTAAACAGCAGATATACTGCCGATACGCCGAACATAATCAGCTCTTTATAGACAACCGCCAATCTCTGTTCTCTCCTGTATACGTCTAAAAACTTCACCAATGCGGCACCCACTACAAAGGCAAGATATACCGCCGACATCGTCACCGTATGGAAGATGAAGGGATATCTGTAGTATTGAAAGAACATATACGGTCTGTGCAGCAGACAGTATACCACCATCACCCCGAAATGAAGCAGGATGCCATTACAGATATTCCGAAGCAGCCCGGCCTTTCCGTCCCACGCCGCCATGTTCAGATAAAACATGCCAAAAGAACATACCAGATAAATCGGCCATCCTCTCGTATTGCGATATAGGATAATCGCTGCAAAAAACACCGCCACTACGACACAATACGGAATGCATATGTCTCTGACCTGCCCCCGTACCAGAACCCGTATGGTACCAATCACCACAAACCCTGCCAGAATGCCGGCCCACACGGTAAGCTTCACCACGAGAACCTGGGTCTCTTCCGGGTCCGTCAGCGCCGCCATGGCACTGTGATAATAACGCATACCGATAAAGGCTGCCGCGATGAGATACACGAAGTTAATTATATTTAGAATATCCTTGCGCTTATAAGTCACAATCACCGCCAGCGCAAAGAAGATCAGCTGCTGTCTGTACGCCACGGTATGGTGGATCTCATACAGCCCATTCATATAGTTACAGCAAGCCCAGATCGCCCCTGCAAACATCATTGACTGCAACCCGCCCGGCATATTTGTTTTCAAAACATCAAAGACCGTCCTGTCCGTGGCACAGCCTGTCCTGTCATGATTGACCGCATAGAGCAGCAGCGCCGCCGTAAGCAGAATACTCCCTTCATAGAAGAGAATGGACGCAGTATTGGTCGTAAACAATTTGCATGGCCACACCGCCGCGCACGCCGCACCGCCTGCAAGTATAATAAGCGGATTACACACAGCCTTGACAGTCCGCTCCACCGTGACCAGTGTATTCCTCTCCGGATACCTCCGATAATACCTGCCTGTAAGATAATTGACCAGAACCGCAAACAACACAAACAGAGCAGCACACAATAGTGTTTTGCCCTTGCGAAGCGGCACCTCATATTCATACACAGCTATCATGCAGCGTTCCGTATCTTCCACATTGCCATAGTACAGCGTGCCGTTATAAATATTTCCCGAATCCGCCGTATATTGGTACGCTACACGAAACGGCTCTTCGATCCCCTGCAGCAGGAAATAATATTCTCTGCCGACCTGTGTATCGATATTGACCTGCACCGTACAGAAGCCCGGAATCATCTTCATATCTTCCGTATTGATCACCTGCTGCATAATCACATTCATAGCCGCATCATACAACACGAAATTGAACTCTTCCCCTGTCGTTCCTTCATGGAGGTAAATATCAATATTTTTTAATCTGTCATACTGAGCGATGAACATCTGCTGTACCACATAGCCAGACGTAATCTCCTCAGATTCCATAACAGTCCCGGGCAGCGTCTTACTGTTGGCAGTCACCGTCTCCTTGATCAGGCGAATCGGCCACAATGCAAGTGCCACGCACAGTACAATGATCCAGATCGTCCCACAGATTGCCTGTCTTCTATTGATTATCCTGTTCATTATCCATTCCTGATCTTTTCCAAAAATATCATTGCTTAGTATATCACGATTGTATATTTTTTACAACTAAGGCGCTCTACACCTCTTCCAAAAGCATAGCCGCAAACAACGGCAGCCCATACCAGAAGATCAGCACATACCGCGGCAGATACGTAGGACCTAGAATAACCGTCAGCCAGACGATCAGCACCATCATATAAGGAATCACAATATGATACTTTTTCCGATACAGCACATAAGCAAACACGAACGCAATGCACCAAAAGATTCCTCCCGGAGAGTAGAGCATGGAATAAATGGGAATCTTTTCCTGGGAAATCTCCAACGCCAGCTTGCGATAAGCCTCATCAAGCCACGGGATCTTGCTGTCCCGAAATCCCGGCTCCTCCACTTCATATCCGAAATAAGAGCTGTCCTCATAAGTAAAAGTAAACACCGTGTTACCGGAATAGACATCAATCACCGTATCCGGATACCAAAATCCATACGAATTCATCAGCCATGCGTTGATATAGGATAAAGGCTTCTTCAAACCGATCCGCACCCAAAGCCCGACGTATTTGGATTTGTCCGCCGCAAACACTTCATTCTGAAAATGGACTTTCACCGGATCGGACAACTTAGGATTATATAGTACAAGCGCTTCTTCCGGCAGAATCTCATGAAGCGCCTCAACATCCTCCGGTTCAAAAACTTCTTGGCTGAACTTATAAGTTCTGGCAAGCTGCTGTATGGGCACCGTTAGAATCTCCTGATTCTCCCCGCCCTGCGCATGAAATACCACCGTAAGCCCGGTATTAATCACGAAATACGACAGAAATATGACTGCCAGCAAAACCGCAAGTTTTTTCAGATACTTTTTATGACATAACAACAGAATAGGCACCATTACCGCAAATGCATAGACACCGTTTTTGCGAAACAGCATCATTGCCACCGCACTGAGAATAAAAAAGAGCTTTCTACTCTTGGAAACAAAAAACACTTCTTCATCGCTTCCCATATCCAGAAGTGCCAATAGAAGCAGCAGCAGCGCCGCCGCAAACAACGTATCCTTTGCGGAGCAAAGCGTAAACATGACAACAACCGGGAAAAACGCAAAATAGAACAGGGAGAGCAGCCTCACCGCTTTAGAAACCTTCCTTTTTCTCATAAAGGAGAGCAAATATGTGAATACACCCGACACCACCATCATCTGCACTACCATATAACAGGCAATTCCGAGATTATAGGAGCCTGTTACCTTGTGCACCGCGCAGATGATACCGCCCAGCATTAACACATGCACAAGCGGATGATGGGTAGTAAATGTTCTGGATGCGACCTGCAGCCACTCCTCCTGTGCATCGTACACAAAGAACCCCGGATAAACCGCCAGCAGCACCGGCAGCCAGCATAAAAGCATAAAAAGAAACGTAAGTATATTCACATACTCCGCTGTTTTTTTCGGCACACCGGGCATTTTGATATGCTCTGCAAGTCTGTTTTTCCGTTGCTCCATGCCGCTTAAGAAATCCCAGAATTTCCTGACAAGGATCGTAAAGAGACATGTCAATACAGGCAGGGATATCCATAATCTCCAATCTTTGAAATCAACGTTTCCGACGGCATCCAGACGAACGCCGAACAGCATTGCCGTTGTAAATAAAAAGGAGAGAATTCCCGCAATTGTCCATCCCCTTTTGTCCTTTAAATTGATCGTCTGCAATGATCGGTTCACCGCATACAAACATAACAACCACACGAAAACGGCAAAAATACTGTTGGTGAAACCAAGCGTGTTCTCCTTAAGATTTAAAACCTGCGGAAAACACAGCGTACCCGCCGTCGCGATCAGGAATGCCACGGTGCTCAATTTCAGTTTTATTCTGAATTCGTTCTCATTCATAATCTGTTCTCAATTCCGTTAAGACATTCTAAATGGGTGATTCATGCTCTGTTCCAGGCTGTTCTTCACCTCTATGCTTTTCACCAATACACTCTTTGATAACATACTGCGGAGAATTGTTGAGTGAAATATAGATCCTCCCGATATATTCCCCGATCAGTCCAAGCATCAGCATGATCATACCGCCGATAAACACAAGCGCCGCCATCATGGCGCTGAATCCGATCGGTACATTGGGATTGACGAATTTCTTAATGACCGTATAAATACCGTACAGAAATCCTCCACATGCCGTTATACACCCCATGGCCGTCGCCACACGAAGAGGTTTGATGCTAAACGCCGTAAAACCGTTAAACCACAGTCCCAGCAATTTACCGATGGTATAACCCGATGTTCCCACTTCCCGCTCTCTATGCGACACTTCCACGTTGGTAATATTCTTAGTAGTGCGCAGTACAAGTCCGATCACATAGGGATACGGATTCGTATAGCGCAGCATCTCATCCACCACAAATCTCCGGGCCGCAAAATAACTTGACAGATACAGTTCCTTCGGTTTTCCCAGCATAATCCTCGTCATAAGCTCATTGATCTTACTGCCGAAATTGCGGAATCCCGAATGCTGTTTATGGGTATACTTCGCATAGACTACGTCATAACCTTCCTCTATCTCACGAAGCAGCTTTCCTACTTCATCAGCAGGTGTCTGTCCATCATCATCAAGACACACCACGATCTCTCCGCGGATGTAACGAAATCCGGCCATCAACGCCGCATGCTGCCCGAAATTCCTTGCCAGATTAATGCCGCATATATCTTTGCGCCGTGCGCAAAGTTCACGGATCACCTCGAATGTATCATCCGGCGAACTGTCGTTGACGAGCACAATCTCATGCTCATACTCCGGCATTTTCTCCATCGCCGTATCTATTTCTTCCACTACCTTACCGATGGTCTGCATCGAACGGTAGCACGGTATTACAAAACTGACAAGTTTACCCATGTTTTCCTCCACATATATCCCTAAACCGCCTTTGGTCGATCTCCATAAAGCATACTTCNCGCTCNCCCTGCTTCGTCATTACGGTCTCTTTCCGGTCTGTCATACAGAACCCGGCATGCTCATAGCTCTTCCCTGCCGCAATATTATCNGCCANAAAACGCAGAAATATNGTGCGNAGCTGCAAGTCCNCGAACGCAAATCTAAGTGCCAGCCGTGCCGCCGCCGTACCGTAACCGCGNCCGAGAGCCTCCTCTTCNCCGATAAAAATACCGTACTCGGCNACGCCCTCCTGCCTGTCAATATCGCGGAAATAGACACTGCCGATCTCCCTGCCGTCCGACAGACAAATCATAAACTGCACCACACGCCCCGTCTCCACCTGATCCCGGATCCATGCTAAATGTCCTTCTCTTGTAAAGGGCTCCTGATAAATGAAGTTTCTCCGTACAAAATCCCGGTTGCGCCATGTGACGATCCTGTCCGTATCCTCCACCGTCATCGGGCGCAGATAAATCACATCCTGCATTGCTTTATCCAAAAACCTTCCACACATGATATATNAATCATTTTGTTCCGATCCGATAGACATGATATCGTACATTTTCTCCAATCACGTCCACCTCTTCAATCCGGGTCGTNGTACCCTGCGCTGCGTAATAGTCTGTGATCCAGTCGANTCCGCGCTCTGCCGCCTCCAAGTCAGACATGATCAAATACGCGTTTTCTCCCTCGCACATTGCCTCCCCTGCGCCCNCGATCCCCGATCGCTGCAGNTTNTCATAATAGAGTGGACTCTTGCACATCCATCCGCCCATAATATCATAATTGGCATAACCGTTATCGGAANCGTCAAACAGTCTGCNTGAGAACGACACGGTGGAGTATACATCCTCAAAATAGAAATTCTCCTCATGCCCCCTGCAATAAGTATCGATCTCATTCCTGTCGGTGTTGACCCACTCCCGCCGGTCCTGATCCTCCCGCACCGCAGTCAAATTGCCCGTCAGCGCTCCCGCCAAAATCAGTCCCGCAAGGACTGCCATCCCGCGTGCCACACCGCTCCCTGTCACGGTGCTGCCGCGTACCGCACTGCCTGTGTCGCCCCGGCCTGTCTGCAGCCNGCGAAGCAACATTCCCGTCAGCAGAGCAAATTCTGCAAGATATAGAGAGTGNGTAATGCGCACAGGNTCACGTCCTCTCATAAGAATAAACATCCAGAGCCCGCTGCGCACTGCAATCAATAATATAAGCTGCCACACAAAACCATANCGGANAAGCANTCCCNGCNCNNTCCNGTCCTGNACNANNCCGGAGCGCCGTGCTTCACGAAAGCCCGNCAGAAATACTGCCGTATACGCCCAGAGCACCATCACATTATAGGGCGCATCCCCGCTGTGAAAAGTCCGATATCGATAGAAACCGAACTTTTCGCGAAAAATTTCGCCCCAATCCTTCGATGCACCGATCGTATGCACGGCATAATCCGCCAGCCTCGTCATAAGTTCCGTATCGANCGCATCGTCCAGTCCAAAATTATAATTATTCAGTAAAGTCTGCTGATACGGCNCCACGCCAAGCTCCGTAAGCGCCTCACCGTAGTTCTCATCGGTAATCAGCTCGGGATAGAAGTCATATACTGTCGTCCGGGCATCGAAGAACTCCCTGAACTCTTTCCACTGCGCACTGCCGTATGCCACTTCATCCGCCACAAAGGACAAGAGCATTCCGACAAATATCATGCCCAGCACACCACCGTATTTCCCTATATTTTCTTTTAAAAAAATCTTCTTTTCCCCCACGAGACGGTACAGTCCCGCCAGACAGATCAGGGGAAACGTGAGAAGCAGCATTTCCGACCGGAGCTGATATGCCGCCACCACAAGAATAACGGACGGAATATTCTTTACAACAAATTGTCGTGTACCCAGTCCGTCCGGTGTCGTCAGGAATAAAAAAACTGCCGCCGCCGAAAGCATCGCACAGGTGATCGTATACTGTATGCTGACGAGATGTGGCAGACATATTCCCCACATACACAAGGACAGTCCTAACAGCAGCAGAAATCTCCTGTGCGCGCTGCCAAACAACNCACACAGCCTCACACCAATCAGGTAAAAGCAGCCGAACTGACACAGACACAGAAACAATCCGTACCACGGTACGCTTCTGCATAATNGGTAACATAGGGCGATTAATGCTCCCAGCGGATACAATGTCTGCATGTTATGTCCGTCAGGCGTTCCGCTGTATATGCCCGACATAATGTCATGCATCATCGTGTCGTCATTTAAATCATAATAGAAATCGAAACAGACNCCCATCAGAATCACATTGACCACTATGAAAATCAACGCCGGTATGCAGTTCTCATACTTGTGCCCCTTGTCTTCCCGGACACAAACATTTCTTGAAAAGCTGGGCACAAGTACTTGATGCACACATGCTGCAAGCAGCATGGCGCGTGTACGCTCAGCGCAGCAAGTGCGCAGAGCTGATTTACAGACTTTCTTTTCACACTTGTTTATTCTCTTACCATATTCCATGAACTACATGCCCTCAATCATATTTACTCTATAGGCGGTAGAATGNCTTTACCTGATCCGTAATGTACTCTACCTCATCCGCCGTCAGCTTATAGAACATGGGCAGCCGCAGAAGTCTCTCACTCTCTTTTGTCGTATATCGGTCTTCGCCGTGGAATCTGCCGAATTTCATCCCCGCAGGCGCCGAATGCAGAGGTACATAATGGAATACCGCCATGATCTCTTTCTCTTTCANGAAGTTGATCAGNCTGGNTCTCTCTTCCATNTCCTTCGTCTTAATATAAAACATATGCCCGTTGTGAGTGCAGTNCTCCGGCACATAAGGCAGTTCGATCTTCCCCGCTTCCGCNAGAGGTGNCAGAAGNTCTCTATACTGATTCCACCTGTCTATCCTCGCCTGCGTGATCTCNTCNGCCAGCTCCAGCTGNGCATACAGATATGCGGCATTCATGTCGCTTGGCAGATAGGAAGACCCATAATTCTGCCAGCGNTACTTGTCCACCTGGCCGCGGTAAAATTTACTGCGGTCCGTACCTTTCTCCCGATAGATCTCCGCAGTTTCAATATATTGTTCATCCCGTATGAGCAATGCGCCGCCTTCCCCCATACTGAAATTCTTCGTCTCATGAAAACTGAAACAGCCGAATTCTCCGAAAGTTCCCAAAGGTCTCCCCTTATAAGATGCCATGATCCCCTGCGCAGCGTCTTCGATCACCATCAGATTATGCCGCTTCGCAATATCCATGATCGTATCCATCTCACAGCCCACACCCGCATAGTGCACCGGTGCAATGGCTCTGGTCCGTTCCGTAATNGCCTCTTCAATCAGTTTCTCATCTATATTCATGGTATCCGGTCTGACATCCACAAATACCGCCGTAGCCCCGCGCANCACAAACGCATCCGCCGTGGACACGAATGTATAGGAAGGCATGATCNCCTCATCACCCGGCTTAATATCCGCNAGNAGCGCCGCNAGCTCCGTAGCATGGGTNCAAGATGTGGTGAGCAGGCANTTCGCCGTNNCGGTCTGACGCTCGATCCACTCACTGCATTTTTTTGTAAAAGGTCCATCCCCGCAGATCTTCTGATTCCCGATAGCTTCCCTCATATATTCGATTTCATTTCCCGTATAAGGAGGTACGTTAAAATTAATCATAACCCTGTTCCTCTCTGTTTACNGCCGTAANNCAANCCCGCTTNAAAGCAGCAAATTTACAATTTCCTTTGCAGATAAACCATATCGACAAGCTGTACGCCNCATTCGTAAATCGGATGTTCGTAATGATCGATAAAAAAATCTTTTACAATATGTGAACGGGTAAATCCGCATTTCTCATAGAACGGAATCGTTAAAGGACTGTCGCCCGTACCGACCTGCAAAACAGTATACTGTCCCGAATACCTCTCTATGATAAAATCGATCAACATTTTCCCATAGCCTTTTCCCTGATGNTCCGGATCAGTAGCAATATTCTTTATTTCCAAAACTCCGCCTGACTCGTCGGTAACAANACATTCGGCCTTTACCCCGTTATCATCAAGAATATACATCGTTCCCTTTTCAAGATAGCGGTCTATCATCTCCTCCTGCTCATCGGCCAGAAGAAGTAAATCTATATATNTTTTCCNGTTTGCAGTCACTTCANTAATTTTCATAAATACAATTCCCTNCTGGTTACTGTTACGCCATAATCCAATACCCAGCGCGGCTCCGTAGATATTCACTTTCATCTGCGCGGACGACTTAGATAAATCATAAACAGTATACCACACTCTTATCTTNCTGTCACATATACTACATACCGTGCGTTACTAAANNCCTCCTGATAGNAATNNNCNTTCATNTACTCNCCTAANATCTGCAATTTTTCATCCNGATCCAGCTTTTCCTTCTCTGCCCCGAACCAGTTCATGCCGTCGGCATCCTCATTCAGATATGCNGCTATAGAAGAAGACACGATCACAACCGGCGGTGTCCCCAGCTGTTCCATGTCCCGCTCATATTCCACCATGCGGTAGGAATCCAGATCGGGCCAGAAAGTAGATAACGCTGAGGGCATATCCAGAAAATACCCTAAACCCGGAANCTCTCCGTACAGAATCACTTCCCTGCCNGNAAGCCGTGCCTGCTGCGCATATTCCGCCAGCTCTTCCAGACACGCCGCATTGTCCTGATTCGTGTAGATTCCCGCCNCCTTGTCAGGCACCGTCAGCAATGTGTCACGTGCCTCACCGTTTCTTCCGTCCTGAAAAGAAAATCTCAGATGAAAACCCACACTCTGAATCAGAATAAACACCAGAAGCAATATAAGGGGCATTCCCGCCACAGCAGTTAACTGCCCGTACCATACCCACAACACAAACGGCACGACAATAAACAGATTATTGATAATCGGATACAACTGATTATTACCGCCAAGCGGCGTTACCAGAATCTGTACAAGCACCAACACCGCAAGAATCTTCTGCTCCGCTTTGACACTTTTCTTACACAGACAGTATACCGCTGTAAAAACTGCTGTCAGAAGAAACAGGACTACCGGATAATATATGCTGCCGAAGTCATAATAAAGAAAATTGAATACCCCTCTGCCCCAATAGAAGCGCAACAGCACAAGCAACACCGCCGTATAGACAAATCCGCATAATCCCGCTACGCTTTTTTTCCCCGGAAATAATCTCCGTTGCAGCATAAAGAGCAGCCAGCCGCCCGCCATGCAGATTCCTGCAAAGACCATCCAGAAAAGACCTATGATATAATCACTAAACATCCCTGTCAACATGGCCGACGGTTTATAATCCGTAGCTTTCTCCGTCATGGCAAACATCGTCTGAATCATGGCAGGATAAGCGCCCGCACCGTACTTAATACATATTGCTGCGAAAGGAACTCCGAAACCGGCAACGTACCCCGCAATGCACCACAGCGTATCACGAACCGCCTGCTGCCACTTCCGTCCGCAGACTGCCGTACCGTACCACACCGCCACGATCAGCGCCGTCTGCACCACATTCGGCATGCGCACCGCCACATTGGCTCCCAGGCACGCTCCCGCCGCCACATAATATCTCCGGTCTTCTTTCAGAATACCGCGGTAGAGAAGAAGTATCCCTACTGTCATAAACAGATACGTCAAATAATTATATAAAACCGTAGATGGACACCAACACAGCCCCAACGCGATGATCTCTCCCGCAAACACAAGCGGCATCGGAATCCGCCCTGCAGACCTGTCACTCCTGCGGAATGCTTCATATACCGCCAGCGCAGTCATCGACTGTACTAGCGCCGTGTAGAAATATATCCCCATCAGCTTACCGCCGAAAGGCAGATGCATGAACAGATTTCCCACCACGTTTGCAAGAAACGTCGCCACCATCCAAGTACCGTCCATAGAAGGAAAATACTGGAAATTCGACAGACTGTATGTGGTGTCCGCCATATCAATTCCCAGTCGAATCCGAAGCAGCGGATAGAGCACCAGAATGAAGGGAAATACAATACGCTCTATGAAATTTTGGTATCTACAATATATGGCATTCGTTTTACTCATCAACTCAGCACTTTCTATCCTTTTCTATCTTCCGAATCTTTTACAGTGAACCGCCGGATTGAAGCTCAGTTTTTGCTAATCACCCTGTCTGCCGTCCTCTGCTCATTTTCCTCATAATTTTACTTTACCATGCCCAAACAACTTCCTCACTCTGCGGAATATCCACGCCCTCGCCCAATCGACTACCGTACCGGCTGCATATACGATCACCACACACCCGATCATGTGCGGAATGAACTTCCAGCTTCCCCACACCGTATCCACACCCAGCCAATGCATCCACCGATACCGAACCAGTATATGCTCATGCAGCAGATACACCCCGAAGGTATAAGGTGCAAGATGTCTGATCACCTCAGCTGCCTTGCCTTCCCACGGCTTCATATCCTTAAACAGCATAAACAGTCCAATCGAACTAAGCAGACACAAAATATGATTGTATGTGTCCGGCATATCCATATAATAGGCAAACGGCGGCAGGACTTCCGCCAGAATACCGGATACCACCGTAAGCACAAAGATCCCCAGACTCATACCGACATAAAGAATCGCCGCATTCCGCTTCTTCTCCAGCTTCGGAACACCATACAGCCGTATATACGCCGCAACCAGAAACAGGAACAGGAACCAGCCATAGTCATAGCCGTAACGATCCGTAGCCAGCGACGCAGGCAGCACAGACTTCCACACACAGAAATAAAGTGCCATGACACCGATAATCATCTGCAGCGTCCTGCGTTCCACCGCTTTCACGCCCGCCGCCAGAAGCGGTGCGAACAGATACATAATCAGATATGCCGTGGCAAACCAGTAGTGCTCCGTCTCGATCGGCAGCACATAATTCAGCCAGTCGTAGACAGAAAGCTCACCCGCCGCAACCACGCCGGCACAGATCAGCACGACCGGTATCAGCAGAGAATAAAAAAGAACCTGTGCTGCCAAAGACACCACACGCTCCGGTTTCCATGCAGACTCCACAAGAAAATATCCACTGAGCAGCACATAGCAGTTCACCGCAACAATACAGAAAGCCTCTATGAGCTGCGCCGTATAATTCACTGCGGAATGCTCCTGCGTATATAACAGGACCAATTCACTTTTATTCAGATAATGAAGGACGATAATCATAAGCATCGCCACAATACGCAGCAGTTCAAAATTCGCCTGTCGTTTTCCCTGCATAGACTTCTCCTCTATTCTTACCAATCACTTCTTCTCTTTAAAGATCCATAATTTACTGAGAAAATAATTGGCCACAATCACAAGCACCTGACATACAAACTTAGAGATAAACTCATTCAGATGCGCACAGTCCACCATCAGGAACATAAGCGCAACCTCCAAAAGCTCCGTCGCAACTCTGGCGCCGACAAAAGAAACAAACTCTTCGAACAGTGCCTTCACATCTTTATTCTTACTCTTAAAGACAAAAGTACGGTTTGTCCAGTACGCAAACACCACCGTCAGTGCCCATGACAGCACCGTGGCAACCAGATAATGCAGACTGAGCACTTTTGAAAACAGATAGTAAAGCCCATAATTCAACACAAAAGCAAGGAATCCGAAAATCAGATAATTGATCCCTTCCTCGTATTTCTTATACATCCCCCATCCAAAATCCCAAAGTTTTTTCATAATTATCCAGTTCCTCTCTGCTTCTCATTGCTATCTCAGAAAATCCATGCCGTACACCTCTTGCCTCTGCAATCGCATCGCCATGGTTTTAGTGCGTTTTCCTGCTCTCCTCTATGACCGCCTTGCCGTTCGCCACCCGGTAGACCATGTCGCACTTCTCGATGGTCTGCAGTCTGTGGGCAATGATGATCAGCGTCTTGCGCCCATGCAGTCTGTTAATGGAATCCATAATGGCAGCCTCCGTCTCATTGTCAAGCGCAGATGTGGCCTCGTCTAACACCAGCACCTCAGGATCTTCGAAAAGCGCTCTGGCGATGCCGATCCTCTGCCTCTGTCCGCCCGACAGACGGATGCCACGCTCACCAATGCTCGTATTCAAGCCCTCCGGAAGCCCTCGCACAAATTCGTCAAGCTGTGCTTCCTTGAGCGCCTCCCATACTTTATTGTCATCTATGTCCTCATCCGGACAGCCGAATGCCACATTCTTACGGATCGTAGAGTCGATCATAAAGATCGTCTGCGGAATGTAACCGATATTCTTAAGCCATGATGCATAATGGTCTCTCACTTCCACACCGTCCGCGAGGATACTGCCATTCTCGATCTCAAGCAGCCCTAACAGAATATCCACCACTGTAGTCTTACCGGCACCGGAGGTTCCCACGATTCCCACCGATTTACCGACAGGTATGGTCATATCGGCATGATCGAAAATCAGCACATCCGTGTTGGGGTACTTATAGGTGATATCTTTCAATACGATATCCTTCCTGATCGCAAGCTTCTCCACATCGACTTTATTCTGATACGCCTCTTCCCCATAGTCGATATTTTCGTCCCGTATCTCCTCCTGCAGGTTATCACTCACACCCATGAAGAACGGTTCAAAATAGGAAATCGAGGTCAAGTGATTGTTGATTCTGTTCGCGCACGGAATCAGACGCATCGCCACCACCGCTAACAACCCTATCTGCGGTAAGATATCTGTCGCCTCAGTTCCTCCGATAATCTGTATCATCAGATACAGCACCATACTCGCAATCGCCATCGTCTCGATTAAGAGCCTGGGTGTCGCATTATAGAGATTGTACCGCTGCACCGCACTGACATATCCGGCTCCGCATTTGGAATACTCATTGATAAAATAATTCTCTTTGCAGGCGATCTTAATCTCCTTGATTCCCATAACCGACTGCTCGATCCATTTATACAGTCCGCTGTAAAATTCCTGATTCTCTTCTCCCGCCTTCCTCATAATCGGTTTCAAGATACACTTAATGACAAGCAGGGCAACCACCAAAAGCACTGTCACTATTATGCTCATCCAGACATCCGTTACCAGACTGACAATGGCCAGACAGACGAAGACGATGCTCTCGCTGAACAGCTGCAGCAGCGATAAGATCAAACCGTACATGTTGTTCACGTCCGATGTGATATTCCGCTGGATCACCGCGGTATCGGCATTCAGGTAATACTCATAGGGGCGCTCCATGAAATTAATCATCATCCTTCTGGAAGTGGCAAACTGATTCGTGTAGACGAAGCGGAGCTGAATTTTCTGCTGGATGAACAGAAATATATTCTTAATAACAAATATCAGGATCAATCCGCCCATAACAATAATCGTCAAATCTCTGCTGCTGTCCGTATGGAAAATCCGACATATGATTTGCAGATACACATGATTCTCTATCGCATTTTCCTCCAACACGATATTCATGACCGGATAGATCATGGAAACGCCCAGCGTCTCTAAGACCGCCCCGATCAGCATGAGAAAAACAAGCAACACCATTTTCTGCTTCTGCTGCTTGTCCAATAAGACCATCAGTTTTTTGTATATTTTCATCATAACTGCCGTATGCCCTTTCCAAAATCCAAGCGCCTGACTGCAAAAACATAAAATGTCAGTAACTGTTCAGAACCCTGTTCTTCACAGTTATGAAGCAACTTCTGAATAATTACAAAATATTATAATATTTTAACACAGGAAGCAGAGAAATTGCAAATATTGGATTTGTGAGGCGAACTTGGACTCGGGCGGCTCGGGCTTGACAAAAAATCGAATTAATTGTAGTATCTAAAAAAATCAATAAAAGCGATGAAGAGAGATAGTAAATATTTTGAATCTCACAGAGAGAAGTTGGCTGGTGGAAAACTTCAGAGGATAAATATTGAACCGGTCTTGGAGCTGTGTACCGATTGTATGGACAGTAGGCTACACTGGGAGCGCCCATTACAGCGTCAGAGTATTGAAGTAATTCCGTACTTGCAGAGGTCTGTATTGTGAAATAGAGATGAACTAAGGTGGTATCACGAAGCTTGGAGCTATCGTCCTTAAATATAATTTAAGGAGGGTAGCTTTTTTATTATATAAAATCACGGAGGGATTTCAATGAAAAACTATGTCGTAGAAAGTTATGAAAATTATAAGGAAGAAGACAGACTCACAACAAATAATGCAAGAAGAATAGAGTTCGTAAATACGGTTAAAGTTCTGGACGAGCATATACAAAAGAATAGCAAAATACTTGATTGCGCCGCCGGAACCGGGATATATGCCTTCTATTTTGCAGGGAAGGGTCATGATGTTACCGCAACCGATATCACACCACGGCACATTGATATTATTAATCAAAATTTAGTTGATAAACAATACAACATGAAAACTGCCGTTTTAGATGCCACGGATCTGTCTGTCTTTGCTGATGAGTCTTTCGACGTTGTGTTAAATATGGGACCTTTTTATCACTTAATATCGGAAGAGCAACGGACTCGTTGTATGAACGAATGCATCAGAGTACTAAAAAAGAACGGTATTTTGGTGACTGCGTATATTCCCAGATTTTATGTTTTCCAGTATGTTGCCATGAGCAATCGCAAATATATAGACAGCACTTTAGCAAAACAGCTGATTGAAACAGGCGTGTTAAAGCACTCTGATGAAAAGTGTTTTTGGACGGACACCTATTATTCATACAAGGAAGAAATGGAGCAATTATATTTGAGTAAAAACCTTAAAATAATTGATCATTTTGCACAGGACGGCATGGCTCCTCTGCTGTCGCAGCAAGTCGATCAATGGAACGAATCAGAATTTGATGTCTGGTGCCGATATCACTATAGCGTATGTCGCGAGCAGTCCATACTCGGCGCGAGTAACCATGTGATTATTATCGGTGAAAAATAGTTTTTCCAAAAAGAGGTGACACTCGTTATATCATCTCATTCTGTCGATGGACTTCCGGGGGTTCATATTTATCCAGAAAGTCTTCGCCCAGGAAAAGCACTTCCTCCGCGAATTTGATCCCGTTCGGCACGGTAGCCACCGACACCACTCTTCTGAACTTAAGATCCGGTATGAAGTTCAGAATCTCCATCGGAAACATTGGATTCAAAACGATATACTCCGAAAACTCTTTTCGGTAATCCAACACATCACGGGGGTGAGGTTTGATCAGAACCTGCCCCTTTTTGCCGTCAACAACTCCGTACTCCTCGATCACATCCGCAAAAAGCCTTCTCCGAACATCCAATTCACAAAGCGGCTCCGTCAGCACCAGCACCTTATCTTCCGCCCCCTGCTTAAGCTGCGTAAGAAGCCCGTCCATATCTTCGATAAACAAGCGGATCAAAAGATCCTTGTCCTTTGCCGTCAGGCGGTCCACCAGCCCTGCGCGCGGCACTTCAATATATTTCTTACAAGGATAAGGCACCACGCTTAAGTCGTTGATCTCCATATCCAGGCAATATTTGCCGTAGCCGTTCTGAATAAAAATCAGATTACGCGCCGCCATCCAAGCCTTTAATCCGAAATGCCCGCGATTGTCATACCGGGCGGTATCATAATACTGGATGCAGTTAAGACCATCCTCTAATGCATGGTAATGTATCTTCTCATAGCTTAAATAATAGCCGATGGGATCGGAATCACAGAATACATAGATATCCTGGTATTGCCTGAAATCAATCGGCACATAAGCTTTCTCCAGTCTGCCGAACATCTTCGTATACTTGATACGTGCGAGCATGTTGAGCACCAGATTGCCCCTGTCCGTGTGATATTTCTGTAACTCAGGGAAAAATACATCCTCCTTCTCGTCAAACATCACGACTTCCTTAAACAGACCGCAGGCTTCGGCGCGCTCTTTCAGATTCCCGAAATCATTGGACATAGTGCTCAGTACCAGCGTTGCCTTACCCTGACGTTCTTTCGGGAGCGCCAGCTCCTTCAGGCAGGTAACATATACATGATAGTAAGTGTGACATACGTAGATTCTTTCTTTCGTCATAGTCGGTCATTCCTCATAATCATATTATTTCTTAAAATCCGCCATCGTCATTCCACCTCGACTCGAACAAGCTCCATCGCTCTTCTTCCGATCTCCATCGCTTCCTCTGCGGTTGCTCCGACGGTGATGATATGTCCGAGTCTGTCATTGCTGGATTTGGTTCCGTGCACGACATCCCCTTCTTTCTTATAAACCGCCACTTCCTCTACACCTTCCATCTGTGACAGTGCCGGATCGATCTCTATGCCCTTGAGGATGCCTTCTTTTCCCTGTATAAAATGAATGGCGGAGCCCTTCTGCCACTTACGCGCAAGGTCAACTTCTCCGCCTGCAGCAAGCAGCACAGAGGCACCCACCATATCCACTCCTGTAGACAGCGGGACAAGCCGCGAAGTGATATAATCTCCCCCCAGTCTCGCCGCCAGCTCCACGATCTTGGGGCCATCGCTTGTCACCTTGATCTCAGTATGTGACGGACCGTTCTGCAGCCGTATGGCAGCAATCGCCTGAACCGCCACCTGTCTGATACGCTCCTGTGTCTCTTCATCCAGCCGGCTCGGTTCGCTGTGAGCAATCTCCACGAAATAGGGCGGCGGTGTAATGAATTTATCGGTGATCGTTAGGATCGTCGTCTCCCCCGCCACGGTCATCGCCTCTACACTCACTTCGGGACCGGACATGAATTCTTCCACCATGACTATTCCGTTTCTGGAATTTGCTTTGCTGTATTCATAAGTCTGCTTCAGTTCTTCCTCACTCCGCTCCCTGTCCCCGTCAAGCGCCACCACACCACGGCTGCCCGCATTGTCTGCGGGCTTGACAATACATCCGCCCTGCAGCTTCTCCACTGCTGCCTGAAACTCATCAAAATTCTGCACCACATAATAAGCCGGAATCGGAACATGGTTCTCTTCCAAACGTTTCCGCATATGGCTCTTGATCGTGGCGCACAGCGAATCCTCATAGGACAGGTCAGGTTTCTTGCCCAGCTTCTCGTTGACGTAAGCCGCCGTTCTCACCGGTCCGTCACTGGTGGACGTAATGACTACATCCGGCTCATAAATCAGCGCCTGACGGTACACTTCCTCCTGATCCAGCGTGCTGACCACCAGCTTCACATCAGCCAGCGCAAAGCCCACCGCCTTCTCATTATAATCCACAAGAATGATCTGATATCCTAACTCTTTCGCCTTGCGGATCGCAGGAACCTGCAGTTCGCTGGCGCCTAAGATCATCATTTTTTTCTGCTTTGTTATTTCCACCGTGTCACCATTTCTTTCTTCTTTGTCATCTCCACCATGTCACTATTTCTCTCTGCTTTGTCATTTTCACCATGTCACTGTTTCTCTCTGTTTTGCCATTTCCACCGTGCCACTGTTTCCTTCAGCTTTGTTTTTTCACATAATATATTTCCAATCCATAGGCGTCCCCTTCGCAATATCCGTCTTTGCTTTCTGTCCCAGCACCTTGTCGTAATACATCGGGTGCATACCGAAAGCCGGACGTATGGAGCGCACGTTGTCTTCCGTAAAAGTCTCCCCGGCCTTAATATCCTGTACCGCAAACAAAGACCGGCCGTCTTCCCTGCTGCGCTTCTGCTTCTCTGTCAACTCATAGGTCACCCTGCCCACTGCCTTTTCCGCGATGCGGATCTCCTCTACCATCTGCTTAAACTCTGCCGGTTCCATGGAAAAAGCCGCATCCGGTCCGCCGTCCGCACGGGCAAGCGTGAGATGTTTCTCCACCATTTTTGCTCCGAGTGCCACGCCTGCAACCGCAGCCGCACATCCCATACTGTGATCGGATAAGCCCGTAATGCAGTCGAAAACCTGTGCCATATTCGGAATCACGCTAAGGTTCATATCCTCGTAGGGTGAAGGATAAGTGGACGTGCATTTTAACAGAATGACCTGCTCGTTGCCTTCCTCCCTGCACACATGCAGCGCACGCTCGATATCTTCCAGATAAGCAATGCCCGTTGCAATAATCACGGGCTTCCCGATTCTCGCAATCTTACGGATCAGTGGAATGTCATTGATCTCGAAGGACGCCACCTTATACGCCGGCATATCCATCTCCTGCATAAAATCCACCGCCGTCGCATCGAAAGGAGAGGAGAAGCACTCCATCCCCAGCTCCTCTGCAAGCTTCTTCAGTTTCGGCTGCCACTCCCACGGAGTGTAAGCTGTCTCGTACAGTTTATGAAGCGTTGTACCGTCCCAGATCGTCCCTTGTGTGATCTGGAAATATTCGTTATCGCAATCTATCGTGATAGTATCTGACGTATAAGTCTGCAGTTTGACTGCATCTGCACCCGCATCCGCCGCGGCGCGTATGATCGCCTCTGCCCTGCTGTAGTCCTGCAGATGATTTGCCGATACCTCCGCTACAATATATGTTTTTTCACCCTCACCGACATATCGGTTCCCGATCCTGATTTTCTTTTCCATATTAACCTCCATATGATTCCGTTCTACGGAGAATGCCCACATTCTGGGCATTCTCCTGCGTGAGACTTAGCACTTCTCCGCGAAGCAGCCCTTGCTGCGAGTGGTTAGAAGTACTTCTCACGCGATTCTTCTATCATCACCTGATACTTCATCTCCGCCAGCTTCCAATCCGTCAAATTGTCAATATCCTGCACTTCCGTCTCCGGCACAACGATCGGCACATAACCGTCAGGCAGGTCGCCGCGGCACGCCATATACCGTTTCGTATGATAGAAATAGAACTGACCGCAGTCATGATATATCGTCTCCAGATCCTGTGAACGCTTCATGGCATTTTCCGGATAACAGTATTCCAGTCTGCCTTCCCTAACTGCCATACCCCGTTGGGGCGGAAAAGAAAAAGGCACCACCGGCATAACTCCCGATGCGTCTTCCTGCACTAAGACCCTGAACGCCTCCTGCAGTTTCTCCGCAGTGACAAACGGCGCTGTCGGATAGATACACGCCATATATTCAAAAGTCCTGCCTTGTTTCTCATACTCGATAAGCACCTCCATCAGGACATCATCCGTGGTGGCAAAGTCGTCAGCCGTAGCGCTGCTTCGCATAAAAGGCACGTTTGCACCCGCGCTTCTCGCAATCTGCGCGATCTCTTCATCGTCAGTGGATACCATGACTTCCTCAAATAGTCCCGAGGCAAGCGCCGACTCTATAGAGTAGCACAGGATGGGTTTCCCCAGAAAATCTTTTTTATTCTTATTTGGTATTCTTTTACTGCCGCCGCGTGCAGTTATGATTGCTATAGCGTTCATGCTTATACCATGCCTTTCTTTTTTCTGTGTTATAACCGCAATATCTCTGCCGCGATTCGCTGCGCGCCGTTTCCGTCCGTCACCTCATGCAGTTTCCGCTTCATTGCCTCCCGCATATCTCCGTCTTCCAGAAGCTTTCGCAACTGCCCGCATATTTTCTCAAGACACCCATCACGGTCCGTTCGTATATCCCCCGCATAGAGCATTCGCCCGTCCTGCGCGAAGAATTCATGATCGTACTGTTGATTGTCCGCACTGACGAAGAAAACCGTCGGCACCTGCATGGCGCTCAACTCAAACANCATCGTNCCTGCCGCAGACACCGCCGCCGTGCANNTACTCATCAGCTNCGCNATATGNTCTACCCGCTCATGCAGACAGATATTCGGNTTTCCNTCAGCCAGCCTCCGCAGNTCTTCCNCATTGCGGTTAAACCCTCCGACCACTACATGAAAAACAGCCTGCCGCAATGTCTCGGTCTTCATAGCCGTGCGCAGGATTCCCGCCATTGCGTTGTACATATCACCACCGCCCGAACTTAACAAAATATGCGGTGCTTCGTCAGAATCCTGTGGTATTTCGCCAAACTCCTCCCGAAGNGGCACATAAGCTGTGCCGAGTAACAGTTTTGCTTTGCCCGCATATGCGCTCTTATACGGGAACCGCACATGATAGGCGTTGTAGTTGATAATCATATCAACCGGATATATTTCCTCAAAACAGTCGTCTATATAGATCAGTTTACACAGATCATGCANACCTTCAAAATATTTCCCCGTCACCTGATAGGAATCTATCAGCAGCTTGTCACAGCCCGCCCGCTCCAGTTCCTTGCGAAGCAGAGGTATCTCCTGCTCCATGTCATCCCATTTCGTATGCAGACAGACATATNGCAGACCANNNTGTTCCAACATCTCACCGGCATATTCATCTGCCGTATAGAAGATAACCCGGCNGCCCGCCTGCATCANCTTTCTCGCAATCGTAATACACCGCATGACATGTCCTGTGGCGACGGTNTCGTTAGCATCCACNCGNATTCCAATCAGCTGNTNCTCCTCANGCCGCCTGCTTTCAGTCCGCTTCCCAGTGTCAGAACTCATTTCCACCTCATACTGGTCCAGAACCTCTACCACGCGTTTCATTTCCCGTGTTCCGTATCGCTGGTCNATAGGCAGCGCCAGTATATGCTCGTAGATATAGCNTTCTTCCTGCGACAANACNTCTTNATTTTCTGTCCCTACCGGCCACAACGTCGGTGCATACACACCTCGAAGAGCCAGATATTTCTGCAGATCGTCTCTATCCTCAGCATAGANGGGATAATACAACGGTGCCGCATCCCACACACTCCCGCCGCTTAATTTGTCACCTAATGCACCTTCCGTTTCCTCAGCCGCACACTCCCTGTCAAAAANCGGAACAATCTGNGTTCTTCCGCCTANATGTTCATGCAAATATCTACTATTNTCTNTGCGTCTNCTTTNGCANNCTTTTTCATTTATCCCCGATAAAATATATGCCGNATCNTCCGACANGGCGTTAATCCCNGTATGCTCGTCCAGCCAGCTCTCCGTCTCCCGATTCTTCCGCAGATATTCCGCCTTTAATGCCTGCCTCTTCTCATGCTCCATCTGCCCGTGCAGATACTCCCATTTATCCCGCAGGAGCTCTTCCTTCTTCCGCGCAAACTCCTCATTCAGCGCAAGCTCATCCCCCGGAAGCTCTTCATCCGATGCCACAAATCCACCATCGGGTACAGCGTACCATTTGCGCAGGCTCCCAACACAGTAATCAGCCTCCATACCCGCACTTTCCAGATAATAAGACTGCGTTACGTCCTCCATAATGCAGATGCCCTGCTTTNTCCATTCACGAAAGAAAGGCCGCGAGGATTTCCATGTATCCACTCCNTAATACGGATGAACGAAAATCAACGTCGGCCTGATCTGCCCGATCAGTTTATTCAGTTCATCAACATCCGCTTCCAGTTTTCTGTCGAGATGATAAAAGTNCAACTCCCATCCTGCATGTTCAAAGGGGAAAAAAACTGAATCACACATGTAAGCCGGGAGCAGACAACGTTTAGAAACAGCCGGGTGCTTCTGCTCGAAGCTTTTCAGCGCCAGCGCAATCGCCTCTCTTCCGGAGGCCGTATATCTGATATATTTTTTATTGTACTTTTCTACTTCCCCCAGATTTAAACGTCCTGTTGATTCCGTCCGTGCGACTCTTAAAAGACCGGGGTCCAACTCATATATGCTGCCGATTTCCATATCCATCCATGCNCCCTGACACAATCGTGTTTTTCAAACGTCAGTGNCACCCCTGCTCTGCGCGTGTATCCTCTTCGTCCCGCAAAGTAAAATTATTCGCTTTTGCGGGCTTTCCTCCATCTGCGGTACGCCCACAGCAGCTTATAGTACATCATGAAAAAAAGTGTGGAACGCTGCTGCATCCGTATCAACTTCTTCTCTTCTTCATGCGTCCGNTCCTGATAATACGGATTCTGCATAAAATCCGGAAACGTCCGCCGCATTTCCCGTCCCATTGCCCGCACAAACCCGTATTTCGTGCGGTTTACTCCTGCCATATAGGTAAAAAGTGTGTTGATATAAAATAAAAGTGTAAAACTATATTCCAGTTCCGGCTTATATGTCTCATAATAATCATGCCGATGCGCTTCTTCCAGCATAAGACGCCCCGCCGCCATGCGGTCCTCACATCGCTTCGGCGAGATCGTGTGNACCGTGGACGTGTCGTGTTGATAGTAATAGTACATCGGTTCCTCAATATACTCGAAGCGCTTCGCAAGCACGAGATAGGAATTGCCGAGTGCATTATCTTCATAGAAAATATTTTCAGGAAACCAAAGCCCATTTTCCAGAATCATGGAACGCCTGAATATCTTCACCACAAGGCTGCCGCCGTCCAATATCAAACTGCGCCTCTTCTCTGTATCCAGAATGCCGCTCTGCTCTCTCTTATTATTCGGAACAATCTGACCGACCCGCATAGAATGTTCTTCCGTCAGACAGTAATCGCACCCTGCCAGATCTGCTCCCGTCTCTTCCGCTCTCTCAATCAGCTTCCGATACATGTCCGGCGTGATCCAGTCATCGCTGTCTATGAAGCCGATCCAATCGCCCTGCGCCATTTTCAGCCCGATGTTCTTCGCCCCGCCCTGATGTTTGTTCACTTCGGAATGAACCGCATGTACCTTATCCGGAAACCGGCGTTCATACTCTTGCAAAATGGCATAAGAATTATCCGTGGAACAATCATCCACGGCTATGATCTCATAATCCTCCAACGTCTGATTGACGAGAGAATCCATACAGTATTCCAGTTTTTGATCTGATGCCATATTGTATACCGGCACGATAATGCTGAGTTTCATGTATTAATATTCTCACTCTGTCNGTATGATAATATTGCGGAAACGGCGACAACCTTTACATAGTCTCCGCTGTTTCCCACATGACTNTATTNTGCTGATTTTTCCCAAATATGTCAAGAGAAAGGAATCNGGTGTTTCTACGAAAATCCTATCTACACGCCTACAGAAGGCGGTCACTTTATGCTCCCAGAATTTCCNCCTGTTTCTTCTTGCTAAATCCGCCCAGCACTAAGTTATATGATTTNTCCAGNAGNTCTTTTAACAGATCATCCGGCACTTCGCCATCGGGTTTAATGGAGTTCCAGTGCATTTTATTCATATAATATCCCGGAACAATATCTGCATACTGCTGTCTTAAGAAATCCCCTTCATCCGGTTCGAGTTTCAGTGTTATATAATATGGTTCATCATTTTCGCCCAGGCAGACCGCAGCAAACATCTTGCCGCCGATCTGATAGCGAATCCAGTNCCAGTCTTTTTGAAGGTCTTTCGTAACGCCTNGTTTACTTAATAGAAATTCNTCGATCCATGTATANCTCATATATNATTTCTCCTTCTANANNCTCCACACCCGTCTGNCATACTTGCCTTGATACCGGCTTTATTATAATCGTGAAAATGTAAATTATTTCATTATCTTCTCCAGTATCTCAATCAGCGATAAATCTGCCGGNAGCCACTGTACATCATACAACTCACTCTTCGTAAGCCATCTGGCGGCTTCTGCCTCTTTGAGAACAAGANTGCCTGAATTCACTTTTGCCAGGAAGCAGTCCATCGAAAGGTGAAATGTCGGATAATCGTATTCAATGGTATGTATCAAACTTCCCACTTCGATATCGGTGTCCAGTTCTTCTTTAATTTCCCTTATAAGCGCCTCTTCCGGTGATTCTCCTNATTCAATCTTGCCGCCCGGAAATTCCCATTGCCCTTTAAATTCTCCGTATCCTCTGGATGTCGCAAAAATCTTCGACGGATTTTCCATGTTGTCACAGATAATTGCCGCTACTACTCGTATTGNTTTCATACTGCATTTTCCTCNATTGTTATTCCACTTTGCANATAACGAAGTAGATCATCCCGCACCGGATGATGCATCTTAACCTGCACTTTTGAAATAGCTTCTTTCTTCCCTTTATTATTTTCTTTCTGTGCCTCTTCGACATGCACGATCTCAAACTGTCCCATGTAATAAAAATTGCTTTCCGCATCGCTCTTTTTGACAAACAAGTGCTTACGTTTTGCAGTGATCACATCCTGCATATAAGAGCTGTTA
This sequence comes from Lachnospiraceae bacterium, assembly GCA_014804485.1. GTDB lineage: Bacteria > Bacillota > Clostridia > Lachnospirales > Lachnospiraceae > UBA3282. The sequence goes on from JAAUZT010000010.1 coordinate 196,575, forward strand.
ACGCCTTTACCAATCTGAGAATCCCAGCGGAAAATCATATTGTCATCAAACACATCCGCATAATCGGGCTTGCCGTCTACATAGTTCTTATCATCATCTGCCTGTTCCTTATGATATGTGACGAAGATAAAAACATCATCATCTATACGTTTCATTCCATACATGGTTGATGACAAGTCTTTTCCGCAATTCATGAGCAGACTCACATCTCTTCTCGAGTATTTCTCATACATGACAAATGGAATTTCATCACTTTCTCCCGCCCTGTACTTGTCCTCGTACCGCCTTAATCCCACTGTTACAATATCATCGATCTGCTCATAAAATTCCTTATGTGCAAGNCGATTGGTAAAACTATTCATCCTGCTAATATTTCTCTTTTCATCATAATCGAGTACATCTATATGACAAAACTTCTGATANTCGTCCTCNTTACTTACAAAATGNCCTTGTAACACTTCNATTGCATTTTTAACATGCTGCAATTTAAAATCATATCCGTATTTTTCTCTAAATTCTTCCTGTAAGTTCTCAATAGAAATACTTTCGCTCATCACAATCGTTCTTAAAATCTCCAACTCATATGGACGCGCACCACTTAGGATTGTCTTAGATAAATATTCTAAAGTCAATTTNTCCTGNTCNGTTAAGGAACANNCATAAGTGNCCTTTTCCATTGCTTCAAGAAACGCATAGTAAGTCTTATATTCTTTTACAATAACGAGCGGATCTACTTCCCCATTTTCGTAAAAATCCAGTAGATATGGTATTCGCCCAATCCGGTTTTTAAGCGCTACATAACTATTTTTGATAATTGTCTTAATACCACGGATTTTATCAATAGATTTAAATATCTTTTCTTTTGCCACCTCATCAAAATGTATGGTCGAAACNCCCGGAATCGTACTGTTTCCGCTAATCACATANCTTCTGATAGTATCNGCATTATATGTACGGTCTCCTGACAGCGCAACCGGAATCATAAAATTATTCGTATAATTGCCGATAAAATCTAAAACTACNAGATATTCCTTGCCTTCCGCCTTACGAAGTCCTCGNCCCAACTGCTGAATGAATACAATTGGTGATTCNGTCGGGCGCAGCATAATAACCTGATTAACCTCTACAATATCAACACCNTCATTTANAATNTCAACNGAAAAGATATAGTCNAAAGGNTGNCTATCTTCTGTTGCNNCANTCTCGTCCATCGCCAGNCGNTCAAANGCTTCTGCACGTTCTTCCTCCGCNGCGTCACCGTTTANNGCTATCGTTCTGTAACCCAGCTCATTAAACTTATNAGATAACTCTTTAGACTCATCNATCCTGCTGCAGAACACCAANCCTTTCACNCGNTCACCNCTATAACCATAATACTCCGCCTGNTCTACGATATGNTTTACACGCTCATCNCANACAAGCTGANTAAAGTCTTTTNNTGNCAACTTCTGTGCCTTAAGCGTTTTATCTTTCACCATCGAAAGATCACTAATCCCAAAATAATGAAACGGGCAAAGAAGTTTTTGTTCCATCGCCTGTTGAAGTCTGATTTCATAGGCAATCTGGTGATGGAAAATCTCGTAGATATTTCTTCCCTCTTCATTATCGTCACGCTTGTCCGGAGTCGCCGTCATACCAAGCCATAACTTCGGCGTAAAGTAACTCATGATCTTCTGATAGGAATTGGCAGAACTATGATGCGCCTCATCCAAAATAATGCAGTCAAAATCTCCTGGTTTATATTTTACGAGATGTTCCTCTCTATTTAACGTCTGAACAGTTGCAAACACATAATCTTTCTCGTATTCATGATATCCCGCACCGACAAGTCCCATAGACACATTACTTCCGAATACTTTTTTGTACGACCGTTTTGTCTGCCTGGCAAGTTGTCCTCTGTGGACCAGAAAGAGTACTCGTTTAAATTCAAGTTCACGCATAGCAAATGCCGAAGCATAGGTTTTTCCCGTACCCGTAGCGGATATCAGCAAAGCCCTCTCCTCTCCGGTTGCTAAAATTTTTCTCAGATTATTGATAAACCCAATTTGCATATCGTTGGGCTTTAACTTGTATTTCTCTATAGAAGGTATTAATTCTTGTTTGGCTATTTCCCGTTGTTTCTTTATAATCCGATAACGTTCTTGGTAGGCTTCAAAAAAATCATCATATTCCAACGCGTGAACTGATCCCCACAACTGAATAAATTCCTCTATCAGTTCTCCGGTAACCTCACCCTGCTCGGTAGATACAATCTTTGTATTCCATTCCATATTGCTGGTAAGAGCGGCACCTGTCATATTAGAACTACCAATAATAATGCGGTATATCTCTTCCTTTTTGAAAATATATCCTTTTGTGTGAAAATCAGTATCCGCTGCCTCTACATCATACATCTTCAGCGTGATATTTTTTAAATCATGTAGCTTCTCTAACGCTGCCGGTTCACTGAAGTTCAAATAATTAGTTGTGAGAATTTCACCAGGAATTCCCCTATTTTCCAGTTCCTTTAGTGTCTGCAAAAGAGGTGTGATTCCGCCCATTGTAATAAATGCAACGCTGATCTGAAAATGATCACATGCTAAAAGCTCATCCTCAATATAAGACAATACCTTTTTACCCTCTTTGTAATTATTAGAAACAAACTGAGGTCTGTAAGATATATTAGAAGCTACACTGCCATCTATATATGCTGTTGTATAGCCGCTGTAAAGTTCATTGATAATGCTTTTGTCCATTGTGTCCTTATGCCTTTTTTACCTTCGTTTATTATATACGATTCCTCTGCGATGACTCTTAATGCGTTTTGAAACTGTTTCTATAATATTACCATACAAAAAAATTTTTTCCTATAAAAAACGAAAAGTGATTGTTTGTGAAAGTAACCGTGTTGCAGGGTGGCGTTGATCTCTATTCTTGAAAGAATGGGGTGATGCTATGGAAAATCAGAATTTCGATTTTAAGGATTTGCTCACTTTTGGCATATTCCTTTTAGCATTACTTACATTCGTTTTTACGTTTTGTAAGTAGCTATACATAGAAAACCACCCCAAAACTTTGACTGGTAGCGGGGTGGATTTTCTATCTCATTTTTAATCGGTCAACCCACCTTGTGGGCGGTTGTTCCTTTTTGTATTTCTAATATAGCACATCTTCAACGCCTTTACAACAATCAAAATACAATATTGTGTTCTCAATATCTTCACATTTCATTTGTAATACTAAATCAGATATTGAAATATTATATTTTTAATTTAAACTCTAATTGATACCCCTCATCCTAAGTACTTAATTAATTAAACTCTGCATAAGTCGCCTCATTTATGCTTATAAACTCATGATTATCGTTAAGAAACGATGAATATGATGTCATAATTGTCCTTTTGCTCTAAATAAAGTACTCAGCTTTATTGCTCATTTATAATTGTAGCTTTATATCTGCAACCTTTAAACCGTCATCATTAGGTACAATTTCAAACCCAAACTTTTGATAAAAATGATATAATCTCTCTTCATGTTCCATATCAACATGGGATAACCATCCATTAATTCCTTGGAAATCATTCACTTTTGCAAATTCAATTAACTTTGCCATCATTAAAGAACCATATCCTTTATTATTCTTTTTGCATGTAATGTCGCCGATCGTAATAAGTTTTGTTTCTTCATCTATACCACATGCAATTTTTCCCACCCTATAATTTTTATATAGAGCATAAACATAAAGTGATGAACTATCATTGCGTATTTCTATATCAATATTTCTTTTAAAAATCATCTATTTTATCCTCATAATACTATTATCTACACTTCATTATAGTGCAAAAACGACTTGTTTTTTATGTTCAATCACACTATTGTATATTGTTTTGCCATTTCTGTAAGTGCTGGAATAAATGGTGCAAATAAAGCCATATGATTAGCAGCTACTTCAATAAACTTATAATATTTTTCTTTTAAACTTGGTTTATTATAACTATTTTTCATATCCTCTATCGCCATAATTACATCATTCTTATTCTCTTCAGTTATGTTGGATGCCACTTCCAACATTTTTTCAAATAGCTCAGCATCATTATATGAGATATTTGTATTTCTAACTGAATTGTCTGTTGAGTTTATATTTGCATTACCGTTAGTTATATTATTGATAATATAGGTTCCGCTTTTTATTTCAGTCGTATCCTCTTCATCAATTGTATATGCCTTCTCATTAAACTCAATATAATCTGGTATATCATCTGCCCATAAAGTTACAATATAACCTTTTTCCTTTAAATCTCTCATCATTGCCCTGAGTCTACTATCAGATTTATGATCCAAGTCTTTAAATAAAGATTGCATATATTCTACCGGATTATCTTGATCAAGTAATTGATAAAGTAGAGCCATAGAGTTTTTAGGAAAAACCTGTTTCTTTTTGTTAATAAAATTCCTATCTTTACTTATACTTTCCAAGCATGATATCAAATTACTATATGCGCCCAATCCTCTATGTAACAAAAGTGATTTTATCCGTTCTCCAAGTGCATGATCTATCAAATAATTCTCATAAAAAATTTGCACATCGTTCATCCATACTTCACTTGGCATATTATACTCGTTAATATTAGTACCAAGTGGTGCTGCATTTATTGACGATTTAATGCTCTTTGTTCTTTCTAAAAGTTCATTTAATTGTGTTTCAAAATCTGTCATTATATAATCTTCCTTTCTTTTTTAGCCTTTTCATCCTAATAGGCTTGTCTGATTAGTCAATATAGCTACAAATAAAAAAGCACCCGAACACGCATCATAACAATAATCTGTCCTTTCGCTTAAATTCAGCATGTTATCCTTCGCGCTAATCGGGTGTATCTCTGAAAATTCTCTTTTGTTTTCCAAATAATAGCATATTCAAATTACATTTGTCAACATGTCGTGGTATTTGAGTTTCTCAATTTTTTCATCTTATCCGTTTGCTTGTGAATGAAATAAAAATGCAAAAACACTAAACCTTTGATTATCCAAGAAATGACAGCCTGCTATTCTTGCAAACTGCCATCGCTAATGTCCACAGATGCCTATTGAAACATGTTTAATAATTCTACAACATCCTCCCACCTATAATCTTTCGCCCTTACAACAATCACATTTTCCCTAAAAATCTCATCAATAATCCGACGTTCTAAATTCCTTCTGTGCTCTAAATGCACCAACAGCCCTTCCAATCCCGTCAGTGCATGCGCCTTCCCGCAAGGCGATTCTTCCAAATACCTGATCATCAACGGGAACCACAATTCATTGCCCTGATCGTCAGACCTCTCTTTTCTGATCACATCAATTCCGCCCGATATATCTTCCACATCCAAATAGATAATTTTATATTTTTTATTACCCAGTATATTCTTTAGCCTTTTATAAAAATCCAAAATTTCTTCATCGCTCATCATGAAATACAGCATCTGATTCTCTATGATATTCTGAAAAATCGAACACTCAAAAATCTGTCCTTCGCCGTCCCATCTCTGGAAGCGTTCAAAAATCACTTTTTCAAAAGACTCTCTGTCCAGATTTCCGTTATAGATCTCGAACTTCTCCAAGTTCTTATGAAAATCCGGAATATCCGTTAATATCTGAGTGTAGCAGATGATCTCGCGTTCTCCCTCAGTGAACGTTTTCGCTTTGATTTCTTCTTTGATCGACGGATAATCACTTAATACATGATGATACTGTTCTTCCGTGACGTAGGCGCACCATGCCAGTTCCACAGGAGAATAATCACCTTCACGAAAAACTTTGTAATCACTCAGATACTCAGAAAGACGTTGTACGAAAGTAGACTTGCCTGCACCTTGCAGGCCTTCAATAAAATAGTTAGTTCTTTTCATCAGGCTATTCCTTTTGTTTTCCATTTACTCTTCATAATACCCCTTGCAAGAAACAATATCATGTTCTATCCCTTTTCTGGCATTGAGAGCTTCCACGCCTCTTCGCAAATGCGCCATATTGCTTTCTGAATAGAACGGATCAACAGATACATCAAACGGAATCCTTTTTTCTCTTGTCATTTTTTTCGCAAATATAGTAAATGCAGTAGTCATATTCATTCCAAGCTCCTGACAAGTCTGCTCCATACTCCTTTTTAACTCTTCATCCATGCGGATATTTACCAATGTCTGTGCCATAATAACACTCCCTTTCATATTCTTGTCTATACACTACCACACCGTAAAGACAATATCAATATAGTATCTTTATACTATTTTATGAAAACTATACATACAGTGATATTGTTCAATTTGAAGCAAACCATTTACAGAGCTATCTTTGCAAAACATGGTCAAAACAAAAACTACATATAAAAACAATTTCAGCAAAAGAAATCCGGTAACCACTATATAACCTCCACATACATAAGATAAAGGATGCCACTTTTCATGACATCCTCCATCACATTCTATTATCTGTTCATCACCCGTTCACGGTCTGCAGATTGTCCTGTCTAATTCTTCACCCCATCGATCCAAAACCCATAATCAATATCTTTCTCCGCACTGATATGGTACGGTGCTTCCACGTCTGCACCCCAGCTGTTGATACCACCCACACCTCTCACTGCGCCCAGCACAGTCAGCACCGTTCTTCTCGGCAGCGGCAGCTCCTCCTGATGAGTCGCGTTCTCCAGTTCCATAGATGTATACGGAATACAGGCAAAGGCAATATTGCTGTCATCCTCCGCACGCACACGGATGGCGCTTTCTTTTACTTCCTTGTCAGAATTATTAAGCGTTGTACTGCGATACACCTCCACCCACTTCGTCTGCATATGCACATTACAATCCTGCGGCACGAGATAAGGCGTCACCGGCAGCCCTTCTATCTCATAGACGCCGGGAACCCCGCCCGCCATCCGGTCGGGATATGTCTCGCCCGATAAACCTTCATAACGATATCTGTTCGCACAAGTGGGCATGATAAACCGCATACCGAACACCGGCAGCTCCGGCAATCCTTCTTTACCCGCGTAATGTACACGCACATGGATATCTCCGCCGGCATACACTTCATAAGACACCGTAACCTGCGTCTCGGGTACGGTGAGCGTCTCATACACAAAAGTAACCGACGCGCGATCCGCTTCCACCGCACCGCCGTAAACATTATTAGTCGGAGCCAGCGGCACCGCGACCGGCTGGTCATCTATCGAAACCATGATGCCCACACATTTGATATAGCAGTCCGCGCCGATCCACATACCGCTCTTTAATGCAAATCCGCACCCTCTGTCATTATCCGTAAGCGCCCTCCAGAAAGTCGGTTTCGGCGCTCTGTACAGCCACTCTTTCCCATTCTGCACAAGAGACTCCATACCCGCTCTTTCACCGGAAAAAATATAGGAAAATCCATCCCCTCGCATACCGATCGTCGCATCGCCCACGATCACCTGTAATTTATTCGTGCAATCCATAGTAATATCTCACCTCCTGTATAGCCGGTTTCTCCGTCCTGTCCGCAAACACGATACCGTTACCGGAAAATTCATAATTACTCGGTCTGTCATCGAAATCCCCGCCGTAGCACAGCACCTTATTTCCTGTCGCTTTATCCTGCGCATAAACCGCCTGATCGATATAATCCCATATGAATCCACCCTGATACATCTCGAAACGGTCCAGCAGATCAATATACGACTTCATGCCTCCGATGGAATTCCCCATATCATGCATATATTCGCACAAGATAAAAGGCTTCTTCGGCTCGTTTTCCAGATATTCCACAATCTCGTCAGGGGTTGCATACATACGGCTTTCCACCTCGGAAACCGTGTCCTCGTAAGCACGATCATAGATCACACCTTCATAGTGAACCAGCCTGCTGCTATCCTTTTCCTTGAAAAATGCCTGCATCGCCTCAATATTGTCTCCTACATAAGACTCATTCCCCAGCGACCAGAACAGAATTGACGGATGATTCTTAAAAGTCTCAAAGTTAGTCCTCGCCCTGTCTATTACTACCTCTTTCCATTCAGGCACGCTGCCCGGTACATTCCACGACGGCTCCGGAATAAATTTCTGCCATGAGCCATGACTCTCCAAATTTGTCTCCGACATCATGTAGATACCGTTCCGGTCGCACAGATCATACCATGCGATCTGATCCGGATAATGACAGGTACGCACGGCATTGATATTATTGCGCTTAAAGCACTCGATATCCCACTCCATATCCTGCATCGTAATGCACCTGCCACCCTCAGCACTCCACTCATGACGGTTAACGCCATTGATAATCAGTCTTCTGCCGTTAAAAAGAATGACCTTATCCTTAATCTCAATACGACGGAAACCTATGTCGCAGGAAGCTGCTTCCGTCACGTTACCCTGCTTGTCTTCCAGAAGAACGATCAGCTGATACAGATACGGATTCTTATTCTCCCAGAGCACAACTTCCTTCACAGGTTCAAAAGTAACCTTAACTTCAGACGCCGCCGCTGCGTTCTGCTCCTCTATAACTTGTCCGTCCTGATCTTTCAGAATGATTCTTACCCTGCCTTCCGCCTCAGCATCCTCCGATGATATCTGCAGCTGTACGTCTAAGTTCCCCGTACGCAGGTCTTCCGTCAGACAAGGTTTCGCCCACACATCTTCCACGTGCAGCTTGGGCTTCGCATACAATACTACATCCCGATAGATTCCCGAAAACCGGAAAAAGTCCTGATCCTCCAGATAAGCCGCGGTACTGTTCTTGTACACTTCCACCGCAAGCAAATTATTTTCATCTTTAATATAAGGTGTCAGGTCAAACTCAGACGGTGTAAAACTGTCTTCTGCATAGCCGACAAACTGACCGTTCAGCCATACATAAACCGCCTGTTCCGCACCCTCAAACCTAATGCAGACTCTTTTCCCCCGAAGTCCTTCTTCCAAATCAAAAACTTTTCGGTATGATCCCACCGGATTATAGTCCGCCTCACTGAATGAACCCGCTTCCGTTCTGTCCGCTCCCAGCGCATACGCCGGACGGCGGTACACCTTACCCTCCCACGGGTACAACGTATTGATGTAATGTATCTTATCATAGCCCGCCATCTCAATATGGCACGGAACCTGTATCTCTCCGAATCCCTCTGCATTATAATCCGTCTTATAGAAATCCTCCGGACGCGCCTGCGGATTCACAGAATACGCAAACTGCCATACCCCATTCAAAGACTGGCAAAGCGAACTCTCCTTACGCTCCAATTCTCCTTCATTTCCGTAAATCTTATGATCACTGTGTGCCGGAAGCTGACCCACGCGAAACACCTGCGGATCATCCAGCCACTTAATATCAGGCTGCATATATAGTCCTCCTCTCATTTTTCTATAAACAGAGGGCGTTTGCGCTTTTATGCAATCCGCCCTCATGTTACACTTCAACTATCATGTCTTATTATTTGACTGCACCCGTAATACCTTCCGCAAATGCATTCTGCAGGCAGAAGAATACGATTGCCGTAGGCAGTGTACAGATCAATACCGCTAACATCAGCATACCATAATCCGTCACATAACCCTGCGTCAGATTGGCAACTACCATGGGCATCGTCTGACTGTTGGCATCCGTCATGATTACCTTCGGCCACAGATAACTGTTCCATGCATTCATGAATGTAATAGTCATAGCCGCCGCATAAGTAGAGCGCATCGTCGGTATAAACATCTGGAAGAAAATACGCAGCTCGGAAAGACCGTCGATTCTCGCCGCTTCCATGATATCATGCGGGAATGACCTCGCACTCTGCCGGAACATCATGATCAGGAACGGTGTGGAAACAGTCGGAAGGATAAAGCCGATCGTCGTATTTAACCATCCTGCCTTAGAAAACATCTGGAACAACGGGATCATTGTTGCAACGAAGGGCACCATCATCGCCAGAAGGATAACACTCATCACCGTATCCTTTGCCTTATCATGATAGATCTCGAACCCGAAACCTGCCAGTGAACTGACCACAAGTGAAACCAAAGTAAGGATAATTGCATACTTAAAAGAATTGCCAAGCGCTCTTCCTATATTCTGATTCCCTAAAAGATTCTTAAAGTTCTGAATAAAATAAGTTCCCGGAATCAAACGCCCGCTCACTACCTCCGCACTTTTATTCGTCGCTGCACAAATCATCCAATACAGCGGGAAAACAGAGATAAAGGACACAATACACAAAAACAGATACATACCAAATTTCTTACCTTTAGTCACGTTTATCACCTACTTTCATCTGCAGGAATGCCAAGATAGCAACCAGAATCAAAATTAAGAAGGACATTGCCGCCGCATATCCGAAGTTCGGCACATACTTAAAGGACATATTGTATATGTAATGCGACATAGTAATCGAAGCATTCGCCGGACCGCCGTCTGTCAGGTTGACAGACTCATCGAACAACTGGAGCGTACCGTTGGTGGACATGATCGCTGTCAACAGGATCGTCGGCTTAAGGAGCGGCACCGTGATCTTAAAGAATGTCTGAACCGCCGACGCACCGTCAATCTTAGCCGCCTCGTAAACAGAATATTCAATATTCTGTAATCCCGACAGGTAGAATACCATGTTATATCCTGTCCACCGCCAAAGAAGTGCGATAATAATAACAATTCTTGCACTCCACGTATTTGTCAGGAATGCATAAGGCTGATCCAATATTCCTAAGTTAACCAATATCAGATTGATAATACCATTGTTGGCAAACAGGGAACGGAAAATAACCGCATATGCTACCAGTGACGTAGCACAAGGCAGGAAGATCATCGTACGAAAAATCCCCTTAAATCTAAGTTGTTTATTGTTCAGTATTGAGGCAAGGACTAAGGCGAAAATCAACATGATCGGAACCTGAATGATCAAATAGAAAAATGTATTTTTAATGGACTGGATAAATACCGCGTCCTTGAACATTCGAGTATAATTCATGATGCCGCACCACTGCATATTCGCACCGACACCGGTCTTAAAAGATAAAAGAAGCGCTCTAAACATCGGAACGAAACTCATAAAGAGTATCAAAAGTGCACCGGGCGCAAGGAACGCCCATCCTGTCAGATTATGTTTTTTGCTAAGTGTCATTTTTTTAGATGGCTTACCCAAGAAACTCCCTCCTTCTCTGTCTTTGGAGAAAAAAAGGGGAACAGCCTTTAAAACTATTCCCCTATATCTTATCTGTACTTCCGCCATGCCCATTCGCAAAACGCCGCTTCGCGTCTTTTTTGCTCATGTCGGGCTTGCGCCCTATAGCGACCTGTCAAATCAGTCATCCGAAAGCAAGCTTTCTTCTGCCTGCTTTGCCATGCCGCTGCATGGCTTAATGCTANTGTCCCATGTTGAAGTTTACAGTATCTGCTGCTGTCTGCATTTCTGCGTCAATGTCAGCGCCGTTGATGTAGTTCGTGATTGCCGTTGCAACAGCGTCACGTCCTTCGTAGTAGTAAACGCCTGTGATGTTGGACGGTACCTTAGTAGAGAAGTCAACAATCTTAGCGGATACTGCGTCGCCGCCAAAGAACTCGTTCGGCTCGCCGTATGCACTGGAATCACCAGCCGGAGCCCATGTTGCCAGAGCGCCGCTCGGAAGAATGTTATCGTACAGCTCTGTACTTCCTGCGAATGTGCTTGCAAGGAAATCAAATGCTAATGCCTGATTCTGGCAGCTCGTTGTTACAGCCCATGAAGAACCACCGTTGTTGGAGTAGTTAGTTGCATTTGCTGCACCTACGAGGCTGGGCATATTGGTCAGCGCCCAGTTACCTGCCTGATCCTCTGCTGTCTGAATGGAAGCCATGATCCAGCATCCGTTGATCGTACCTGCTACGTCGCCGCTTACGAGAGAGCCTACATACTCATCCCAGCTGTTTACCTCGATCAATACGCCAGCATCTTTCAGCTTCTTGTATGTCTCCATAACAACCTTCAATGTGTCATTGCCTACGATATTTGCTGTTCCGTCCTCGTTAAAGAGAGAAGAACCTGCGGACTGCATCATCATCATGATCAGGTCACATTCNCCTGCCTGCATGGAGATGAGGGGCTTGCCTGTTGCTTCCAGTACCTTCTGTCCGTTCTCAAGATACTGATCAAATGTGATATCTGTGAAATCATCAATTGTCAGACCTGCCTGCTCCAGATAATCTGTACGATAGCACGCAACTACTGCACCGTTATCAAAAGGAACACCGTAATTCTTGCCGTCGATTACAGAGTAAGCAACCTTACCTGCTGCAAACTGTGAGAAATCAACTCCGCTGTTTGTCAAGTCAGCGCAAACATCNGGGAAGCTGATAACGTTCTTCTGGAACGCATTATCCTGCATAAGGAAAATGTCAGGCAGTGTGCTCAGATCTCCGGAAGTAGCTGCCGTGGTAACTTTNGTCTGAACATCNTCCCAAGGTGTCTCNACCACGTTCANTTTGAAGTTCGGATGATCTTTCTGATATACCTTCTCTGCCTCATACATTGCGTTCATGTTGAATGCCGGGTCCCAGCACCATACTGTCAGTGTCTCTTCTCCGTCTGCNGCAGGTGCCGCTGCATCATCTGCTGCCGNGTCANCTGCNGNGNNNTCTGCNGCAGGTGCTGATCCACTGTCNGTCGATGCCGCGCCGTCATTACCGCCACATCCTACCAATGAAAGAATCATGGTAGTTGCCATTAAAGCTGCCAAAATCTTTCTTTTCATTNTAGTTTCCTCCCATTCGTTGTTGGTAGCATTAAATACTACCTTGCTTTGTGCACATTGTGCATCAGCTTGTTTCTTTATTTCTCAATCGCCGGANGCGTTTCGTCAATTTGTATAACTATATGCCCCTTTTTGATTGATTATGTATGCATTATAACTCTACAGCACTTTCGTATGTTGTTATCAAAAATCAAAAAAGAGGCAAATTCGACCATAAATTTNCCTCTTAAACGTTTACGTTATTGTATTTATCATAATTCTTAGAAACATACTTTTTTATTAAAAAGGCATAAACTACCATCCTTTATAGGCAGANATTTTATAGTTAAGCAGTTTACCTTCATAGTTCTCCGGATGAATCTTCCACTGATACGGCGTGATCCCCAGAATCTTCTTAAAATTACGATTGAAAGTAGANACCGATTGAAACCCGCACTTCTGAGCTACCAGTTCCATGCTGTCCGCCGATTTCTTCATGAGCTCACACGCCATCTGTATCCGCACCAGATTCACNTAATCAGACGGCGTCATATTCATGATCTGCTGAAAAATCCGCCTGAAATGCGTNTCTGACATGTGACTGACCGCCGCCAGCTCACCAACCGTCANTTCCTCCGCNTAATGCTTACTGATATGGTGCAGTGCAAAGGAAACTCTGGATACACCGCTGCTCTGCTTGCGCACTTTGCCGGGAACCTTATGGTTCATCCTAGCAATGTTCATAAGCAGNGACTGCAGCATTCCCGACACACTCTCAGCATAGAATTCCTTCTTATACCGCATTTCTTCCATAATAGCACGAATCAGTGCCGCCGTCTCGGGATAGCTGCTTACTTTCACTGCCCATGCACGATTATTAATCAGCGCTGCCAGATCCTCCGCATAGATGGGATTGTCCNTATGGACATCGCGAAGAAAAGCGTCCACATCAATAAAGAGAAACTCCCAACGGTTTACGGAGAAGTTCTCACTCTCCGTATTATGCGGAAAATTCCTCGGAATTACAGTAAAAATATCAGAGGAATAGAATATCTCTTCTTCATCCAGAATCACTTCACCCGCACCGTCATAGCAGAACCCGATCTCCATATAATTATGGAAATGCAGGCATTCCACACCGTCCCCATAAGGACGCACCCACGTCTCTCCCAGCAGCGCAAGACATGGCTCATTCTGTGGAATCTCATAATAGCGAAACTGTAGTTGTTTTTTCTTTCTATTTACGCCATTCATAGTAGATGCACCTCTGTTTTCGGTCTGTCCGCCGCGATTCTGTTCCTCATTCCTGCATTTTTTACTGCGGTGCAGCCTGTTCGGATCTCGAATGTACTTTACGCCTCCGCCATACACAGTAAAGAATCGTCAGCGCAGAGACCAGATTTGCCGCAATAAATATGGGATTAGGGCCGTAGCGCACACGAATCGTATGCTCTATGCCGTCACCCCGCACCGCAAAGCGCATTCTGGCACCGTCGCCCCGCCCGATCTCAAGTCGGTTACCATTCTCATCATATGCCCGATATCCCGAATAATCCTGAATTGGCAGTTCTATATAGCCGCCTTCCTCCGTTGCCGTGTATGTTACCGCGGCCCGCGTACCTTTTTTCTGATATTGTCTGACCGCTATCGCATTCAGATCGGAAGTAATCACGCTGTTCGTCAACGACTCCTCCGTCGCACCGGCAAGCCTCCACTCATGCGGATAGAACAACCCAACGCTTGTTCCCAGTTTGCTCTCATGTCCCTTGGAAGCCACTGCCTCTGCGTTATCATACGGCATATGACTATTATCTGCCGGTACCGAGATAATAATCAGAAGATTTAATCCTATCAGCATGGCAAATATAAAATTGCGGTATGGCCGCAGGATCTGTGACCGTTCCAGTCCGATCGCCCCCACAAAGAGGAAACAGGCGGATGCCGGTCCTAAGAAACGCCACGGAAACTGAATCATTGTAGCAATATTCTCAAACAGGGCATTGTCCAGCAGTCTCCTGTTTGGAAAATATCCGGTGGTCATATAGGCAAGCAGCACCCCAAGCAAGAACAAATATAACACGTATCCGTCTTCATCTGTCTTCTTTTGATCCCGCTCACATATAATGCGGANCACACCGATCCCCGCACAGCCCAGAAGCGCAAGTCCGAACGAAAAGTACTGTTTGTTGTACAGACTGAGGCTCTGCGTGAAGTTGGACGGGTTGATTGACTGCTCAAAATAACCGCTCCATCTGAGCACGTCGGTACTCAGATCCTTCTCGAAATAATAAAATATGAACGGTACCAGATACCACATATTTAAAAGCAAAAACATTCCTGCCGCTTTGCCGACCTCAATATACCTGCGCTCCCGCACGATGCGCACACAGTAGNCCNATGCCGTGATCACACAGATCACTGCCGCAAACGCAGCGCTTAAGATATGGCTCTGCAATATACCGCTGACACCGATCACAAGATAATACCATTTCTGCCTNTCACCCAGAATGATATGGTAGAGNCCTGCAANCACCAACGGCCAGAAGGTTAAGGCTAAGATCTCCCCCAAGTCCCCTCTGGAAAAAATATTGGTAAACCGGTAGGGCATAAGCGTATATAACACCACCGCCAGCATCACGCTGCGGCGCGATTTACACATGGATTTCNCGGCAGTATAAGCACAGATCGCGGATCCGAGATTTGCCAGAAAAATCAATGTTTTGTAAGACAATGCCAGCGACACGCGGCATATTCTTAAGAAAGCGCCGATATACAAGAACAGATACGGATACATGGCATTCATATACCCGTTGCCCTGCATGCCTTCCGGCAGAATATTGACCGGAATCTGTCCGTCCAGAATACCGTCTTTTAACCCCTCTAAGCGCGCCAGATGATAACACAGATCATCTCCGTTATAGAGGTATGTCTGCATCATCGGTGTCGTTGCCAGAAGCGCCACACCCAGTATCACGCAAAAGTCCGTAAGTNTCTCCTGCGTCAGCTGCNCTCTGCCCTGTACCACATACAGCCATATAATCAGACTGCATGCCAGAAACAACACCATAAAGAAATANGTATCCGTATAGAACACCGTATGCGGAGACAGGCTTAGCTGNTTAACCGTCAGCGAACCTGTGCCGCCGTAATTGATCTGCAGCCGAATCTGCTTGGCATCTTTAGAAAGGGTGAAATCCGCAGTGATCTTCGACTGTCGGGGATCAAGCGGCCATGCAGCCACTTTACTGTTCTGTTCCCACAGCTCTAAGACCGAATCTTCTTCCTCCGCCTGATAAACCATTTGTGCGGTGTAACTGCCCTTGTTCAGAACNTATTCCGGCGTATATGCCACAATCCCGTTCATTGCCACCGTCTCCCGCACGACAAGCCCGTAATCCGAATCGATCAGGCCGACAGAATGATTCAGCTCTGATCCCAGATACTCAAACGGACGACTGCCCTCGTCACCCAGCCACAATAGCAGCGTAACAAAGCATACAATTACNATATAGATTATTTTTGTCTTGGTCGGTATTTCTCTTGTCTGCATTTCCATTTCCTTTTCGCCGCNCGCTCTGTTCTGCGTCCGTGCTCTTTGACATCCTCTTATTCTTTCGCATAGTAGACCGCTATTTTAGTCACAGCTTCTATGACACTCTCCACATCCTCGTCTGTCATGGCATAGTANAGGGGCAGAGATATGATCTCCTCGTACAGCTTCTCGGCATTNGGACACAGCCCTCTACGATACCCGAGCTTCTCNTAATAGGGGAAATANTATGTGGGTATATAATGCACATTACAGCACACATTTTCCGCCGTCAGCGCATCGAAGAACTGTCTCCTGTCGATGCGCAGNTTCTCCGGAACGATCCGCAGAATGTACAAGTGTCTCGTAGTGTCCGACTCGGGGATCTCCCGTTGCACAAACAGAGACGGCAGTTTCGCAAACGCCTCATTATACCGCTCCACAATCTCTTTTCGTCTCTTACTGAACATAGGCAGCTTGTCGAGCTGACTGATAATAAGCGCTGCCTGAATATCCGTCATACGATAATTATATCCTAAATCCACCTGCTCATAATACCACGGTCCGTCCGGTTCATGTGCCATCANNTCGGTGTTGCGCGTAATGCCATGAGCCCGATAGAGCAGCAGCTTCTGATACAACGTCTCATCGTTTGTCAGCACTGCCCCGCCCTCTCCGCCGGTGACCGTCTTCACCGGATGGAAACTGAATGTCGTCATATCGGAAATCGAACCGTTTGCCTGCCCCCGATATTTCGTACCGATTACATGAGCCCCGTCCTCAATGAGTACCAGATTATGCTCTCTGCATATTTTTCTGATCGGATCCAGTGCCACGGACTGTCCCGTATAGTCTACCACCACCACAGCTTTCGTCCGCTCCGTGATCGCCTCCTCCACCTTCTGCGGATCAATATTATATGTCTCCGGATCAATGTCCGCAAATACCGGTCTGGCACCGCAGTACAACGCACAGTTAGCAGAGGCCGCAAAAGTAATCGGTGTCGTGATCACTTCATCACCTTCGCCTACCCCCGCCGCGAGCGCNGATATATGAAGCGCTGCCGTTCCGTTGCTGCACACCACGGCATATTTTGCGCCGGTCAGACGGCACAGCTTATCCTCCAGTTCCTTGATCTTCGGTCCGCATGTCAGGTCACCGTGGCGCAGAACCTCCACCACGGCTTCCACATCTGCCTCNTCTATATATTGGTGCCCATAGAATATCTTTGTCTCTCTGGCAGGCGTTCCTCCTTCGATTGCCGGTATATCGGAATTATTCATTGTCGATTGCTCCATATCTGCTTCCACTCCTTTTTTCAAACAACAAATCATATTTTCATTTCAGAATACCGCTATGCCGACAGTTCCCAAAAAGGACATGCAATTAACATGCATGTCCNTTNTCATTCATTACCGTTCACACTATGACCAATAATATTGATCCGCCCGCATGCTCTTCAATCAAGTACGTCTATTTCTCTAACTCAACATCNTTCAATAGTTCCCTGATATCCTCCACCGACAACCACTCTGTATTCGTCCCGGAACTNTAAGAAAATCCTTCCTCAACCTTCTTACCGCTGGGTGCAAACTGCTGCCTGTCATTCCATATCATCTGCGGATATACAATAAAGTGCTTGTCATATTCATAAGTCGTATGAGAATCCTCTGTCGTCACCATGATCTCATGCAGCTTCTCTCCGGGACGAATCCCCGTCTCTTTAATGGTACAGCCCGGAAGCATNGCCTCCGCCAGATCGGTAACCTTGAAGGACGGTATCTTGCTGATAAATGTCTCGCCGCCTTTCGCCTCCGCCAGNGCCTTGATCACCAGCTCCACTCCCTGNGTCAGGCTGATCCAGAANCGTGTCATACGCACATCAGTCACCGGCATCTCNGTNTTNCCNTCTTTAATNAATTTATNNAAAAAAGGAATGACCGAACCNCGGCTGCCTGCCACATTGCCATAACGCACTATGGAGAAATTAATATCCTTCGCCCCCGCATAGGCATTNGCCGCCACGAANAGTTTGTCCGACACCAGCTTCGTGCCGCCGTACAGATTNACGGGATTGACTGCCTTATCCGTNGACAGCGCCACCACTCTGCTCACGCCGCAGTCAAGCGCTGCGTCNATCACATTCATTGCGCCGTGTATATTGGTCTTGATCGCCTCATTCGGATTGTACTCACAGGCAGGAACCTGCTTAAGNGCCGCCGCATGAATGATATAATCCACNCCCTCGCANGCCCTCTTTAAGCGCTCCACATCCCTCACGTCTCCGATAAAGAAGCGAAGTTTGCTTTCNTATTCNCNGAACTCGTCCGCCATAATCCACTGTTTGAACTCATCTCTGGAATAGATGATGATCTTCCTCGGCTCATAATGCGTNAGNACGTATCTCGTAAAGCATTTGCCAAACGAACCGGTTCCGCCTGTAATCAATATCGTTTTATTGTTTAACATGAGTTTCCCTCCGTCTTTTTCCTCTNATCATCCTGAAAACATGCCTTTTACATCGTCCTTAAGTATAGCATAGGGGGAAAATGTTTGCAATCGTTAGCAAATAACACTTTTTATATACATAAGACNAAATAAGGGATACCACCGGCTTTCTGTGGCATCCCATTATTTCTCAGTCAGGTAATATAATATTCAGGAAATACCCNGCCATTTCTTTACCGGACATATGTCCGTCATTCCAGAACAGGCACTAAGCCTGATAAAGCTTCCGCAGCCTTCTTCACTGCCTGCTCCGCCCAATGCATATCTTTCGGTACGATCGTGAACTTCACGCTCTTAGAACCGCCGTAGCCGCCATCGATACCGGTNACTGTTATTGTAGCNTTNCCCTTGTTGATATTGTTGGTGTAGTCTACTCTGTAGTTCTTCTCCTCCAGGTCTGTATCCGCAGCACCTCCGGTTCCCTTTATCTTTACGGTCACCTTCGGTTCAATGTATGTTCCCGTATAGTACGGATTTTTCGCNTTNGAAGTATCACANNNAATCTTATTGCNGTCTTTATCCACCGTAGTATCAACAATTACAACCAGNTTGTTGCTCGTCATCTTCAGGTCTTTATTATATACCCTGAACTCCGCTCTCACATATCCGGGAGTNCCCGNTGTTGATGTTCCGGCATAGCTGCCAGTAGCCAGCATTTCGATCTTCGCATAGATCACCTTATCGACATCTGCTTCCGTCGCGAAGTTATCCGCCGTGATCTCGTTCGTACATCCAGCATCACTGTAATACTTGATGTTCTTATTATAATCAGTTCCGGCCTTCAGAGCCTTATCCGTTCCCTTCTCAAATACCTTTATGGTTGACTTCACCTGGTTAAACTTAGCAGGCTTCACGATATCCACTGCTGTCGCATATACATCATCTGCGGAAGCAATCGTCACTTCATACGTACGCTTGAGCTGCCCCTTGAAGTTGCCCTTGCCCTTGATGATCATGGTTGCGGACTTTTCACCGGATTTCACCTGACTGTTTTTCTGATAGGAAAGCGTATAATCCTGTTTCTCTACCAGATCATCTCCATTAAACGTCAGGGTTGTGATCTCAGGCTTCGCACCTGTCTTCGTGTACTTCGCTGCTCCATCTGCTGCAAATTTAAGCCCATCTGGTGCTTTGTCTGTTCCAAAGGCAGTCAGATCAACCGGTGTAATCTTGAAAGTCGTCTTCATCGAACCGGTATATGCGTTGATACCGGTAATCGTCACGTTAACTGTACCTGCGCCAGTATGCTCTCCCGCTTTCTTGCCTGTCGCATAGGATACGGTATAATCCGTGCCCTCTGTCAAGGCATCACCGCCGCTCTTAGGCCTTACCACCAGCGTTCCCCCAGCTTCTTGATTGATATAGATCGGACTGCCTGTATATTGATAACCGTCCTTGCTAATACCTTCAATCGCAAATCCTGCCAGCTTGGTTCCGTTTACCGTATAGGTCACGGACTTGCTGCCGAAATACTTCGTAGTGTCTTTCGCTGTGACTGTGACAGTCGCTTTACCGATCTGGTCCCAGTTCTCATAGATTACCTCATAATCAACATCCTCTGTCAGTGTATCATTACCCATCTTGACAGTTACTGCGGGTTTCTCTGTTCCTTTACCATACTCACCCTGATCATTATTCTTATAATCTACTTTCGTCTTTGCAAGCGTTACCTTGGCCTTGCTCAT